>DATHMA010000145.1:0-22286 GCA_035487555.1 Bradyrhizobium sp. | reverse complement strand
TCGTGCCAGGTCATCGACGGCGTGATGACGAAGTCGCCGGGCTCCATCGCGGTGCGTTCGCCGTCGACGGAGGTGTAGGCGCCCTTGCCCTCGAGGATGAAACGCAGCGCCGATTGGCTGTGCCGGTGGGCAGGCGCGATGTCGCCGGGCACCACCATCTGAACGCCGGCAAACAACGAGGTCGTCACCTTGGACTGGCCGCGCAAACCCGGATTTTCCAGGATCAGCACCCGCCGCTCGGCTTCCTTGGCGGTGATCAGCTTGCCCGCTTCGGTCATGTAGTCGCGGATCGTGTCGAACTTCCACAGATGCGGCCGGCAGGCGCTCCTGGGTTCGGGCGTGATGATGTCGCCCATGACGTTCCACAGAGCGGAGAGACTCTCGCCTTCGATCTTCTTGTAGAATGCCTCGCGCTCCGGCGTCTTCGCCACGGCTTCCATGGGCTGTCTCCCCTGTTCTTTTTCAGTAGATTGACAGCATACTCACAATGTGGATAGCGTCAACTGACCGCTTTAGCGGTCATTCCGGGATGGTGCGCAGCACCAGACCCGGAATCTCGAGATTCCGGGTTCGACGCTGATGCGTCGCCCCGGAAAGACGGGCAACAATAAAATTCGAGGGAGGTTCCGATGAAGCTGCATGGCTATTTCCGCAGCAGCGCGTCCTACCGGGTCAGGATCGCCCTGAATCTCAAGGGGCTATCCGCCGAGCACCTGCCGCATCACCTTCGCAAGGGCGAACAATGCGCCCCCAATTATCTCGCGATCAACCCGCAGGGCCTGGTGCCGGCGCTGGAGGACGACCAGGGTGCGGTGCTGACGCAGTCGCTCGCCATCATGGAATGGCTGGACGAGACCCATCCCGAACCGCCGCTATTGCCGAAGGATCCGCTGCGCCGCGCCAAGGTCCGCGCTTTTGCCCAGGCGCTCGCCTGCGACACCCATCCCGTGCAGAATCTGAAAGTGCTGGCGCGGCTGCGCGAGCTCGGCTTGCCCGAGGAGAAAGTGACGGCCTGGGCCGGCTGGGCCAACCGCGAGGGGCTCTCGGCCTGCGAGAAGCTGGTCGCGAACGAGTCCGGTCCATTCTGTTTTGGCGACAAGCCAACGCTTGCCGACCTCTGCCTGGTGCCGCAGCTCGCCAACGCGCGGCGCTTCGGCGTCGACGTCAATGCCTTCCCACGTCTGTTGAAAGCGGAAGCCGCTGCGAAAGCGACGAAAGCGTTTGCCGACGCCGCGCCGGACAAGCAACCCGATGCCGAGTAAGCCTAATTCGATTACCATGGACGCGGTCTACACCGCGCCCGGCTATCTCTTTCGCCGCATGCAGCAGATCGCGGTTGCGATCTTTGTCGAGGAGTGCAGGGCGTTCGACCTCACGCCGGTGCAATATGCGGCGCTGATCGCGATCCACACCCATCCCGGCATCGATGCGACCCGGCTCTCGGCCGTGATCGCCTTCGACCGCTCGACGCTCGGCAATGTCATCGAGCGACTGGAGGCGAAGAAGCTGATCGAGCGCAAGCCGTCGACCGAGGACAAGCGGGTCAAGCTGCTCTATCTGACCAGGGCCGGCGCAGCGTTGCTTCGCGACATCACGCCGTCGGTCGATCGCGCGCAGGCGCGGATGCTGCAACCCCTGAAGCCCGCGGATCGCAAAGCGCTGATGGCGCTACTTTCGCAACTTGTCGATCTCAACAACGAGGCCTCGCGCGTGCCGCTGCGTGCCGAGGACGCGCTCGAACATCTCGGCAAGGCCGGCTGATGACGGCGCGCGCGCAGCCGATCCTGATTGCGGGCGGCGGCATCGGCGGCCTCGCTGCCGCGCTCGGGCTGGCGCAGAAAGGATTTCGTTCGATCCTGCTGGAAAAGGCCTCCCAGCTCGGCGAGATCGGCGCGGGCATTCAGCTCGGCCCGAATGCCTTCCACGCCTTCGACTATCTCGGCGTCGGCGAGGCCGCGCGCAACATGGCTGTCTATATCGACCAGCTCCGCCTGATGGATGCGCTGAGCGCGGAGGAAATCACCCATATCGATCTCGGCGATGTCTTCCGCGCACGCTTCGGCAACCCCTATGCCGTCGTGCATCGCGGCGATTTGCATGGCGTGTTCCTGAAAGCCTGCCGCGACAGCGAGCTGATTGATTTGCGCGTCTCCAGCGAAGTCGTGGGCTATGACCAGGATGGTTCGTCGGTGACGGCTCGTCTCGCCAACGGTGAGCGCGTCGCCGGCTCGCTCCTCATCGGAGCCGACGGGCTGTGGTCGAATGTGCGCAAGCAGGTCGCGGGTGACGGCGCGCCGCGCGTCTCCGGCCACACCACCTATCGCTCGGTGATCCCGACCGAGCAGATGCCGGAGGATCTGCGCTGGAACGCGGCGACGCTGTGGGCCGGCCCGAAATGCCACATCGTGCATTACCCGCTCTCGGGCTGGAAAGTGTTCAACCTCGTCGTCACCTATCACAACGACGCGCCGGAGCCGGTCGCGGGCAAGCCGGTCAGCGAGGAAGAGGTGATGAAGGGTTTTGCGCATGTGCATGAGCGCGCGCAAAACATCATCCGCCACGGCACCAACTGGCGGCTCTGGGTGCTGTGCGATCGTGATCCGACCGAGCGCTGGATCGACGGGCGCGTGGCATTGCTAGGGGATGCGGCGCATCCCATGCTGCAATATTTCGCGCAAGGCGCCTGCCAGGCGATGGAGGATGCGGTCTGCCTGTCGCATATGCTGGCTGCGCATGAAGACCACACAACGGCGCTCGAAGCCTATCGCGCGCAGCGCTTCCCACGCACCGCCCGCGTGCAGCTTCTCTCCCGCGCCATCGGCGAGCACATCTATCACTCCGCCGGCGACCACGCCCGCCTCCGCAACGCCATCATGGGCGCGAAGTCGCAGGAGGAGTGGTACGGCGATTTGGCGTGGCTTTATGGCGGGACGGGGTTGAGTTAGCGCTGCTTCCATCGTCATTGCGAGGAGCGAAGCGACGAAGCAATCCATCTCTCCGCTTGTGGCGCCATGGATTGCTTCGCTTCGCTCGCAATGACAGCGGCTACATCCGCATCACCGCCTGCCGATCGATCTTGCCCGTTCCCGTCTTCGGCAATTCGCCGATGAAGGTGATCTCGCGCGGATATTTGTATGGCAACAGCTTTGCCTTGACGTAATCCTGCAGCCGCTTCACCGCATCGCTCTCGTCAAAGCCGCCCTTGTTCATCACCACCACCGCCTTCAGTGTCATCCGGCGATCCGGCAGCTCGGCGGCATAGACGGCGCATTCGCGCACCTCGGGATGCTCGGCGAGACAGAGTTCGACCTCGAGCGGATAGACCCATTGGCCGGAAATCTTGATCAGATCGTCGGCGCGACCACGGAAGAAGTGAAAACCTTCGGCATCGCGCACGAAACGGTCGCCGGTGTAGATCCATCCGCCCTCACGGATGGTCTCGGCGGATTTGTCCGGCCTGTTCCAGTAGAGTGGCGTCGCGGAATCGCCGCGCACCCACAAGATGCCTTCCTCGTTGTCGCCGACCTCGCGGCCGTCTTTATCCCTCAGCAAAATCTCGTAGCCGGGCACGCGCAAGCCGGCGGCGCCGGGCTTCTTCTTGTCGGGCCGGTTGCAGAGATAGATGTGCAGCGCCTCGGTCGAGCCGAGGCCTTCGACGATCTCGATGCCGGTGAGCTCTTTCCAGCCGTTGAAGACCTCACTGGAGAGCACTTCCGCCGCAGAGATGGACATGCGCAGCGAAGAGAAATCCGCCGTCGTGGCGCCGTCGGCCTTGGTGAGCGAGGTATAGAGCGTCGGCAGGCCGAAGAAGACGGTCGGCTTGAAGCGTCCGATCGCCTCGAAGATCGAGGCCGGCTTCGGCTGGCCCGGCAGCAGCAGCGTCGCCGCGCCGGCCGAGAACGGGAAGGTGATGGAATTGCCAAAGCCGTAGGCGAAGAAGATTTTTGGCACCGAGAAGCAGATGTCGCCGGGCGCAAGCTTCAGCACACTCTTGGCGAAGGCTTCGTCACTATAGGCCATGTCGTGCTGCAGATGGACGATGCCCTTGGGCCGTCCGGTCGAGCCGGACGAATACATCCAGAACGCCATCTCGTCGCGATGGGTGTCGGCTTCGGCGAGATCGGCCGCAAAGCCTGCGAGCCAGGCGTCAGCCGCGATCGCTTGCGGCGCGGCGTGGCTCCCGACCGCCCCGTTGACGACCATGAGCGTGCGGAGCTGTGTGTCCTTGCAGGCCTCCGCGTCGAAGCGCGAACAGAACTCCGCCTCCGCCACGGCGACGGAAGCGCCGCTGTCGGCGAGATAGAACTGTAACAAATCCGGCGGCGTCAGCGTATTGATGAGGAGCGGCACAAAGCCCGCGCGCACCGCGCCGAAGAACGCGGCGGGATAGGACGGCGTGTCGTCGAGGAAGAGCAGCACGCGGTCGCCGCGTTTCAAACCCAGCGACGCAAGGCCATTGCCCCAGCGGCAGGCCTCCACGCAAAGCTCGGCATAGGTCCGCTGTCCGGCCGGGCCGGTCAGCGCCAGCCGCTCGCCAAAGCCTTTGGCGAGATTGTCGAAGAGAACCCGGCTAGCATTGTAACGTTCGGGCAGGTTGAAGCCGATCTCGCGCGCGCCGGCGCAATCCCGCGGCACGTTGTCGGCGATCTCAGACACCATGACGTGCCTCCGACTTCGCGGCCTCGTAGCGCGCCATGAATTGCGGCGACATCGCGCGCAGTCGCGCGTCATCGATACGGCCCGAGCGGGTGATGTAGCTGTAGGCAAAGTCCATCAGGCCAAGCTTCATGTGGTCGCTGAAATTCTCATACCAGTCGGCGCTGGTGCGGGCGGCCGTCACCAGTTTCTTCACGATCGGCTTGCGCTCGCCTTCGTAACGCGCAAGTGCGGACGGCATGTCGGCCTCGGTTTCAAGCGCCTTCACCAGCGCGATCGCGTCCTCGATCGCAAGTCGTGTGCCCGAGCCGATCGAGAAATGCGCGGAGTGCAATGCATCGCCGATCAGGACCATGTTGGCGTGCGACCAACGCTCGTTCCAGATCCAGGGGAAGTTGCGCCACACCGACTTGTTCGAGATGAGCTTGTGCCCGTCGAGCGCTTCCGCGAACACGCCTTCGCAGATCGCCTGCGACTCCTCGATCGATTTGTCGGCAAAGCCGTAAGCCTGCCAGGTCATCTCATCGCATTCGACGAGGAACGTGCTCATTTGTGGCGAGTAGCGGTAATGATGGGCGTTGAAGCTGCCACGCTCGGTCGCAACGAAGGTCTGCGACAGCGTCGCGAAAGTCTTTGACGTGCCGTACCAGGCGAATTTGTTGGTCGAGGTCGTGACAGACGCCCCGAACTCGCTTTCGAAGCTGCGGCGGACCAGGGAGTTCAGCCCATCGGCGGCGACGATCAGGTCGTAGCTCGCGAACTGATCGACTGATGCGATCGTCGTCTCGTAGTGCGCGGCAACGCCGGCATCGCGGGCGCGCGCCTGCAGCAGCTTGAGCAGCTCCAGCCGACCGATCGAGGAAAAGCCGACGCCGTCAATCTCGACGGTCTCGCCGCGCAAATCGAGCGTGATGTTCTTCCAGCGCTCCATTCGCGGGGTGATGACATCGACGGTTTCGGGATCGTCAGTGCGCAAAAACTCCAGCGCCTGGTCCGAGAACACCACGCCAAAGCCCCAGGTCGCGCCGGCCGGGTTCTGTTCGAACAGGTCGACCGTGGCGTCGGGATGACACTTCTTCCAGAGATAGGCGAAATAGAGCCCGCCGGGCCCTCCGCCGATCACGGCGATGCGCAAGGTCGTTCCCTCCCGGATCATGATGCGAAATCGCATCGTGATCTCATCTCTTTGGTTGAGCATGATCGTTTCGGATAACCGGTCTTCACTTTCCGGGTCATGCTTTTAATTGACAGTATACTTACAATTTTGGAGGCAATCTAGCGCCATGATGACCATGGCGCTAGACCAAAAAACGTAAGTTTATTGCGCGAATTGCCCCAGCACGTCGCGGCAGGCCGGCGACAATGATGCGGATTGCGAGGCGAGGCATTCGATGATCCGTCCGCCGCCGGGCGGGACGCCGGCGCAGAGCGATTGCACGTCGGCGCCGCAGGCCGAGCGCATCACGAACAGGATTTCGCGCGGGCGCATCGGGCGCATCACCAGCGCCGGCGGCGGAGCCGCGGCGGGCGTCGCATCCGGGCTCGCATTTGCCGTTGCCGGCGCGCCGCTGCCGGAAGAGGCGGCCGGTGCGGCAGCGCCTCCGCCGGTCGCTGCGGCGACCGCTTTCTCGCAGGCTGCGGAAAGCTTGGCCTTGTTCTTCTCCAGGCACTGCAACGCGGCGGCGCCGCCGGTCGGCACGCCGGAGCAGACCTTCGGATAGTCGGAGCGGCAGTTGGCGCGGATCGCCGAGATCTGCGCGCTGCTCGGCTTGCCCGCGGCGGCCTTGGTCGACGATTTGGCGGCGGGCTCGGCCGCCGTCTTTGCCGGCTCGTCCGCGGCCTTCGCGGGTTCGCCCGCGGGTGCCGGTTCGCTCTTGGTTTCCTGCTTCGGCTCCTCCTTCGTGGCGGGCTCGGCCTTGGTCTCGCTCGCCCCGCTTACGGCCTTGACCGCGCTAGCGCAGGCCGTCGACAGGCTTCCCATGTTCTGTTGCAGACATTGCAGCGAGGCCACGCCACCGGGCGGAATCGACGAGCAATGCGCCATATAGTCGGAGCGGCAATTGGACTTGATTGCGGCGCGCTGCGCGTCGCTCGGTGCCTGCGCAAAAGCCGGCGTCGCCAGCGCGATACCGAAGGCCAGCATCGGCCACAGCGTCTGTCTCGTCGCTTGTGCTATTGCCTGGATCATTGAAGCAATCCTTATCGTTATCGCCGCAAGCCGCCGCCCGGCGCGAGGTGAAAAAAGCCAAATGGGAAAATTCCCGGCAACGGCATTTTTCCTCGCTTCCGGGTTCCACCGCAAGCCAATTATGGATGACGGTTGTCGAGCCGGCTTGTCACACTTTGATCATGCGCTTGCCGCGGTTCTCGCCCGCGAGCAGGCCGATCAGGGCCTTCGGTGTATTCTCCAGGCCGTCGATGACGTCCTCCTGCACTTTCAATTGACCCGACGAGGTCCAGGCCTGCAGGTCGGCCAGCGCCTTGTCGCGCTGTGCCATGTAATCCATGACGATGAAGCCCTGCATGACGAGGCGCTTCACCACGATCAGGCCGGGCACGCCGCGCGGCCCATGCGCCGACGGCACACCGTCATATTGCGAGATCGCGCCGCAGCAGGCGATGCGGCCGTAATTGTTCATGAGCGGCAGGCAGGCTTCGAGGATGTCGCCGCCGACATTGTCGAAATAGACATCGACGCCTTTGGGTGCGGCCGCGCGCAGCGCCTTGAAGGTTGCGCCGTCCTTGTAGTCGACGGCCGCATCGAAGCCGAGCTCCGACGTCAGCCAATGGCATTTGTCCTTGCCGCCGGCGATGCCGACGACGTGACAGCCTTTGATCTTGGCGATCTGCCCGACGATCGAGCCGACCGAGCCGGCGGCCGCCGAGACCACCACGGTCTCGCCCTGCTTCGGCTTGCCGATCTCGAGCAGGCCGAAATAGGCGGTGAGGCCGGCGACGCCAAAGATGCTCAGCAGATGGGTCATCGGCTCGACCTTCGGCATCTTGCTGAGATGCTTTCCCGGCAAGGCCACATATTCCTGCCAACCGGTATCAGCCCAGACGAGATCGCCGGCGGCAAAGCCCGGCGCCTTCGAGGTCACCACCTCGGCGATGCCACCTCCCGCCATCACGGTGTTGGCTTCGACGGCCGAACGATACGTCGCGCCGTGCATCCAGGCGCGGTTGGCGGCATCGAGCGAGATATAGCGTACGCGAAGCAGCGCCTCGCCCTCCTTCGGTTCCGGGATTGCCGCGTTGGTCAGTTTGAAATGTTCCGGTCCGAGCTTTCCGGTGGGCTTCTCGACAAGCAGGATCTGCCGATTGATGCTCGTGCTCATGCCATCCCTCCCATGGTGATTATTGATGCAGTCGGCGCGCAGGAAACGTGCAGCCGCATTCATTGTGCGTTGCGTATAACGGTAGTTGGAGTGTGCCCAATCCACAACGGGAACATTCTGGCACACCACGCGGCCAGTGGAACCGTGTTGCGTCGCCCTCGAAATCTGCCACACTGATCGTTCGCCGGACGACTGGACTTACGGGGGTAAGAGAAATGTCGAATAGGTTTACTCAATATATCCTTGGCGCGATGGTGCTCGGCATCATCATGGGCTCGCTGATCTTCAACTTCCTGCCCGACAGCCGCGGCGAGCTCGCGGCCGACATCAATCTGATCGCGATGCTGTTCCTGCGCCTGATCAAGATGATCATCGCGCCATTGGTGTTCGCGACCCTCGTCGGCGGCATCGCCCATATGGGCTCCGGCGCCAGGCTCGGGCGCATCTTCGCGAAAACCATGGGCTGGTTCGTCAGCGCCTCCTTCGTTTCGTTGCTGCTCGGCCTCGTGATGGTGAACCTGCTGCAACCCGGCGCCAACTTCCCGGGCACGCTGCCTGACAAGGCGCAGTCGACGGGCCTGCCGGTGTCAGCCTTCTCGGTCGAGAAATTCCTGACCCATCTGATCCCGACCTCGATCGCGGATGCCATGGCGCAGAACGAGATCCTGCAGATCGTGGTGTTTGCCGTGTTCTTCGCGGTCGCGCTCGGCGCGATGCCGGAGCGGGCGAAGCCGATCATGTCGCTGATCGACGACCTTGCCCACATCATGCTCAAGGTGACGAGCTATGTGATGCTGTTCGCGCCGATCGCGGTATGGGCCGCGATCACGGCGACGGTGGCGAAGAACGGCCTCCTGGTGCTGTGGAAGCTGATCGTGTTCATGGGCGGCTTCTATCTCTCGCTCTTCATCCTGTGGGGCATCCTGGTGATGGTCGGCTTCATCGTGATCGGGCCGCGCTATAGCCATCTGCTGCGGCTGATCCGCGAGCCCTTGATGATCGCGTTCTCGACCGCCTCGTCGGAGGCGGCCTATCCCAAGACGCTGGAAGGCCTGAACAGATTCGGCGCCTCCTCGCGCATCTCGGCTTTCGTGCTGCCGCTCGGTTATTCCTTCAACCTCGACGGCACGATGATGTACTGCACCTTCGCGAGCATCTTCATCGCGCAGACCTATCACATCGAGATGTCGCTCGGGACGCAGTTTGCGATGCTGGCGACGTTGATGATCACCTCCAAGGGCGTGGCCGGCGTGCCGCGTGCATCACTGGTGGTGATTGCGTCGACACTCGGCCAGTTCAACATTCCCGAAGCCGGCCTCTTGATGATCATGGGTATCGACACGTTCCTCGACATGGGCCGCAGCGCCACCAACGTCATCGGCAACTCGCTGGCGACGTCGGTGGTGGCGAAGTGGGAAGGCGAGCTGAAGGCCGAGCATGAGCTCGGGCCGGATGACGCCGTTCCGACGGATGCAGTTCCGGGCGACGCCGTGCCGGCGCATTGATGGGAGCGATGCATGCATCATCCCCTCCGTTTGCCTGATGTCGTGTTGCTGGCAGCGCTGCTGCTGGCAACCGGCGCGGCCGCCCAGACGAGCGAGGGGCTTAGCCCCACGCTCACTGCCATCAAGAACAACCATGTCGTGCGTCTCGGCTATCGCGAGAGCTCGCCGCCATTCTCGTTCCTCGACCAGGCCAACCGGCCGATCGGCTACAGCCTTGAGCTCTGCGAGGCCGTGGTCGACGAGATCGGCGCCGAGGTCGATGATCCCAATCTGAAGATCGAATACGTCAAGGTCACCTCCGACGACCGCATCCAGGCCGTGTTGCAGAACAAGATCGACCTGGAATGCGGATCGACCACGGCAAATGCCGAGCGTGGAAAGCAGGTGGCGTTTTCGCCGCTGATGTTCGTCGCCGGCACCAAGCTGATGGTGTCGAAGACCTCAGGCGTGCAGTCGGTGACGGATCTCAAGGGCAAGACCGTGGTGGTGACGAAGGGCACCACCAACGAGCAGGCGATGCATAATGCCGACAAGAAGTTCTCGCTCGGGCTGAACATCATCACCGCAGGCGACCACGAGCAATCCTACCAGATGCTTGTCGACGGCAAGGCGGATGCATTCGCCACCGACGACATCCTGCTCTACGGCCTGATCGTGCGCCACAAGTCGCAGGACAAGTTCCGCGTCGTCGGCGATTATCTGTCCTACGATCCCTACGGCATCATGTTCCGCAAGGGCGAACCGCAATTGTCGGCCGTGGTCGACCGTGCCTTCCGCAAGCTCGGCTCCAACCACGATCTGATCCCGCTCTACAACAAATGGTTCGTGGCGCGGCTGCCGACCGGCGAGCGGATGAATGTCGCGATCTCGCCGCAGCTCGAGGACGCTTTCCGCGCGATGGACGATTCCCCGGCGGGGAGTAATTGACGGAAGGAAGCGTAGGGTGGGCAAAGCGAAGGTGCCCACCTTCAAATACTCCGCTCGTGATGGTGGGCACGCTTCGCTTTGCCCACCCTACGGGATCGTTTCAAGCGCCTTATCCAAGGCCGCCGCATAGGTCGCGTAGACCAGCTCCGGATGGTGCTTGCCCAGCAACTCCATCATCACGCCTGAGTTGATTTCGAGCACCTGCCAGCTTCCCGCAACGCGCACGATATCGATCGACGCAAAGCGGATGCCGATCGCATTCGCGGCTTGAACCGCCATCGCGATGCAGGCTTCGCGCGCCTCGCCCTGCTCCAGCAGAATCGGGCGCGCGCCGAAGTCCAGATTATGCCGCCAGTCCGCGATGCGCTGCTTGCTGTAGACCACGCGCGCATCGCCATCGAGCAGAATGACGCGGATTTCCTCCTCGATCTCGACAAAGGGCGAGATCGCAAGGCTCAGATGCGAGGTGAAAATCTCGCTTGTGGCGTGATCGAGATCGCCTTCGTTCGTTACCTTGAAGACGAACCGGCCCGACGTGCCCTCGTTGGGCTTGGCGACAATGCCATGCGGATGTGCGTACAGCAGTGCGAGCATGGCCTCGCGCGCGCCGACTGCCGGCTCGTACTTTCCTAGCTTGGGGCTCAGAAACAGCGTGTGCGGAACGCAGGCGATGCCCGAATGCGCCAGCACTTCCGCGGTCGCGGATTTGTCGTTGGCGATCCGGTGCGCCATCGCGCTGTTCAGTCCGATGTCGTAACCGAAGGCGAGGTGGCGGCGCTCGCCACGCTGCATGATAACCAGCCAGCCCTGCGATTTCACCTCGCAGGCGATGCCCCGAGCCCTGCAATAGCGTCGGATCGCATCCACGAAAATGCGCTGGTTACTGGACATGACGGTCTGTGATGCCGGGCACGGAAATTAACTGCCGTGTTGAAGTTTAATGCGGAAAGTTAATTGCGCATTTTGGAGTGGAATTAGCATGGTTCGAACCATTTACCGTCATCGAACGACATGCATTTGATCACCTCTAATTGCGCTGCAACATGGGTTGATTATTGGCCAAATTCACGTATGTCAGGCGGCGAAAACCTTAAGCTTATCAGGCCTTTCTGCCCAGTTTTGGGGCTTGCGAGCTGATCCTTCCAACATCACGGTAAAACGGAAAACGAAAGTCATGAGCGCGTTCTATCGAGAGAAAGTTCTTTCTGTGCAGCACTGGACGGACACGCTGTTCAGCTTCCGCGCAACCCGGGATTCCGGCTTTCGATTCCAGAACGGGCAATTCGCTATGATCGGCCTCGAGATCGACGGCCGTCCACTGTTGCGCGCCTACAGCATGGCGAGCGCCAACCACGAGGAAGAGCTCGAGTTCTTCTCGATCAAGGTACAGGACGGTCCGCTCACCTCGCGCCTGCAGAAGATCAGGGAAGGCGACACCATCCTGGTCGGCCGCAAGGCGACGGGCACGCTCATCGCCGACAATCTGTTGCCGGGCAAGCGGCTGCTGCTGCTGTCGACCGGCACCGGCCTCGCGCCGTTCGCGAGCCTGATCAAGGACCCCGATGTCTATGACCGCTTCGAGACCATCGTGCTGGTGCATGGCTGCCGCCAGGTCTCGGAGCTCGCTTACGGCGAGCAGCTGGTCGCCAAGCTGCAAGAAGACGAATTGTTCGGGCCACTGCTCTCCGAGAAGCTGGTCTATTATCCGACCGTGACGCGCGAGCCCTTCCGCAACCGCGGCCGTATCACCGACCTCATCACTTCCAAGCAGATCTTCAACGATATCGGCCAAGAGCCGCTCGACATCGCCACCGACCGCATCATGATGTGCGGCAGCCCGGCGATGCTGGAAGAGCTGAAGCAGACGTTCGAGAGCCGCGGCTTCCTCGAAGGCAATGGCAGCACCCCCGGCCATTTCGTGATCGAGAAGGCGTTCGTGGAGCGCTGAACTGTCGTCCTGGCGAAAGCCAGGGGACCCATAACCACAGGATTTGGTTATGGGCACGATGGCAGCTCCGACCTCCATCACAACTCTGTCCTGGGGTAATGGGTCCTGGCTTTCGCCAGGACGACGGTAGTGCCGGTGGCGCTCACCATTTTCCCACTGCTATAAGCTCCCCGAACAGCCCGCTGTACGTCGCGCCGATCACTGGGAGCATTCAACTCTTGTCCTCATCCGATCCCTCGCCCACCAAAACCGCCTTGGTCTTGGCCGGCGGCGGCAGTTTTGGCGCGGTGCAGGTCGGCATGATGCTTTCGCTCGTGAGGCAGGGCATGACAGCCGACATGGTGGTCGGCTCCAGCGTCGGCGCGCTGAACGGCGCCTTCTATGCCGGCGATCCGACGCCTTCGGGCGTCGAGCGCCTCGCCGACATCTGGCGCGGCTTGCAGCGCCGCGACGTCTTTCCGCTCACGCTTCGTACGCTGGCGAGCTTCCTGTGGCGGCGCGATTTCCTGATCCCCCACGACGGCATCCGCAAGCTGATCGACGATCACGTCCCCTATCGCAACCTGGAAGACGCGAAGCTTCCACTGCACATCGTCACCACCGACATCATCACCGGCGACAGCGTGGTGTTCTCGAAGGGGCCCGCCGCCGAGGCCATCGTCGCCTCCACGGCGATTCCCGGCGCTTTCGAGCCGGTCCATTACGGGGACCATTACCTCGCCGACGGCGCGCTCTCTTCCAATACGCCGGTGCGGATCGCGGTGAAGCAGGGCGCGCGGCGCCTGATCATCCTGCCGACCGGGCACGCCTGCGCCAATGACGCGCCCCCGGTCGGCGCGGTCGCCAATGCGCTCCACGCGCTGACGCTGTTGATCGCGCGCCAATTGGTGAACGAGCTCGAGAACCTCGGTCCGGAGATCGCCTATTTCGTGGTACCGCCGCTGTGCCCGCTGGTGGGCTCACCCTATGATTTCTCGCGCACCGCCGAGCATATCGAGCGCGCCCGGCAGGGCACGGACGACTGGATTGCGGGCGGCGGGCTGACGCAGCGTGAGATTCCGCGTGAGTTGCGGCCCCATGATCACTGATCGGTGCTCAAACTGATCTATTCCGGGTCAGGTTGCACTGCAAAACATCCCGTCCATCCGGGTGGATTGATTTGACGCCATTGGATTCTATACGCTTGATCATATCCTTGATGGATATCTTTGGACTTGCTGTCATATCCACGACCAGTGTGCGCGATAGCGTGCCAAGAATCGAAGTTTCGGATCGGCCCGGTCAATGCGGATCGAGCCACAGCCAATAATTGGGCTGAACGAGCCTGAGGGGTGCCATGGAAACGCTGCTGCTTCCGTTCTCGCCACGCTTCATTGTCCTGACGATCTGCGCTGTCGTCACGGCCATGCTGCTTGGTATCGGCCTCTTCGATCACAATCCCAAGGCGTTCGACATCGTCCTGATACCGCTGTTGATCTTCGGCGGGCTGACGCTGCTCGGCGTCCGCGACCTCGTGCAGAAGGGCCACGCCGTCCTGCGCAACTATCCGATCTCGGCGCATATGCGCTTCCTGCTCGAGGAAATCCGCCCCGAGATGCGGCAATATTTCTTCGAGAGCGAGAAGGACGGCATGCCGTTCTCCCGCGATACCCGCGCGGTGGTCTATCAGCGCGCCAAGATGGTGCTCGACAAGCGTCCCTTCGGCACGCAGGAGGACGTCTATCGCGACGGCTATGAATGGATGCATCATTCGGTGGCGCCGAAGACGGCCGCCAGCGAGAAATTCCGCATCACCATCGGCGGGCCGGATTGCACCAAGCCGTATTCGGCCTCGGTCTTCAATATTTCCGCGATGAGCTTTGGCGCACTGAGCCCCAACGCCGTGCGCGCGCTCAATGCCGGCGCGAAGAAAGGCGGCTTCGCCCATGACACCGGCGAGGGCGGCGTCAGCCCCTATCACCGCGAGATGGGCGGCGACATCATCTGGGAGATCGGCTCCGGCTATTTCGGCTGCCGTCACCGCGACGGCAACTTCAACCCCGACGAATTCGCGCGCGTGGCCGCCGACGACCAGATCAAGATGGTCGAGCTGAAGATCAGCCAGGGTGCCAAGCCGGGCCATGGCGGTGTGCTGCCGGCGGCCAAAGTATCGGAGGAGATTTCCAAGATCCGGGGCGTGCCTATGGGCGAGGACTGCATCTCGCCGGCGTCGCACCGGGCGTTCTCGACGCCGATCGAGATGATGCAATTTGTCGGCAACATGCGAAAGCTTGCCGGCGGCAAGCCGGCCGGCTTCAAGATGTGCATCGGCCATCCCTGGGAGTTTCTCGCGATCTGCAAGGCGATGCTGGAGACCGGCATCTATCCCGACTTCATCGTGGTCGACGGCAATGAAGGCGGCACGGGCGCTGCGCCGCTCGAGTTCATGGATCATCTGGGCATGCCGATGCGCGAGGGCGTCAATTTCGTCCACAACGCGCTGGTCGGCATTGGCGCGCGTGACCGCATCCGGCTCGGCGCCTCCGGCAAGATCGCAACCGCTTTCGACATGGCGCGCGCGATGGCGATCGGCGCCGACTGGTGCAATTCGGCGCGCGGCTTCATGTTCTCGCTGGGTTGTATCCAGTCCTTGAGTTGCCACACCGATCGCTGCCCGACCGGAGTGACGACGCAGGACCCGATCCGCAACCGTGCGCTCTACGTGCCGCACAAGATTGACCGAGTGTACAATTATCACCACGCGACCCTGCACGCGCTTGCCGAGCTGCTCGGGGCCGCCGGCCTCGAACATCCGCAAGACCTGCGGCCAATCCACTTCTCGCAGCGGACGTCGACGACGGAAGTGCGCTCCTTCGACAAACTCTATCCGTCGCTGCGTTCCGGCGAGCTACTCGATGGCACCAACGACCCGCGCTACGCCGATGCTTGGCGAATGGCGCGCGCGAGTTCGTTCCAGGCGGTGATGTGAGGCCAGACGGTGCAACCAACACCGCCGTCGTCCTGGCGAAAGCCAGGACCCATTACCCCAGGGCGGAATAGTTTTGCGAAGCCGTAACTCCGAGTCTTAGCAACAACAGCCGCCTGTGGTTATGGGTCCTGGCTTTCGCCAGGACGACGGCGGTTAGCTGCATAGGATGGTCAGAGGCGCGCCAGCGCCGTGCCCACCTTCAAATACTCGGCTCGTGATAGTGGGCACGCTGCGCTTTGCCCACCCTACAATCCGCGGCTAGTTCGGGTTCTCCAAGCTGAACGTCTCCGACTGTTCATCATAGGCGAACAGCTCGGCGTAGCGGCCCCAGGAGACGATAGTCTTCAAGGTCTCGTCGGCATAGTCCTCCGACATGTAGTCCTCGAGCTCGTTGCGGAAGCGCGCGGCGGGCGCGGTGTGCGAGGGCCGCTCGTCGAGCACGCGCTTGATCAGGCCCATGACCGGCACATACTCGACCAGATGCTGCGCGAACATTTTCTTGCGGGCGTCGGTTTCCAGATGCGCAAAACGCTTTCCAGCATCGGTCAGCACCAGATCGCCTTCGCTGAGCTGGGCGAAACGCAGGAGCTGCAGCGACTCGCCGAGATGAAATATCTCGTCGGCTTCGAGCTGCAACTGGCCGGCGAGCACCGGCAGGTCGGCATGCCCGTTATAGGGCGCCCCGGCCAGTGTCTCGATCAGGCCCGACAGGACGTTGGAGGAGACGTGGTCCAGCACCATGCCGACGCCGGTGCCGGGAATGTTGCCCGCGCCTGCGGCCGCTGGCGTCTTCGGCTCGGGCCGCTGGGTCATGCGTGCATAGAGCGTGTCGACGAGTTGCCGGAAGGTCGGGTCGAGCCGGTTGCGCGGATGCGGCAGGTCGATCTTGAACTCCGCCGCCACCCGACCCGGGTTCGAGGAGAACACCAGGACGCGGTCGCACATCAGCACCGCTTCCTCGATGTTATGCGTCACCATCAGCACCGATTTGATCGGCAACCGGCCTTCGATCCAGAGATCGACGAGGTCGGTGCGCAGCGTCTCGGCGGTCAGCACGTCGAGCGCGGAGAACGGCTCATCCATCAGCAGCAGGTCGGGATGCACCACCAGCGCCCGCGCAAAGCCGACGCGCTGGCGCATGCCGCCGGAGAGCTCCTTCGGATAGGCCGATTCGAAGCCGTCGAGGCCAATCAGGTCGATGGCGGCGATCGCGCGCTTGCGGCGCTCGGCGTTGTCGATGCCGAGGGCCTCCAGCCCCAGCTCCACATTCTGTAGCACCGTCAACCACGGGAACAGCGCGAACGACTGGAACACCATGGCGACGCCGTTCGGCGGTCCCTGGATGGTTTCGCCGCGGCATGAGGCGTTGCCCGAGGACGGCGCGATCAGGCCGGCGATGATCCGCAGCAGCGTCGACTTGCCCGAGCCGGAGCGGCCGAGCAGGCCGACGATTTCGCCCGCCCGGATCGTCAGGTCGACGTTCTCCAGCACCGTGAGCGCTTCGCCGCTTCCCTTCGGAAACGAGCGGCACACGCTCTTGATATCGATCAGGGTCGCTTTGTTGGGTTGGTCGAGCATCCGTTTCTCCCTTCCTCATCCCAAGCGCAGTCGCCGCTCGCCGAAGGCATAGAGCGGCCGCCACAGCAGGCGGTTGAACAATGTCACGAGAATGCACATCACGGCGATGCCGAGCACCACGCGCGGAAAGTCGCCGGCTTCGGTTGCCTTCGCTATGTAGGCACCGAGCCCCGCCGCCGTCAGATGCGTGGTGCCCCAGCTTGCGACCTCGGCGACGATCGAGGCGTTCCACGAGCCGCCCGAGGCCGTGATGGCACCGGTGATGTAATAGGGGAAGATGCCGGGCAGCACGACCTTGATCCACCAGCGCCAGCCTTTCAGGTGAAGGCTCGATGCGGCCTCGCGCAGGTCGGACGGAAAGGCGCTGGCGCCCGCGATCACATTGAACAGGATGTACCACTGGGTGCCGAGGATCATCAGCGGACTTAGCCAGATGTTGGCGTTCAGCCTATAATGCACGATCAGATAGACGAAGACCGGAAACGCAAGGTTCGCCGGGAAAGCCGCCAGAAACTGCGCCAGCGGTTGGACGCGCTCGGCAAGCTTGGGTCTGAGGCCAATCCAGACGCCAACCGGCACCCAGATCAGCGTTGCCAGTGCAATCAGCACGATGACGCGGATAAGCGTGAGCAGGCCGTAGCCAAAGGCCGCGAACACATCCCGCGGGCCGAGGCTCGCCGACAGATATTCGTAGGCGCGATAGGCGGCATAGCCCGTGCTGACGCCAATCAGGAGAAACCAGATCATGTCCACGACGCGCGAGGGCGAACTGCTTTTCGCCGCCGGCTGCAGGCTCACCGGCCAGTTGATGCGCAAATTCGAAAAGGCGCGGTTGACCGCTGCGAAGGGCAGCGTCAAGGCGCGCAGCGCGCGGGTGCGGCGGAACAGGTCGAGCATCCAGGAGGTCGGCGGATTGCCGGACGCCGTCTGCTCGAAGCGGAATTTGTCGGCCCAGGCCACGATGGGACGAAACAGCAGCTGGTCATAGGCGATGATGACGAGCAGCATGGTCAGGATGGCGTAGCCGATCGCGGCGAGATCCTGCTTCTCGATGCCGAGCGCCACATAGGAGCCGATGCCGGGCAGGGTCACCGTGGTGTTGCCGACCGTGATCGCTTCCGAGGCGACTACGAAGAACCAGCCGCCGGACATCGACATCATGGTGTTCCAGATCAGGCCCGGCATCGCAAAGGGCACGTCGAGGCGCCAGAAACGCTGCCAGCCGGAGAGATGGAAGCTTTGCGTCGCCTCTTCGAGGTCTTTCGGCACATTGCGCATCGACTGGTACATGCTGAAGGTCATGTTCCAGGCCTGGCTGGTGAAGATCGCGAACACGCAAGCGAGCTCGGCGCCCAGCACATTGCCGGGGAAGAGGTTCATGAAGAACACGACGGTGAAGGTGAGGAAGCCCAGGATCGGCACCGATTGCAGGATGTCGAGCAGCGGGATCAGCACCATTTCGGCGCGCCGGCTTTTGGCTGAAAGCGCGGCATAGATGAAAGTGAAGATGATGGAGCAGATGATGGCGAGCAACATCCGCATCGTCGTGCGCAGCGCATAGAGCGGCAGATTGGCCGGATCAAGCGAGACCGGGGTGACGTCGAGCGAAGACAAAGGCAGCGTGGTCTGTTCGCCGCCATAGACGATCAGCACCATGGCGCCGACCACGAGGATCAGCGCGACAATGTCCCAAATATTCGGCCGCAGCGCCTGTTCCAGCGCCGGCACGCGGATGACCCTGAAATCCATGATCCGTCTTGTTCTAACGCGCGATGATTTTGGGATGGGCCGTCACTGCGCTTTAGCTCCTTGTTTGGGCATGATCTTTTCGGAAAATCGCTTCACACTTTTCCGGATCATGCCTTAGAACTCGCCGTGAAGCCGGCCGGAGAAGACCGAGACAGGTCCGCGATCGGCGTTATAGGACGGGTTTGTGATCAACTGATAGTCCGCCGTCACCGTGATGCCCTTGCGGAGGTTATAGGCATAATAGGTCTCGAAGATCCGCTCCGGGCTGTAGTTGAGCTGGCCGTCGCCGATGATGAGGCCGATGCCGCCGGCGGCGAGGTAGGCGCGGTGCGCGTCGGAAAGTCCATTGACCGCGCCGCCGATGCCGACGGTGTCGTCCGGACGACCCCAGAAACTGCCCTTGATGGAAATGCCGCCGGAGACGCTGCGGTCGATGTCGGTGAAGGACAGGATTTCGCTCGAGCCGTTGTTCCAGCTGGCGCGCGCGAACAGGCCGACGTCCTTGATCAGCTGCTGCTCGAGATTGGCGTAGAAGCCGTATTTCTGGTTGTCATGCCGGATGCTGGCCATGACCGCATTGATATCGAGCGCGGGGTCGGCGTTTTCGATGGCGAGCGCCTGATTGTAGTTGCCGGTGTTGCCGACATTGTCGAATGCGCCCAACCGGATCTTGCCGGGCTGGTCGGCGATCGAGTAGCGGCCTTCGAACTCGACGACGGTGCCTTGGCCGTTGAAGGTCAGGATGTCGCTGTTGGGCTGGGTCGGCACCTCGACAAAGGCGCCGCGCACGGCCCAATCCTTCTGGTTCAGCTCGACGATGGCGCCGCGGGTGTAGCCCGGCAGATCGGCGGGAAAATCCCATGCCGCCGAACCCCACATGGCCCAGTTCATGAAATCCGCGCGCGGGTCGTGCGCATAGGCGTTGTTGTCGAAGAAGTCGCCCATCGCAAAGCGGCCGACAACCACGGTCACGCGGTCGATGTCGCGCTTTCCGGCCAGCTGGTTCGGTCCGTCGTCGACGTCTTCCTGCTCGCCGCCGAGACCGAAGGTCTGCTTGACGTAGTAGCGCTGCGCGCGGATTTTCGGGAACGGCGCGCCCGCCTTCTGTGCTTCGCCGTTCGGAAAGCCCGCGATACCAAGGGCGCCGTTGATGCCGAAGCCCTGGGTGAGTTCGGGATCGAAATAGAACTCGCCGCCTTCCCATAGCCGGACGCCAAGGAATGCGGTCGAGGTCCAGGTCGCCTGCATCTGCCCGCCGCCTGGAATGCTGTCGGGACCGGTGTAGGGCGAATGGATCGGCCCATAGCCCTGAGGCAGAACGGTCGTCTGCGCGTGGATATTCCAGACGTCGGAGTCCGGCAGCAGCACTTTCGCCGGCGCCAGCTCCGGCTTCCATGGCACGTCGCCGAAATGATAGTTCAGTCCGATCGTGGCGCGATTGATACGCGGATCGACAACGGTGTTGGGCAGGCCGAAACCGCTCAAATCGTAGGTCTGCCGGCCGAGATCGACATAGTCATATTCGAGCCGGGCGCTCCAATTGCCGCTGACGGCGAATTCGAGACCAAGGCCCGCGGTCCAGCCGAATTGATAATGACGCACGATGGCGCCGCTGCCGTCGGTAAGGGCGATATTGGGATGGCCCCAGGCGAAGCCGCCGGTCATGTAGGGCATCCACGGACCGAAGGCGTAGCCGATCCGGCCACGCGCGGTGCCGAAATAGTCGATCGTGGTGTTGAAGGGCGCGGGCGGCGTCCGCGCCAGCGCCGCCTGATCCATCGGACCCGGGAACGTCGCATCGGCCTCGAAGCCGAGCACGACATGGTTGGCGAGCTCCCGGTTGTAGCCCATCTGGTAGCCGCCGAGCACGCCGGTCACGCTGTGCGGCAGGAAGACGCCTTGCAGCGGCAGCGTGTTGGTGTCGGGGCCGAGGCTGCCGGCGCCGTAGCCGAAATGTCCGCCGAGATAAAAGCCGGTCCAGTCGTACACCGCGCTGACCGCGGGTGCTTTGACCGGCAGGTCCGCGGCGACAGCCGGCTCGGCAAGCGCCAGCAGGCCGAGCCCGATGCCGGCGGACGTGCGCTTCCATAGTCCGAGGGTGCGGTTCATCGGGCGGGTTTCTTCAGCGCGAGCCTGGTTACTTTCATCATCAGATTTGCGGACGTCTCGCCACCGAAGGAACTGTCGAAATGATCTTTCGCGAACTCTTTCAACAGGCCCGTACTTAGGCACGCAGCACTGTCCAAGCCCTTGAAATCGGGCCAACCTTACTTGCGAATGATTTGCAATTGCAAGCTGGCGGCCGCCGCCTGCTATCGATTACTGTCCGCTAGTGACGTGCCTGCAACAGATTGGGCGCGATCGCGGGCAGGCCTCGTTGCCCGACCCGATCGCGCCCGGCCCGTCGTACGACAGTACGAAGACAGTTGTGTGAATGCGGCCCTGCCGCGGCTCATCCGCCAGCAGTGGGTTGCCTCTTTGAGGGCCTGCGATTTCCCAGCTGCAGTGCGGCCCCTGGTCGAATGACCAGCGGCAAACGAGCTGCGGCCGGCGGCGGCCCGCATCAACGGCGCCGCGGCGGTTATCATTCGCGGGTGCGCTCCGGTCCGGCGCCGCGCGCCGTGCCCGAAGCAGACGGAATTTTGCGATTTTCTCGAACATCGCTCGCCTCCATTTCCGCCGCGGGGCGGGGGCACGAGCGAAGAGCGGTCAGCGCAATGCGACCATCAATGCCCATGCTGGCTTCGCCGACGCGGCCAGTCTCGATGTGATCGGCAACGCCGGTTCGGCGCCGCCAGAGAGGGTACTGCCCATGGTTCTTTCGTCAGTGATGATTGAGCTTCGGCGACAAGCGTCGACAGGAAGCGCAAACGTGGAAATAGGTCTGTGCAACGCCGAAGTCAGGCATAGAGCGATATCCTCCCCGGAGGATATTCGGTATCCTCCGGGGAGGATAGGAGACGACAATGCCGGATCACGCCCATGCCGCCATCGCCAAGCGCTTGAAGCGCGCCAACGGCCACCTGGAGAGCATCATCGAGATGATCGAGCAGCAGCGGCCCTGCGCGCAGATCGCCCAGCAATTGCAGGCGGTGGAGGGCGCCATCGAGAATGCCAAGAAGGCGCTGATCCACGATCATTTCAGCCACAGCCTCAAAGGCTCGAGCACCAGGGCGAAGGCGCTGCTGCGCGATTTCGAGCTGATCGCGAAATATCTGTGAGACGGCCGAACCGTTTCCGCAAAAAGTGACCCGCCCGGGGGGACAGCCGGGCGGGTCGGGGGTGCGGCGCGGGGTGGATGAGGTCCCGTGCCGAACGCGGGATCCACAAAATCTCTGGCAGGCGATCAGTAGCAGGTGTTCACGCTGCCGACGTAGCGGCCGAAGGCGTCGAACTGGCGGACCCAGCCGCAGTGACGGTAGCCGTAGTAGGGATAGGGAGCGGTGGTCGCAGCGACCGCGCTGCCGACGATGGCGGCGCCGACGAGGCCCGCGCCAATGCCCCAGCCCAGGCCATGGGCTTCGGCGGAAGTGGTGGTGGAAGCGATGCTGCCGGTCGCGGCAAGGGCGGCGACAGAGAGAGCGGCAATCTTGGTCTTGATCGACATGATTTAACTC
>DATHMA010000144.1:0-32605 GCA_035487555.1 Bradyrhizobium sp. | reverse complement strand
AGCTTGCGCGCGCTTAGCGGTAGATGTCGGTGTAGAGCTCGGCCACGTCGGGCTCGGGATCGTGCTGGGCGAAGTCTGCCGCCGCGTTGACGATCTCGCGCACCTGTCCGTCGATGTCCTTCAATTCCTGCTCGCTGACTTTCGCGGCAAGGAGACGGTTGCGAACCTGCTCGATCGGGTCCTGGTCGTGACGGACCTTCTCGACCTCCTCGCGGGTGCGGTACTTGGCCGGGTCCGACATCGAGTGCCCGCGATAGCGGTAGGTCTGCATCTCCAGGATAAAGGGACCCTTGCCCGCCCGGCACCAGGCGACCGCCCGGTCGCCGGCATCCTTCACGGCACGCACATCCATGCCGTCAACCTGTTCGCCCGGAATATTGAAGGAGGCGCCGCGTTTGCTGAAGTCGGTCTGCGCCGAGGAACGTGTTACCGAGGTGCCCATGGCGTAGCGGTTGTTCTCGATGACATAGACCACCGGCAGCTTCCACAGCTCGGCCATGTTGTAGCTCTCATAGACCTGGCCCTGATTGGAGGCGCCGTCGCCGAAATAGGCCAGGCTGACGGAATCGTTACCGCGATAGCGATTGGCGAAGGCCAGCCCCGTGCCGAGCGACACCTGGGCGCCGACGATTCCATGGCCGCCATAGAAGTTCTCCGCCTTGGAGAACATGTGCATCGAGCCGCCCTTGCCCTTGGAATAGCCACCGCGGCGGCCGGTCAGCTCGGCCATCACGCCCTTGGCTTCCATGCCGCAGGCCAGCATGTGGCCGTGGTCGCGGTACCCGGTTATCACCTGATCGCCCTTCTTCAGGGCCATCTGCATGCCCACCACCACGGCTTCCTGGCCGATATAGAGGTGGCAGAAGCCGCCGATCGCGCCCATGCCGTAGAGCTGGCCGGCCTTTTCCTCAAAGCGCCGGATCAGCAGCATGTCGCGCAGCGCTTTCAGCTCCTGCTCTCTGGTGAATTCCGGCGGGGAGCCGTGCTCCTTTTCCTGACCCTTGTCCTTTGTGTCGGTTTTTTTGGGGGAAGTGGCCATGGCAAATCCGGCTGGAAGAGAGAGTGGATAGGCCCTCTCTAACCCAACTCAATCCGGCGTTAAAGGATTGCGTGATGCGGCAAATGAATAGCTATGCCGCACTGCAATGCGACATGAAACTTTCGAAATTGATTTGCTTAGTTTTTGGAATCGGACTGCGCGCTGGCCGGCAGCATCCGCACCAGCTCATGCGGGTTGGCATAATCGAGCTGATAGCGCGCGCGCTCGTCCAGCATGTCAGGATCGACCCGGTCGGAGCGGAGCAAGGAGACCCGATGCTCGCCCTCCGCCCGCTCGCGCTTCAGCCGGGCAAGCTCTGATGTCAGGGAGATGATCTCCTGGTCGAGTTCCTGCCGCGCATTCAGCCCGTATTTGCCGGTATAGGCGTTGACGCCGAAATAGCCGATCAGGGCCGCCGCCACCGCATAGAGGGCGAGCCCCGTGAGGACCGATTTCAGGCGCGAGCGCGTGACCATGACCGACCATGCGACGGGTGGGTTAATGGAGCCCTAATGCTCCCCGATCCTCACGGTGAGGAGCCGCGGCCAAGGGGCCGCTCCTCAGGATGAGGGTCTGGCAGCGCCGCCAGCCAACTTTGCCCCCCTTACGCGTTCTGCTTCTCGACGAACTTTGCAAACGCCGTCAGATACTGCTCCAGCACCTTCTGCAGGCCTTCCTTGACGATCTCGCCCTTCTCATTGAAGGCGTCGCCGATGCCGTTGAGATAGGTCTCGGGCTGGCCCATGATCGTCCCGCAAATGCCCGGCAGGATGTTCTGCAGAGCCTTGGCCGCATTGACGCCGCCGAGCGGGCCTGGCGAGTTGGAGATGATGCCGGTCGGCTTCTCCAGGAACGAGCTCTTGCCATAGGGGCGCGAACCGACGTCGATGGCGTTCTTCAGAACGCCGGGGATGGCGCGATTATATTCGGGCGTGACGAACAGGACGCCATGCGACTTCTGCAGCTTCTCGCGGAAGGCAGTCCAGTCGGCCGGCGGATTGGCCTCCAGGTCCTGGTTGAAGAAGGAAATGCCGTGCAGCGTGGTCACGTCGAGCTTCAGCGAGGGCGGCGCGAGCTTGGCAAGCGCGTTGGCGATCTTCAGCGAAAAGCTCTCTTTGCGCAGGCTGCCGACGATGGTGACGATGTGGTGCGTGGCCATGGGGTATCCTTCAATTGAGCCCTGAGAAACGGGAGCGCACTTAAGCCGGATCGCGAAAATCATGCAAGTGCATGCAACGCGCGATTTTGGAAACGCAGCGTTTGCGAAAACGAGCCCAAAAGCAAACGGGCCGCCCTCTCGAGCGGCCCGTCGTTCTGCGCTGAATGACGGCAGAGCCGTCAGATCGTCGGATTCCAGGCTGACGGGATCAGCCGATATTTGTTGCCGTCCTTTTCGACATGGCCGATCGAAGGGAAGGTGAAGTGGAAGCCGACCACGGTCGCCTTCTCCGCCGCCGCCATGTCGTAGAATTTGTGACGAGTGGTTTGCGCCAACTCAGGTTCAGTGTCGTAGGCGACGTGCCAATCCGGATTACGCAGGAAGAATTCGGGAATATTGGTGACGTCGGCCTGGATCAGCACCTTCGCGTCGCCGGAGGCAACCGCAAACGACGTATGACCAGGCGTGTGTCCGGGTGTGCCGATCGCGGTGATGCCAGGGGCGACTTCCTTGCCCCAGTCATAGCGCGTCACCTTGGATTCGATGCCGGCGTAGATCTTCTTCACGTTGGCAAAGTAGTTCTTCATCATCTCGTTCGACTGCGCCTTGGCGGCGTTGTCGTCGCTCATCCAGAATTCCCACTCCTTGGCCGGCACCAGGAGCTCGGCATTGGGAAACGCCATCGATCCGTCGGCGGCGCGGATGCCGTTGGTATGATCGGGATGCAGATGCGACATCACCACCATGTCGATGCTCTTGGGATCGACGCCTGCGGCGGAGAGGTTTTGCAGGGTGCGGCCGACCGCGCCCTTGGTCGGCTCCAGCATGGAAACGCCGTTGCCGCAATCGATCAGGATCAGTTTTGATCCGGTGTTGATGAGCTGCGGGTTGAAGGGAACGGTGACCATGCCCTTCGGCATGTAGGCGGCTTCTGCCGCCTTGAGCGCCTCGTCCTTGGGGACGTTGGTCACGAACTTGTCGGGCATCGGGAACGAGCGTGCGCCGTCATTGATCGAGGTGCACTCGTAAGCGCCGACCTTGTAGCGGTAGAAGCCGGGCACCTGTGCGCCGGCCGCCGGCACGGCTCCCTGCGCGGCAGGCAAGCCAAGCGCGCCGGCGGCGCCCGCGGCGATAGCGGCTCCGGCCAGGAGCAACTGGCGGCGGTCGAGATCGGTCATGGATATCCTCCCCTGAAGTCTGACTGAGGCGGCTTCTCCGCCCTCGTCGCGGCGGGAATGTTTCCCCGTCGCGGCGAGAACGCAAGCCTCTCGCCCCCCTTAAACCCCGGGAGGAAGGCCTTCATCCGCCCTTGTTCGGATTGATCAGGAATTTCTCGCCGGTGGCGCGCTTGGCGTAGACCGCGAGGTTGGAAAGATCGAGCGCCTCCTGCAAGGACACGACTTTCGTATAGTGGCTGGCAAAGGTGGTCTTGAGCTCGGAGACGACGCGCTCTCGCAGTTTGTGGCCATCGACCGGCCCGACCTTCATCAGGAACGGGGTGAGCAGCCAGCCGCCGACGCCCCAGGCCATGCCGAAGGCGCGGCTGAGCTCCACCGGGCGTGTGTCGAGGCCGCCATAGATATAGACCTGCTTGTGTACGTTGGTGCCGTAACGACTGTAGGGGACCTTCGCCGTCTTGATGGTCGCGGCTTCCATGGCCGTGAGGATTTGCCCGGCGAGCTTGCCGCCGCCGATGGCGTCGAAGGCAATGGTGGCACCCGTGTCCGCCAGCGCCTGGGTCAGGTCCTCCATGAAGCCCGGACTCGAGGAATCCACCACATGCTTGGCGCCAAGCTTGCGCAGCAAGTCGGCCTGCTCCTGGCTGCGCACGATATTGACGAGGCCGATGCCGTCCTTGAGGCAGATCTTGTTGAGCATCTGCCCGAGATTGGAGGCGGCCGCGGTGTGAACCAGCGCCTTATGGCCCTCGCGGCGCATGGTCTCGGTCATGCCGAGCGCGGTCAGCGGATTGACGAACCAGGACGCGCCGTCGGCCGCCGTGGTGCCTGCCGGCAGCGGCATGCATTCGTTGACGCGCAGCGTGCGATATTGCGCATACATCGCCCCGCCGATCATCGAGACCGTCTTGCCCATCAGGGCTTTCGCCGCATCCGACGATCCAGTCGCGATCACGACACCGGCGCCCTCATTGCCAACCGGCATGGATTCATCGAGCCGCCCGGCCATCGATTTCATCGCGGCTTCGGGGACTTTGGCGGTGACGACAGGCGCGTCCTTCGTTCCCGAGACTTTCGCCGTGGAAAGGTCGGCGGCGCCGGTCAGAAGTCCGAGATCGGACGGGTTGATCGGCGTAGCCTCGACCCGGACCACGACCTCGTCGGGCTTGGGCTCGGGCGTCGGCACGTCCAGGAGCGAAATCTCAAGTTCGCCGCTCTTCTTGATCAGCGAACGCAGTTGCAGGCCGCTTGTCTGTTGGGATGCCACGATGAAGTCCCTCCCCTCATTGTTTTGCTTGATTGGGAGTGATCAGTTAGGCGCGTTGAGCCGGACAGACAAGGGCCGACCGCCGACCGGCCGCAAGCGGCCCGCTCGCCATCACGTTTCCGGCGATGCGACCAGACAACGAAACCGCGGCCGTCGGTGATGCAGATCACTCGCGCCGCGCGACAGATTGTGCCAAATAGACGCGCCGCTCCCGATCGAACTGCAAGTCCCGCAATGCCCCGCCTGCCCAATATCCCGTCAATGACCGCCCGACTGGTGCTGGCGTTCGTGCTTTACCTTGCCGTGCTGGGAAGCGTGAGTTGCCGGGCCGACCAGAGCCGTGTCGCCCTCGTGATCGGCAATGGCGCCTATCAGAAGGTGCCGGCGCTGCCAAACCCGCCGCGCGACGCCGGCGATGTCGCGGACGCGTTGCAGCAGCTGGGGTTCAATGTCACCCGCCTGATCGACGGCGACCTCGCCCAGATGAACCAGGCGCTTATCGAGTTCGCCGCCGCTGCCGCCAGAGCTGACACCGCGATCGTGTTCTACGCTGGTCATGGCATTGAAGCGGGCGGCCAGAACTGGCTGATCCCGGTCGACGCGGAGATCGCGAGCGACACTGATGCCAGCAAGCGGGCCATCAGCCTGCATCAGGTGCAGGGCCTGGTCGAGAAGACGAACGGCCTCGGCCTCGTCATCCTGGACGCCTGCCGCGACAATCCCTTTGCGATGCAGGTGGCAGCCGAGGCGCCGACAGCCACCTCCGGTGGCAAGCCCCAGACCGCGTCGCGCTCCATCAGCCACGGACTGGCACCGACCAATCCCACCGGCAACGTGCTGATCGCGTTCTCCGCCAAGGACGGCACGACGGCGGAAGACGGCACCGGCCGCAACAGTCCGTTCACGACCGCCCTGCTCCATCACCTCGGCGATTCCGGTCTGGAAGTGACCTTCCTGTTCCGCATCGTGCGCGACGAAGTGATGAAGGCCACCAACAACGCGCAACAGCCGTTCGTCTATGGGTCGCTGTCGAAGGAGGCGATCTATCTGAAGCCGCCGACCGGCGACCAGATGCTCGCGACCATGCCGACCTTCGCTCCCGAAACACGACCAACCAACCCGTTGTTCTCGGCCGATGACGTCAAGCGCGTCGCTTCCGTCGCGCGCGACAAGCATTTCAACATGCCCCTCTTCCAGATCGACGCCCTCGATGGCGACGTTCCTGACAATTTCAAGCCGTTCCTCGGCGTGTGGGTCAGCCGGATCGGCAACGGGGGTGGTTCGGGTCGGCAGACCATGTTGATCGTGAGCCATATCGACAAGGATGGCGTCGCGTCGGGCTATTACGTCTACGGTCCGCCCACGGCCAGGACCTGGAATCAGAACCCGTCCGGCTTCAAGGCCTTCAAGACCAACATCGTCGGTGGCGCTCTGCGCGTCCAGCTCCTTGCGCAGAACAAGCCCTACGAGGTCATGTTCAAGACCATCGACGAGGGCCGCCTGCACTATCAAGCGGAGGAGAACCAGCGCGGGTCCTCCAACACGCTCTATCCAGTCTGGCGGCTGGTCGACGCCGCCGCCGGCAAGAACGTTGCCGACGCCGCCCTGTCGGCGCCGCCGACCCGCGAGGAGCTGCGAGGCTCCCGGCCAGCCGAACATGCCCCGCCCAATGGATCGAAGACCGGCGAGATCAGCAACGGCAATTGCCGTTGCAAGAGCGAATGCGAGACCGGCCAATCCCGATTCTCACCGGGCAACTCTGTCGGCGCCTGCAAGGCACAGTGTGCGGCCGCCTTCTCCGGATGCACCAGGGGCGAGGTACGCTCGACCGTCCGCCGGAATTGAGCGGGCTGTAGGAGCGAGCGCTCAGCTCAGCGCCTTCAGCGCGCCCTTGCCTGCATAGATCGCCTGCCGGCCGAGCTGCTCCTCGATCCGCAGCAACTGGTTGTACTTGGCGGTGCGGTCGGAACGCGCGAGCGAGCCGGTTTTGATCTGGCCGCAATTGCTGGCGACCGCGAGATCCGAGATGGTGGAATCCTCGGTCTCGCCGGAACGGTGCGACATCACGGCGGTGTAGCCGGCCTTGTAGGCCATCTCGATGGCCGCGAAGGTTTCCGTGAGCGTGCCGATCTGGTTGACCTTGATCAGGATCGAGTTGGCGCGGCCGTTCTTGATGCCGTCGGCGAGCCGCTTCACATTGGTGACAAAGAGATCGTCGCCGACGAGCTGGCACTTGTTGCCGATCAGGTCGGTCAGCTCCTTCCAGCCCTCCATGTCGTCTTCCGACATGCCGTCCTCGATGGTGACGATCGGATAGCGCGAGACCAGCTCGGCCAGATATTTGGCCTGCTCGGAACGCGAGCGGGTCTTGTTCTCACCGCCATAGACGTAGTTGCCTTCCTTGAAGAACTCGGTCGCGGCGCAATCAAGCCCGAGCATCACATCACTGCCGGCCTTGTAGCCGGCCTTGCCGATCGCGCTCACGACGAAGTCGAGCGCGGCGTCCGCCGACGGCAGGTTCGGAGCGAAGCCGCCCTCGTCGCCGACATTGGTGTTGTGGCCGGCTTTCTTCAATTCGCCGCGCAGGGTGTGGAAGATTTCCGAGCCGCAGCGCAGTGCCTCGGCGAAGGTTGCAGCCCCCACCGGGAGGATCATGAACTCCTGGAAGTCGATGGGATTGTCGGCATGCACACCGCCATTGATGATGTTCATCATCGGCACCGGGAGGGTCCGGGCCGAGGTGCCGCCGACATAACGGTAAAGCGGCATGTCGAAGGATTCGGCCGCCGCCTTGGCACACGCGAGCGAGACGCCGAGGATGGCGTTGGCCCCGAGCCGGCTCTTGTTAGCCGTGCCGTCGAGCTCGATCATGGTCTGGTCGATGGCGACCTGGTCCTCGATCGCCTGATCGGCCAGTGCCTCATAGATTTCGCCATTGACGGCCTCGACAGCCTTGAGCACGCCCTTGCCGAGATAGCGCGACTTGTCGCCGTCACGCAGCTCGACGGCTTCATGCGCGCCGGTGGAAGCACCTGAGGGCACCGCGGCGCGGCCGATCGAGCCGTCCTCCAGCACGACGTCGACCTCGACGGTCGGATTGCCACGGCTGTCCAGGATTTCGCGGCCGATGATGTCGACGATGGCGGTCATGATTGCCTCTTCGGAAATTTTGCGGGATCGAGCGGTCGGCGCCGCTTCTACCGCAACGCAACGGAGCAGGAAAGGCTCCAAGCCCGGAAGTTACGAAGCCCGGAAGTTCTGCGCCCAACAATAAGGCCGCGTTATTGATTCCGGCGAAGCTGCAGTTCCAGCAGCGGCACGAATTGCTGGCCGCTATGCACGTCGCGCTCGACCACCCCGCCCTGCGGCGTCGTGCGCGGGTATGAAATCTTGACCATGTTCAGCGACTTGACCTCGAAGCGCTTCACATTGATGACATCGACGCCGTAGATCGCGGCAATGCTCTCGGCGGAGATGGCGGGATCCGCGTGATAGCAGGCGTAGCTGTCGGGACTATCGAAAAACAGATCGACGGTGACCCAGAAGGGACCGGCGTTCTTGGAGCGGACGTAGCGGCAGACGTCCTTGAGCCTAGCCATTGGCGGCACTTCTCCGCGCGAGCGCGAGATCGATCCAGCGGGTGCGCGCGAGCTCGAAGGGCGATGACACATGCACTACATGGTTCAGGTGAAACTGGAACACCTGCCCGCGCTCGATCTCCGCAGGCGAAAACGGAAAGGCATAGCTCGGCAGCTCGTTGCCCTCGCGCACCGGGAAATGGAAGAAGATCGGATTGCACACCCGCGCGGCTTCGGTCGCCAGGGCTTGCGTTGGCGCGGTCGCGACAAACATCAGGCCGATCTCGCGTGGCGGCGATGTTCCTTCCGCAGGCCGGCGTCCTGACACGGCGTTCCAGCCATAGGGGCGAAGCGAGATATCGATGTCCGCATCGGCGCCCATGGTACGCGCCACGCGATCGCGCAGCCCACGCGCCATGCGCGCGACAAAGGCATCGACATCCGCCAACACATTAGGGTCCTCGATGCCGACCAGCATGATGGTCTGGAACGGTCCGCCGCCGGCGCCTTCAAGCTTCATGGTGTAAGGCTTTGTCTCCCACCGTGACCCCGTGACGCGAACGCGCCGTTCATCGAGGGCGACATATTCCGCATCGGTGACATCGAGCACGCCGCCGGGTTCGACGAGACGAAACGGATCGCTGTTCTCGTAGAGCATGTGCGCCGACACGGTTTCGGGCGTGCAGCGGTTCTGCGGCGACAATGGCTCGATGGTGAAGCCATCGCGGCCGACGCTCATCATCACACCGGGACTGGTCGGGTTGACCGTGCAAAGCCCGCCGCATTCGGCGATCTTGGCCGCATGCCAGGCCGCGGCCACGTCGGCCCCATGCATCAACGGGACGGCGGCGAGCACGGCGGTGTCGGTGGTCCGGCCGCCGAGAACGATATCGGCGCCCTCGGTGAGAGCCGCGATGTACGGCTCCGGTCCGAGCAGCGCGACAATGTGGGTGCAGGCGTCGAGGTCGGCGTCGATCACATCAACCGAAGGCGCGAGCGGCGTCACTTTGCGCGCCTTCAGGTCCGCTGCATTCTGCTCTGAATAGATCACCGCGATCCTGGGCGTATCGCCCTGCTCGCGCGCGACCTCCAGCACAATCTCCAAGGTCTGATCCACGGCCATATCGCAGCCGGACGTGCCGCAGGAGCCGATCAGCAAGGGAATGCCGGCCCGCCGCCGCGCGGCCATCAGGATCGAGAGGTCGCGCTTGATGGAGGGTCGTCCGTACTTGGTCCGGCCGGTCGCGAGATAGGCTGGACCAGAGTCGGTCGAGCCGGCGTCGACCGCAATGGCGTGAGGCGCCATCGCCAGCCCGGCGTCGATCTCCTCGGCACGAATGCCCCAGCCGAGCACGCCGGCCGGCACGAGCACGCGGACGTTGTCGGCTTCAGTTGCGGTCATCCGATGTCACCTCTCATGATCGGACTAGCGCGAAATCTCTTCCAGCTCCAGATTGAGGGTGCGCGGTCCCCAGCCGCCGATCGAGACAACCACCATCGTCATCGCCACCGCGATCAGGCCGAACACGCCCTTGGTACCCGCGGTTTGCAGGAAGAAGGCAATGATGAAGCTGGCAAAGACGGTGCTGATCCGGCTGAGCGAATAGGTGAAGCCGACGGCGCGGGCGCGGACGCGCGCGGGATAGAGTTCGGCCTGATAGTTGTGGAAGGAGTAGGACAGCACATTGTTCGACAAGGTGATAAGCACGCCGCACAGGATCAGGAGCGGCATCGTGTTCTGGAACGAGAACAAAACGCCGAAGGTTCCGATGCAGATGGCAGATCCCACCACCTGCCATTTCCGCTCGCATTTGTCCGCGAACAGCATGGCAAGCCACGGACCGAAGGGAGCCGCGCAGGCGATGATGAAGGAATACAGCAGGCTCTGGCTGACATTGATGCCGGTCTGCTGGGCGATCAGCGTCGGCACCCAGGCCGCGAAGCCATAGAATCCGAAGGTCTGGAAGAACTGGAAGACCATCAGCATCACGGTGCGGCTGCGATAGGTCGGCTCGAAGATCTCCGAAAGGCGGCCGACGGGCTGGAGGTCTTCCACCGCATGATCCTGCGGCATGGGCAAGGGCTTGCCGCCGAGGTCAGCGGCGACCTTCGCTTCGATCGCAGACGCAACCGCATCGGCTTCATCGAGCCGCCCCTGATTGATGAGCCAGCGCGGGCTCTCAGGCAGCGCGCGGCGAATGAACCAGACCGCGATGGCACCGGCAGAGCCGATCAGGACCACCCATCGCCAGCCATCGATGCCGAAGGGGCTGATCGGAACCAGCATGAAGGCGACAAAGGCCACGATCGGAACGACCGAGAACTGGACGCCCTGGTTGAAGGCGAAGGCGCGACCGCGCATCGATTTCGGCACGAGTTCGGACAAATAAGTGTCGATGGTGACGAGTTCGACGCCGATGCCGATGCCGGCGATCAGCCGCCACAGGCACACGGCAAGGCCGGTGGTCTGGAAGGCCATCACCAGCGTCGCCGCGCTGTACCACAGCATCGAATAGGTGAAGATCGTGCGGCGTCCGTACTTGTCGGCGACATAGCCGAAGCACAGGGTTCCGATGAAGAGGCCGAAGAAGGTCGCGGCGACGAACAGCGCGGGTCCGGCGAAGATGCTCACCGACACGTTGGTGAGCAGCCCCGCTTTCATCAGACCGGGCACGACGTAGGCCGTCATGAAGAGATCGTAGAGCTCGAACATGCCGCCGAGCGAGAGCAGCGCGATCATGCGCCAGATATGCCGGGTGCCCGGAAGCCGATCGAGGCGTCCAAGAATCGTGGCGGCGCGCGATTGCGTGAGTGCATCCATGCTGGTCCCCCCTAATTTTGTTCGCCGTCGGTTGAACCGATCGGCTTGTTATCCGGTCAGCATGCCCTCTTTTCGCCGATCGTTATAGGGGTCTGTTTTTCGACTGGACTTAAACCTGGAGCTTACGAGCCTCGTTGCCGCGCTGCACATCGCTCGCTCGCACGAAGGTTCCGACGAACCCGTGACGCTGCCGTCACAATTGGCTAAAGGGAGCCGGAACGGAGACCCTCATGTCCACCAAGCCCCGCAAACCGGCCAACTCGTCCAACCTTCAGCTCGGCCGCGCCGTCGAATGGCCTGATCGCCCCGAGAAGGCGCAAATCGATCGCGTCCCCAATCCGCAAAAGGGCACGGATTACCTGGTGCGCTTCACCGTGCCCGAGTTCACCTCGATCTGCCCGGTCACGGGACAGCCGGATTTCGCGCATCTAGTCATCGATTACGCGCCCGGCCCATGGCTGCTCGAATCGAAATCGCTCAAGCTCTACGTCGCGAGCTTCCGCAACCACGGCGCCTTCCACGAGGATTGCACGGTCATGATCGGCAAGCGGATCGCGGCCGAGATCAAGCCGAAATGGCTGCGGATCGGCGGCTACTGGTATCCGCGCGGCGGCATTCCGATCGACGTGTTCTGGCAGACCGGCCGGCTGCCCAAAGGGCTCTGGGTTCCGAGCCAGGGCGTGGCGCCCTATCGCGGCCGCGGCTAGAGCCTCGCCCCCGCCACGCGGTTGCCGGCGATGACCGGGGCTTCCCTCGCCTGTGCTAGAGTCTTGGAAGAGATTCGCCGAGGGAAAATCCTTGCAGAGCACCGCCGGCCCTCGCGCCATCCAGGAGGCGGAGCGGCAAGAGACACTTCGGAAGCACCTCGAGACGTTGCTGGCTGCATTCGCCGCCTACCGTGAAGGCAGACATGCCGACGCGCAGTTGCTTTGCCGGCGCATCATTACTGAGCTGCCTGATCTTTTTGAGGCCGTGCATCTGCTCGGCGTGTCCGTGCTCGACTGCGGACAGCACGAGGAAGCGCGAGGGATCCTCGAACGCGCGGTTGCGCTCAACCCCGGCTCGGCGGTTGCTCATTCCAATCTCGGCTTTGCGCTGTTCAAGCTCGACCGCTGCGAAGAAGCGCGCACGGCTTACGAAAAAGCCATTGCGCTGAAGCCAGACTTTCCGATGGCGCTGAAGAATCTGGGCAACACGCTCATGCGTTTGGAACTGCCCGAACAAGCGATCGCTGCCTTCACACGCGCAATCGAGCTAAAGGGTGATGACGCTGACGCCTATTGCAACCGTGGCGTCGCGGAAATGATGCTCATGCGACACGAAGCGGCCGCCATCAGCGCAGAGAGCGCGCTCGCGCTTCAGCCGCGCCATTTCGAAGCCATGGTCGGCAAGGGATTGGCTCACCTTGAGCTCCGGCACTTCGAGGTGGCGGAGGCCGCATTCAATGCCGCGCTCGCGATCAAGCCGGACATGGCGGAACTCCTGGCCCACCGCGGGCGGCTCTATGTACAGTCCGCACGGAGGGCCGAGGCGGAAGCCGATTACGATGCCGCCGTCGCGCTTGATCCTTCGCTCGAAGTGGGATGGCGGGGGAAGGCGCAGATCAACCTGATCGCAGGTCGGGTGGCGCAGGCAATCGCCGCCTGCAAGAAGGCGCTCGAGCTAAATCCGGCTTCCGAGATCGGCCTCACTTTGCTTGGTTGGTGTCACGGAAAGCAGGGAGAGACCGCCGCCGCAATCCAGCATTTCGATCGGGCGCTGGAGATCAAACCGGATTGCGAGACGGCGATCACGAACAAGATTTTCTATCTGGATTTTCTTTCCGACGCGGATTTCACCATCCAGCAGGCGGCGCGAAGATATTGGTGGGATGCGATCGGCGCTAAATTCCCAAGGCGCAAGCTGGCGGCGCGGCCGCTCGATCCGCAAAAGCGCATCGTCGTCGGATATGTGTCGTCCGACTTCAGGAATCATTCGGCGGCACTTGCCTTCCTGCCGGTGCTGCGATCCCACGACAAGGCGGACTTCCAGATCAACTGCTACTCTTGTTCGCCGATACAAGACTCGCAAACCGTCGTTTTCCAGTCACTGGCCGACGTTTGGGTCGACGCGGTGCGCCTTTCTGATGACGAGCTGGCAGACCGCATTCAAGCCGACGGCGTTGATATCCTTGTCGACCTCTCAGGCCATACGACGGGCAATCGGCTGGGCGTGTTCGCGCGCAAGCCGGCAGCGGTCCAGGTCACGGCCTGGGGCAGCGGCACGGGCACGGGCCTTCAGACCATGGATTACTTCTTCGCCGACCCGGTGATCATTCCGCAAAACGTCCGGCATTTGTTTGCGGAGCGCGTGTATGATTTGCCGTCAGTGATCACGATGGAGCCGATATCCGACGTACAAACTTCCGCGCTTCCAATGCTCCACAACGGCTTCGTCACCTTCGGTGTATTCAACCGGATCGACAAGATATCCCACGAAGCGGTAGCGGTCTGGTCGAAACTGCTGCGCACGGTAACGGAATCGAAGATCGTCATTAAGCACTTTGCCCTCGACGAAGCGTTTCTGCGCGATGGTCTGATCGGTCGTTTCGTGGCCCATGGCGTTTCGCAGGACCGCGTCATCTGCATGGGCTCGAGCGCGCGCCGTGACCACCTGCAAGCTTTCGAAAACATTGATATCTCGCTCGATCCGTTTCCGCAGAACGGCGGCATCAGCACCTGGGATTCGCTCTATATGGGCGTTCCGGTCATTGCCAAGCTCGGCAATGGGGCGTCGTCACGTGCGGCCGGAGCGATCCTGAAAGCCGTGGCTCTCGACGACTGGGTCGGAGACGATGATGACGGCTATGTTGCGATTGCGCAGAAATTTGCGTCAATGCCGTCCCATCTGGAGAAGCTGCGGGCCGAGTTGCCCGCCAGAATCGCGAATTCGCCGGCAGGAAATGTCGCGGTCTACACACAGAGGGTCGAGGCAGGCTATCGGCAATTCTGGCGCGATTATTGCGCGACGGCCTCCGGCGCGGATCAGAGCCAGGGCTAGAGCTAAGGCTCGACCTCCGGCCGTCTCGCCGCATCCGCGGGCGCACGCTGTTTCAACAGCTGCGCGCAGACGATCCCGAGCACGATCATGCAGGCGGCCGCCACGCCCAGCGTCACGGCCTTGCCGCCATGCTGCAGGCCGAAGCCATAGGCGATCGGGCCGACGGTCTGGCCCATGAAGAAAAAGAAGGAATGCAGCGACAGCGCGGTGGCGCGTGCCTCCACCGACAGCTCGCTGGCGAAGACCTGGATGCAGCCGTGGATCATGTAGAAACCCCAACCCATCATCAGCATGCACAGGAACTGAAGTTTCCAGCCGGGACCGAATGCGGTGGCCATGAGCTGGATGCCGACCAGCGTGGCGCCGACGATCATCATGCCCTTCATGCCGATCCGCGGCAGGAAGCGCGAGACTGTTGCCGTGTAGAACAGACCGCCGATCGCAAAGCCCGCGATCACGATGCCCGCGACCGACAGCGATGTTTCGCCGAGATCGAACAGGAACGAGGCGATGAAGGGGAACAGGCCGAGCACGCAGCAGCCTTCGATGAAGACCGTGGAGTAGCACACGCGCGCGTTCGGGTTGGCGAAGATCGTGTGATAGCCGTGCTTGAGCGCACCCAGGCTCGCGCGCGGCGGAGAGTTGAGCTGCGCCCCACGAAAACCGGCCGCGACGGCAATTGCCGCGACGACGACGAGCCCTCCCAGGATCGCCAGCACGCCGCGCCAGCCAAGGAAATCGCCGATCAGGCCCGAAAACGTTGCGCCCAACAGATTGCCGGTCATCGAACCCGCGAGCGTGCGGCTAATCCCGATCTGGCGCTTGTCGGCGCTGACGAGATCGCTGGCGAGGCCGAGCGCGACCGGAAACACGCCGCCGGCACCGACGCCCGCGATGATGCGCGAGACGAACAGAATCGGAAACGAGGTGGCCAGCGAACCGACGAGATTGGCAATGCCGAGGATCACGAGGCAGAAGATCATCAGCCGCGCCTTGCCGAAGAGATCGGCGGCCGCCCCGACCAAGGGCTGGATCACTGCGAAAGTGAAGGCGAATATCGAGGAGAAGCCCGCGGCCGCCGCGATGGTCACGCCAAAATCATCGGCGACATGTGGCAGCACCGGATCGAGCGCACGGCCCGAGAGCGCCGCCGAGAAGCATGCCAGGGCGACGACATTGAGCGCCGGCGGGAGACGTTGGTCCTTGGATGGTTCCTTGGGCCGGGCGACCGTCTGATGCATCAGGGCGTTTTGGCTTTGGCGAGCGCGTCGAACGCCATCAGCTTCTTCACCAACGCCTCGAACTCGGACAGCGGCACCATGTTCGGTCCATCGGAGGGCGCATGATCTGGGTCGGGATGGGTCTCGATGAAGACCCCGGCGACGCCAACGGCGACCGCCGCGCGCGCCAGCACCGGCACGAACTCGCGCTCACCGCCGGAAGCGCTGCCCTTTCCGCCCGGCTGCTGCACCGAATGGGTCGCATCGAAAATGACAGGCGCACCGGTGGTACGCGCCAGAATTGGGAGCGCACGCATGTCGGAGACCAGCGTGTTGTAGCCAAACGACGCGCCGCGCTCGGTCACCAGCACGTTGCGGTTGCCGCCGCCGGTGATCTTGGCGACGACATTGGTCATGTCCCAGGGTGCGAGAAACTGCCCCTTCTTGACGTTGACGACCTTGCCGGTCGCGGCGGCCGCGAGCAAGAGATCGGTCTGACGACACAGGAAGGCCGGGATCTGCAAGACGTCGACGGCCTGCGCGACCTCGCCGCATTGCGCGGCTTCGTGGATGTCGGTGAGCACGGGCAGACCGAGCGAAGAGCGGATTTCGGCAAAGATCGGCAGCGACTGCTCCAGCCCGAGCCCGCGCGCGGCGGAGACGCTGGTGCGGTTGGCCTTGTCGAAGGAGGTCTTGTAGACGAGCCCGATTCTGAGGCGGCCCGCGATCTCCTTGAGCGCGCTTGCGACTTCCAGCGCGTGGGCACGGCTTTCGAGCTGGCAGGGACCGGCGATGATCGAAATCGGCAGGTCGTTGCCGAACCTGACCTGACCGACATCGACGACCGGCGCTGCAGAGCTGATAGTGTTCACAGATAAATCCTCAAGACTTCCGGCCGACCATAAGGTCGCCTCCGGTGGGATCAACCCACTTTAGCCCTCGAATATCAGGGTTGCGCCGTAGGCCAAATCGGGCCGAATGACCAGCCGTCCGATATGGCGCTCAGCCTTGACCCCGGCATCACGGAAAATACCCTCGGCTTTGGCCATGTCGGTGACAGCAAAGCGCATCGCATTCAGCGTCATGCCCTCTCCGTTCACCTCAGCCGTGACGCCAAACTGGTCGCGGAAGGCAACCGGCTCAATGATCTCGATCTCGCCATGCGCGGTCGTGGCCTTGATGCCGAGCGAGCTCGAATGCAGATCGCTGATACCAGTGAAGCCCTTCAGGAAGACATGATGATCGCTCGGATTGTCGGCGACCATCACCACCCCGGGCATGCCGGTTGCGCCGTTGGCATGAAGTTGGAACGCCGGATTCCAGAAATTCTCCGGAAAATGCTGCTGGCAGACCGCGAAGCCGAGATCGGGCGATGCCGGATCGCGCGCAAAGGCCAGCGAGAACGCGACCTTGACAGTCGAGCCGTCAGGCCTTTTCGCTTCGCGTCCGAAGTCGAACACCTCGAAATCCGAAATATCAGCGGCCTCGAACGAACGCGCATCGGCGCGCGCGTCGGTGCTCTTGAGGATCAGCATCGATAGACCTTCGCGCGTCGCGACGAAGTCGCGGTTGAACGCGCCGAAGGAAAAGGCCCGCGGGCCGTGCGGCGGAATCTTTGCGGGCTCGCCGATCTCGAGCAGCTCAACGAACGAGGTCTCGAACTGCACGATGCGATTGTGAGTGCCCCAGGGATGGACATTACGCGCACCGACCGTAAATCCCAGCCGGCGATAGAAGTCGCCCGCCGCATCCAGGTCGCGGACGACGTGCACGATATGGTCGATACCCTGGGGCAACGTCGCTCACTTCACCGACGAGAACGATGTCGGCGCCAAAAGCTGATTGACGATGTTGAGAACGATCTGGCCGTCTTCCTCGGTCTTGGCGCGCGCCGTGATCCATTCCTGATCGCTCTGGAACGCCGCCCACTTCTTCTCGCGGTCGGCCAGCGACTCCCAGGCCAGGAAATAGGTCAGCTCCTGGTTGGATTCACCGACATAGGTAGTGAAGAAACCGGCCTGCTTGATGCCGTGCTTCTCCCACAGTTTCAGCGTGATGGTGTCAAAGCGCTTGAGCAGCGCCGGCAACCGGCCCGGCAGGCAGCGATAGACGCGCATTTCGTAGATCATCGACAACACTCCCATTGTTTTGTTCTTGCAAGAGGCGGGAGCGTGTTGTCGCAACAATTGGCGCCTTCGTCAAAGGCGGATGTGCGGCGTGCAAGATGGGCAGAGGCGCGTTTGCGCCGTGCCCACCCGATTGCTTACACCAGCCGGCTCTGCACCATCGCGGCCTTGATGAAGGACGCAAACAGCGGGTGCGGCTCGAATGGCCTCGACTTCAGTTCGGGATGGAATTGCACCCCGATGAACCAGGGATGATCGTCGTATTCGACGATTTCCGGCAGCACGCCGTCCGGCGACAGACCGGAGAATTTCAAGCCATGCTGTTCGAGCCGGTCCTTGTAGGCCGTGTTGACTTCATAGCGATGACGGTGGCGCTCTGAAATTTCGGTCGCGCCGCCATAGACCTCGGAGACCCGGCTGCCGCGCTTCAACGCTGCGGGATACGCGCCCAGCCGCATGGTACCGCCGAGGTCGCCCGCTTTCGAACGCTTCTCCAGCTCGTTGCCGCGCAGCCATTCGGTCATGAGGCCGACCAAGGGCTCCGGTGTCGGGCCGAACTCGGTCGAATTGGCCTGCTCGATGCCGACGAGATTGCGCGCGGCCTCGATCACGGCCATCTGCATGCCGAAGCAGATGCCGAAATACGGCACGTTGCGCTCGCGCGCGAACTGCGCCGCGCGGATCTTGCCTTCCGCCCCGCGCTGGCCGAAGCCGCCGGGCACCAGAATGCCGTTGACGTGCTCGAGGAACGGCGCGGGATCCTCGTTCTCGAACACTTCGCTTTCGATCCAGTCGAGATTGACCTTCACCTTGTTGGCGATGCCGCCGTGCGAGAGCGCCTCGATCAGCGACTTATACGCGTCCTTCATCCCGGTATATTTGCCGACGATGGCGATGGTGACGTCGCCTTCGGGATTGCGGACACGCTCGTTGATGATGTTCCAGCTCTGCAGCGCCGGTGGAATCCGCGGCGCGATCCCGAACGCGGCCAGCACCTCGTCGTCGAGGCCGGCCTTGTGATAGGCCTCCGGCACTGCGTAGATGTTGTCGACGTCGCGTGCTTCGATCACGGCACTTTCGCGCACGTTGCAGAACAGCCCGAGCTTGCGCCGCTCCTCCTTCGGAATCTCGCGGTCGGTGCGGCACAGCAGGATGTCCGGCTGGATGCCGATCGAGCGCAGCTCCTTCACCGAGTGCTGCGTCGGCTTGGTCTTCAACTCGCCGGCGCTCGGAATATACGGGAGCAGTGTCAGATGGATGTAGATGGCGTGCTCGCGCGGCAGCTCGTTCTTGAGCTGGCGGATCGCCTCGAAGAACGGCAGGCCCTCGATGTCGCCGACCGTGCCGCCGATCTCGACCAGCACGAAATCATACTCGTCATTGCCGGAAAGGACGAACTCCTTGATGGCATTGGTGACGTGCGGGACGACCTGGATGGTCGCGCCGAGATAATCACCGCGCCGTTCCTTGGTCAGGATGTCCTGGTAGATGCGCCCCGTGGTGATGTTGTCGGCCTTGGTGGCCGGCCGCCCCGTGAAGCGTTCGTAATGGCCGAGATCGAGATCGGTCTCGGCGCCGTCATCCGTCACGAAGACTTCGCCGTGCTGATACGGCGACATCGTGCCCGGGTCGAGATTGAGATAGGGGTCGAGCTTGCGAAGCCGGACCTTGTAGCCACGAGCCTGAAGCAGGGCGCCTAAAGCTGCCGATGCCAGACCCTTTCCGAGCGATGAAACCACGCCGCCGGTGATGAAGATGTACCGCGCCATGGGACTTTACCTTTAAGGCCAGACCGCCGATTCGCAAAAACGATTCATCTGCCACGGCAAAGTTTTTGCGTGGCTGTGGGTAGCAGAGAAATTGAAGCGCTATCAGCGCTTTGATGGGGATTCCTGATGCAGGACACTAGCCGCGTTCCTGCATGGCCCGTCTGCTTTATTGCGAACGCGGTGCCTGCGGCCCGGCCGGCGCCTGGTTGTTCTGCTTCTCATCCGCCTTCTTCAGCGTATCGAGGACGCCGCCAGAAGTCGGCGGAGCGACCGGCGTTCCGCCTGCGGCCGGCTGCGACTGCGCCGGCGGTTGCGTGCCGATGATCGAGGTCGGTTGACGATTGAAGCCCGCGAGCCAGGACAGGATCAGGCTGGTCGCAAAGAAGCCGACCGCAAGAATGGCCGTCGTGCGCGTCAACAGATTGGCCGTGCCGCGGCTCGACATGAACCCGGCGCCGCCGCCCATGCCGAGGCCACCGCCTTCGGACTTCTGCAGCAGTACCGCGCCGATCAGGACGACGACGATCATGAGATGGATGACGATAACGACAGTCTGCATTGCTACCTTCCGTCACAAGCCGGGCGTGGCCGGCATCCGGCTCGTGGACTTGCAGGGTTTTCGTGAAGTCGCGCGGTGTTACACGATTGCACCGCCCATTGTCACCCCCGACATAGGAGCCCCTGCTCCGGTCGCAAGCCGTTTTGGGAGGGTCATTTCATGGCCTTGCCGGCGCTGGCGTTTTTCTATTATAGTAGACAAATGGATACTATAGTAGACGAACTTGGGCATCGCCTCGCCCAGCGCATCAGGCTCGAGCGCGACAGCCGCGGCTGGTCATTGGCTGAGCTCGCCGAGCGCTCCGGTGTCTCCAAGGCAACGATCAGCAAGATCGAGCGCACCGAGGTCAGCCCGACCGCGGTGGTGCTGGTGCGGCTCGCCAGCGCCTTCGATCTGACGCTCGCCGGGTTGATGCTTCGCGCCGAAAGCGAGCGCGGGCGCCTTTCCTGCGCCGGCGAGCAGCCGGTGTGGCGCGATCCCGAGACCGGCTATGTCCGCAAGCAGGTATTCAGCCGTCCCGACCATCCCGTCGAGCTCGTGCGGGTGGAATTGCCGGCGCGGCAGCAGGTGACGCTGCCGGCTTCCTCCTATGCCCATATCCGCCAACTGGTGTGGGTGCAGGCGGGAAATCTCGTCATCACCGAGGGCGGCGAGCGACACGAGCTCGCCACAGGCGATTGTCTCGGCTTCGGATCGCCTGCCGACACGACCTTTGCCAATGAGAGCAGTGCGACCTGCGTCTATGTCGTCGCGCTGGCGCGGAGTTGAGGCATGTCAGGCATCACGATCGCACCCCTGACCGACGAGCCGCGCATCCGCAGCGCGTTGAGCGAGTTGCTGGTGGAGACGGTCGCAAGCGGCGGCTCGGTGAGCTTCATGCATCCGCTGCCGCCGGAAGTTGCCGACGCATTCTGGCGTGACTCGCTCGCGGCAGCAGCGCGTGGAGAGCGCATCGTGCTCGGCGCATTCGATGGCGAAAGCCTGATCGCGACGGTCACGTTGCTGCTCAGCCTTCCGCCGAACCAGCCGCATCGGGCCGAAATCGCGAAGATGATGACAGGGCTCAGCCATCGCCATCGCGGTATCGCGTGCGCGCTGATGCGAGCCGCTGAGAAGCTGGCGGTCGAGCGCGGCCGCACGCTGCTCGTGCTCGACACGGCCGTCGATGAGGGGGCTTCCGGTCTCTACGAAGGGCTCGGCTTCAATCTGACCGGGATCATTCCGGATTACGCCTTGAGGCCACATGGCGGCCTCACCGGCACGATGATCTATTGGAAGCGAATTGCTGCCTAAAACGCGCGGAAGCGCGTTTTAGCTCCTTAGTTTGCGCATGATCTTGTCGGAAAACCGCTTCACACTTTTCCGGATCATGCGCTAACACCCGGCCGCAATCGCCAGGAAATCCGAGGCCTTGAGACTGGCGCCGCCGACCAGCGCACCGTTGACGTTGGCAACCGCCATCAGCTCTGCCGCGTTCGAAGGCTTGACCGAGCCGCCATAGAGGATGCGCATCCGGCTGCCCTCGGCCTTGAATCGGCTGGTGAGGGAGTCGCGGATAAATTTATGCACTTGCTCGACATCCTTCGCTGTCGGAGTGAGCCCCGTGCCGATCGCCCAGACAGGCTCATAGGCCACGACCAAGTTTGCGGCCGTCGATCCGTCCGGCAGCGAGCCCTGGAGCTGCCCGCCGCAGATATCGAGCGTCTTGCCGCCGTCGCGCTGCTCGCGGGTCTCGCCGATGCAGACGATCGCCACGAGCCCCGCGCGCCAGACCGCCTCGGCTTTCTGGCGGACCAGGGCGTTGCTCTCGCCGTGATCGGCCCTCCGCTCGGAATGGCCGACAATGATGGCGGCAGCGCCAGCATCCGCCAGCATTTCCGCTGAAATATCGCCGGTATGGGCGCCGGAGGCCCTGGGATGGCAATCCTGCGCCCCGACAGCGAACGCCTTGGCACCCTTGGCCTTGGCCGCAAAGGCGGAAACAAGGGTCGCCGGCGGGCAAACCAGGAGATCGGCCTTGGCGATCACGGTGCCGCTACCTGCCAGCATCGCCTCAAATTCGCCCATGGAGGCCTTCAGGCCGTTCATTTTCCAGTTGCCGGCGATCAGCGGGCGGATGGCATCGGTCATGGCACAAATTCCCAAGCGATTTGAATGTGCAGCGCTAGCAGAGCTGATGGAGCAGTTCCAGTCCGGCCCGCCCCGTTAACCCATTCACGCGGCATTCGGTCCTGTGCCCATTAAGCAGGCTTAAGGTTGCGAGGGGCTGACTGCCACTTTATGATGCGTTATCAACTCGGTGACGGCCTCTTGCGAACCACGCTATAAGGCGCGCCCCTCCCTCCTTAAAGACAAGTTGGACTCAATGCTTCGAGGATTACGCAAAGCCTCATCAAACTGGCTCGGCAAGACGATCATGTCGATCGCGATGGGCGCCCTCATCGTCAGCTTCGGTGTCTGGGGTATCGCCGACATCTTCAGGGGGTTTGGCCAGTCGACGCTCGCCAAGGTCGGCCACACCGAGATTTCGACCAACGAATTCCGCCAGATGTATACCGATCGGCTGCAACAGATCGGCCGCCAATTCGGCCGTCCGTTGACGCAGGAGCAGGCGCGCGCCTTCGGCTTTGACAGGCAGGTGCTGCAGCAGACGCTTGCCGAAGCAGCACTCGACGAGAAGGCCCGCCAGCTTGGACTGAACCAATCCGACGCCGAGACGCTACGCGTGATCATGTCCGATCCGAATTTCAAGGGCATGAACGGCTCGTTCGATCCGCAGCGCTTCCAGGCCATCATCCGCCAGTTCGGCTACAGCGAGCAGCGCTATCTCGCCGACCAGAAGAAGGTGTCGCTGCGCCGCCAGCTGGCCGGCACGATCACCGCCGGACTTTCACCGTCCAACACGGTGATGGAAGCGCTGAGCCGCTTCCAGAGCGAGCAGCGCTCGATCGACTTTGTCAGGCTCGGCCCGGCGCAAGCCGGCACCATCGACCCACCCTCGCCTGAAGCGCTGGCCGCCTATTTCGACGAGCACAAGGCCGTCTTCCGCGCCCCCGAATACCGCAAGATTGCGTTCGTCGCGATCACGCCCGAAGAAATCGGCAAATGGACCGACGTTTCCGACGACGCCGCCAAGAAGGTGTTCGAGCAGCGCAAGGAGCGCCTCGGCACGCCGGAGAAGCGTGAGGTCTCACAGATCGTGTTTCCGAATGTCGGCGATGCGCAGGCCGCACGCGACCGCATTGCCTCCGGCACCTCCTTCGACGACATCGCCAAGGAGCGCAAGCTCAGCTCGGCCGACGTCGATCTCGGCCTCGTCGCCAAATCAGGCATTCTCGATCCGGCCATTGCGGACGCGGCTTTCTCGTTGCCGACAGGCGAAGTCAGCCAGCCCGTGCAGGGCAAGTTCGGCATCGCGCTGGTCAAGGTCGGCGTGATCCAGCCCGCGATCGAGCCGGACTTTGCCAGTGTCGCGCCCGAGATCAAGAAGGAGATCGCCGCGGCTCAGGCGCGTGATCAGGTGGCCTCGCTTCGCGACAAGATGGAAGACGAGCGCGGCGGCGGCTCCAGCGTGGTCGAGGCGGCCAAGAAGCTTGGCCTTGCCTCGGTCACCCTCGATGCGGTCGACCGCTCCGGCAAGACGCCGACCGGCCAGCCCGCCGCGAACATTCCTCAGGGCCTTGACATCATCTCGCAGGCCTTCAACAGCGATGTCGGCGTCGACAACGATCCGATTACGTTCAAGGGCGGCTATGTCTGGTACGACGTACTCGGCGTCACCCCGCCGCGCGACCGCACGCTCGACGAGGTCAAGGACCAGGTCGAGGCGCGCTGGAAGGACGACGAGATCGCCAAGCGCCTGCGGACCAAGGCGACCGACATGGTGCAAAAGCTCGATCAAGGCGGCAAGCTCGACGAGGAAGCGGCCGGTGTTGGAGTGAAGGTCGAGAAGGCCACTGGCTTCAAGCGGGAAGACTCGCCGCCCGGCGTGCCATCCGGCCTGGTCGCGGCCGCCTTCCGCACCGCCAAGGACGGCGCCGGACAAACGCCGGGCGCCGACGGCACCGAGTGGCTGGTCTTCCGCCTCACCGACGTGACCGATCCGGCGGTCGACTTCAACTCCGACGACATGAAGAAGCTGAAGGACCAATTGGTGCGGGGCATCGGCGACGAGCAGGTTGCGCTTTATGTGGCCAAGCTCGAAAAGGAGATCGGCACCACCATCAACGAGGAAGCCTTCGCGCAAGTGACCGGCGCCAGCAGCAACTGAGTGATCCCCGAAAGTACGCGATGGACGACCTCAAATCGATTATCGGAAAAGTCGCTACCGGCGCCACGCTGACGCGCGAGGAGTCGGCTGCCGCCTTTGACAGCCTGATGTCGGGCGAAGCCACGCCCTCCCAGATGGGCGGGCTGTTGATGGCGCTCCGCGTCCGCGGCGAAACCGTCGAGGAGATCACCGGCGCCGTGTCGGCAATGCGCGCCAAGATGCTGCGGGTGACCGCGCCTACTGACGCCGTGGACATCGTCGGCACCGGCGGCGACGGATCGGGCTCGGTCAACGTCTCGACCTGCGCCTCCTTCATCGTCGCGGGCACCGGCGTGCCGGTCGCCAAGCACGGCAACCGCGCGCTCTCGTCGCGCTCGGGGGCTGCCGATGTGCTGGCGGCGCTCGGCGTCAAGATCGATCTCAAGCCCGAGCAGGTCGGCCGCTGCGTCAAGGAAGCCGGGATCGGCTTCATGTTCGCGCCATCGCATCACCCCGCGATGAAGAACGTCGGCCCCACCCGTACCGAGCTTGCGACGCGGACGATTTTCAATCTGCTTGGACCGCTCTCCAATCCGGCCGGCGTCAAGCGCCAGATGGTCGGCGTGTTCTCGCGGCAATGGGTGCAACCTTTGGCGCAGGTGCTGAAGAACCTTGGCGCAGAGTCGGTCTGGGTCGTGCACGGCTCGGATGGGCTTGATGAGATCACGCTCACCGGACCGACGTTCGTCGCAGCGCTTGAGAACGGCAATATCCGCAGCTTCGAAGTGACGCCGGAGGAAGCTGGCCTTGGCCGCGCTGGCGGCGATGCGCTCAAGGGCGGCGACGCCAACGCCAATGCGGTCGCACTGCAAAGCGTGCTCGACGGCAAGCCGAGCGCCTATCGCGACGTGGCGCTGCTCAATGCAGCGGCGGCGCTTGTCGTCGCCGGCAAGGCCAAGACGCTCAAGGACGGCGTTGCGCTCGGCACCAAGTCGCTGGACGGCGGCGACGCGGCGGCCAAACTGAAACAGCTCGTCGCGGTATCCAACAGCTGAGAAGCACGCCATGTCGGATATCCTTACCAAGATCGAGACCTATAAGCGCGAAGAGATCGCTGCCGCCAAGCGCGCGCAGCCGCTCTCGGGAGTCGAGGCGCGGGCGAAAGCGGCCTCTGCGCCACGTGGCTTCGTTCGCGCGCTCAGGGACAAGCACGCCAAGGGCGAGTATGCCTTGATCGCGGAAGTGAAGAAGGCTTCACCCTCCAAGGGCCTCATCCGTGCCGACTTCGATCCGCCGGTGCTCGCGAAGGCCTATGAGGCGGGCGGTGCGGCCTGCCTTTCCGTGCTGACGGACGCACCCTCGTTCCAGGGCCATCTGGATTTCATGGTGGCCGCGCGCGCGGCAACCCATCTGCCGGTGCTGCGCAAGGATTTCATGTTCGACACCTATCAGGTGGCGGAGGCACGCTCCCACGGCGCCGACTGCATCCTGATCATCATGGCCGCGCTCGACGATGCCGCCGCTAAAGACATCGAGGATGCGAGTCTCGCCTACGGCATGGACGTGCTGGTCGAAATCCACGACCGCGCCGAGCTCGATCGCGCGCTGAAACTTCGATCTCCGATGATCGGCGTCAACAACCGCAACCTCCGTACCTTCGAGACGACGCTGGGGACCAGCGAAGCGCTGGCGCCGCTGATCCCGAAGGAGCGCTTGATGGTCGGCGAGAGCGGAATCTTCGCGCCTGCCGATCTTGCAAGGTTGGAGCGCGTCGGCATGTCGACTTTCCTGGTCGGCGAAAGCCTGATGCGGCAGGCTGACGTGGCCGCCGCGACGCGCGCGCTGCTGACGCGGTCCGAACCCCTTGGCGCCACGGGCGCGCGCTGATGGCGCGCAAACCCGCCAAAGAATCTGCCAAGCACCGCCCTGCCCTGACCCACATCGATTCCAGCGGTGAAGCCCGCATGGTCGACGTCTCGGAAAAGCCGGCCACCGAGCGCATCGCGGTCGCCGAGGGGCGGGTCGTGATGAGCAAGGCGACGCTCAAGCTGATCCTGTCCGGCAATGCCAAGAAAGGCGACGTGCTCGGCACCGCCCGCATCGCCGGCATCATGGCGGCCAAGCGGACGCATGAGCTGATCCCGCTATGTCACCCGCTCGCATTGTCGAAGGTGACCGTCGACATCGAGCCGGATCCAAAGCTTCCCGGCTGCATCGTCCGCGCCAGCGTGAAAGTGACCGGCCCGACTGGCGTCGAGATGGAGGCGCTGACGGCCGTGTCGGTCGCCTGCCTCACCATCTACGACATGATCAAGGCCGTCGAACGCGGCGTTCGCATCGAGGCCATTCATCTCGTCGAGAAGCTGGGCGGCAAGTCCGGACACTACCGCGCCTGATCCAATGCACCGTCAGTGCAGCGACGAGCTGATCGAGGCAAAGCGGGTGCTGAGCCTGGTGCCGAGCCCGTTCACGACCGAAATGATCGCAAGCGAAATGCCGGCAGCGATCAATCCGTATTCGATGGCAGTCGCAGCTGACTCATCCGCCCAGAATTTCATCCAAATGTTTTTCATCGTTACTGTACTCCCCAACGCCGAGCCCAACAGCTCGAAATCGGTTTCGCAAGGAGCGTACCAAAGCACGCTCTAGCGAGCTCAACATGTTAGATGGTTAAGGTTTGGTGATCGGCCGCCCCATAAGGCAAGTTGTTCCGCGTTGCCGTGCAGCTCGCGGCAAACACTGCCGCCGGCACGATGCGATGCCGCTTATGTGAGCGCGCCGGTAACCGCGAGTTAACCCATATTGCTAACGTCAACTCCATTTCGCCGTCGTAGTAATTTGCGACCGGTGCGTGAGGGCGCGCCGGGTCAATGAGCCTCGGCAGCGAACAAGAGCACATGACGAAACATGCCAGCGCCCCGGTCGACGTGAAAGCCTCCGCGCGCGGCGGCCCGATCCGTTGGCTCGTCATCGGCGGCCTGCTGCTGATCGTCGGGATCGCGGCCGGCACCACGATCATGGCCGGCAATTTCCGCGAGCGAGCGCTGGAGAGCGCGGAACGGCAGCTCGAAAATACGGTGCTGCTGATGGCCCGTCATTTCGACCAGCAGCTCGAGGACTTCATGGCGGTCCAGCGCGAGCTCGTCGCGCAGATCGAAACCTCCGGGGTCGCTTCGCCCGAGATGTTCCGGACGAAATTGTCGAGCGCGGAATGGCACGACGTGCTGGCGATGAGGCTTCGCGCCTATACCGACGTCGCCGGCGTCAACATATTCGACTCGAACGGCCAGCTGATCAACTCGTCGGAGCACTGGCCGGTCCCCAGCATCAACATCTCTGATCGCAAGTTCTTCAAGGCGTTCAAATCGGGCTCGCCCTTCGAACGCTTCAGGATCGAGCTGGTGCAGGGCCGCTTCCAGGGAGGCTGGGCGACGGTGGTGGCGTGCAAGGTCAGCGGCCCGAATGGCGAATTCCTGGGTGTCGTGACGCGCGCGCTGACGCCTGCGCATTTCGAGCGCTTCTTCGGATCGGTGGCGCTGGCGCCGGGCGCGTCGATCTCGATGCATCTACGCGAGGGCGTCTTGCTCGCCCGCTATCCGCACGCCCACGGCATGATCGGAGGGAATTTCAGGAACGGTCCCGACAATCAGAGGAAACTCTTCGAGCTCAACGAATACACCACGCGGCTGACCAGCCCGATCGACGGCGAGTATCGCCTGGCATCGTCGCGGGCGCTGTCCGACTTTCCGATCGTGATCATCGCCACCACGACCACGACCGCCGCGCTCAGCGATTGGCAGGAGCAGATGCGGTTCCTGATCGGCGTGGGCGCCGTGTCGGTGCTGTTGATCGCAGTGCTGCTCTTCGTCGTCGTGCGCCGCCTGTCGCGCGACCATGAGGCCTCGCGACGGCGCCTGACGCTGGAAAAGCAGCGCCTCGACAAGGCCATCAACAACATGACGCAGGGCCTGCTGCTGTTCGACTCGTCCCGGCGGCTCGTGGTCTGCAACCATCGCTATATCGAGATGTACGGCCTGTCGCCGGAGGTGATCAAGCCGGGCGCGACGTTCCACGACATCATCATGCACCGCAAGGAGACGGGGTCGTTCGTCGGCGATGCGAATGAATATATCGAGGCGACGCTGCGCGACATCGGCAAGGAGAAATCCGTCGTCATCGAGACGCCCGATGGCCGCGCGGTGCAGATCGTGAACGAGCCGCTGGCCGACGGCGGCTGGGTCGCCACCCATGAAGACGTCACCGAGCGCCGGCGCACCGAGCAGCGCATCACCCACCTCGCCCATTTCGACGCGCTGACCGACCTGCCGAACCGCGCGCTATTCCACGAGCGGCTGAAGGCGCAACTGGCCGAGATCCCGCAAGGCGAACAGCTTGCGGTCTATTACATCGATATCGACGAGTTCAAGAGCGTCAACGATTCGCTCGGCCATCTCATCGGCGACGAACTGCTCAAGACCGTTGCGGCCAATCTGAGCCGGTGCGTCGGCTCCTCCGGCTTCGTCGCCAGACTGGGCGGCGACGAGTTCGCCATCGTGCAAACCGGCGTCACGGAGGCCACCGACGTCATCGATCTCGTGACCCGCACGTTCGAAGCGATCCGCACGCCTTTCGAATGCGCCGGCCATCAACTTGCCGCCGACGCCAGTATCGGTATCGCGCTCGCGCCCGAGCACGGCACCGAACTCGACCAGATTCTCAAGAACGCCGACCTTGCCATGTACGACGCCAAGGCGGCCGGACGGCGAACCTACCGCTTCTTCGCCCCCGAGATGGATGCGCAGCTGCGCGCGCGCCGCCAGCTCGAGGTCGATTTGCGCCAGGCGATCCAGGCCGGCGCGTTGGAAGTCCATTACCAACCCTGCGTCAGCCTGCAGGATGACCGCATCACCGGCTGCGAGGCACTGGTGCGCTGGCGCCATCCCGAGCGCACGATCTCGCCCGCGGAATTCATTCCGATCGCCGAGGAGACCGGATTGATCAACGAGCTTGGCGAGTACGTGCTGACCACGGCATGCATGGAAGCCGCGACCTGGCCCGACGATATCAGGCTTGCGGTCAACGTCTCGCCGATCCAGTTCAAGAGCGGCACGCTTGCGCTCAAGATCATGTCGGCGCTCGCGACTTCCGGGCTTGCCGCCGGAAGGCTCGAGCTCGAGATCACCGAAGCGGTGCTGATCCGCGACGACGATGCGGCGCTCGCCATCCTGCACCAGCTCCGCGCCATCGGCGTGCGGATTGCTCTCGACGATTTCGGCACCGGCTATTCCTCGCTCAGCTATCTGCAGCGCTTCCCCTTCGACAAGATCAAGGTCGACCGCAGCTTTGTGAAGGACATTGCCGAGCCCGGCGGCGGATCGTCCAGCATCGTGCAGGCGGTGGTGAACATCGCCGCTGCCCGCCATATGACGACGACCGCGGAAGGCGTCGAGACCGAGCAGCAGCGGCAGATGCTGCGGGCGCTCGGCTGCTCGGAAATGCAGGGCTATCTGTTCAGCGCGGCAAAGCCCGCCGATCAGATCAAGGCGCTGTTCGCCGCCTACCGCGAATCCTTCGCTGTCAGCCCGGTCCGCAAGCGCCAGCCGAAGAGCGCATAAGAAGAAAAGAAATACCCCCCTGAAACGCTTGAGGGCGGCCCCAAAGGCCGCCCTCAATCAATTTGGCAATATGCAATGCGCCTAGTTCGGCACAGTCGACTTCGGCGCCGGCGGGGTGGTCCGCACGTCGGCGTTGACGGTGACGCCGCGCAGGAAGTTGTAGGCGGCCGACAGCGCCTTGTCGTCCTTCTCGTCCGGCGGCACGTAAGACTGCGAGCCGGTGGTCTGCTCGGTGCCTTCGCCCGACAGATGCCCGCGCATCGAGGCTTCGCCCTGGATGTCGGCACGGCCTTTCAGTTCGGCCGGCACATCCTGCAGCACCTCGATATCCGGCTTGATGCCGAGCGCCTGGATCGAATGGCCCGACGGCGTGTAGTAGCGCGCCGTGGTGAGCGCGAGCGCGCCGTTGCCTGCGCCAAGCGGAATGATGGTCTGCACCGAGCCCTTGCCGAACGAGCGCGTGCCGATCAGCGTCGCGCGCTTGTGGTCATGCAGGGCGCCCGAGACGATTTCGGAAGCCGATGCCGAGCCACCGTTGATCAGGACCACCAACGGCTTGCCCTTGATGAGATCGCCACCGTGAGCGGAGAAGCGCTGGGTCTCCTCGGGATTGCGGCCGCGGGTCGAGACGACCTCGCCGCGGGGCATGAAGGTGCTCGACACCGAGACCGCCTGGTCCAGCAATCCGCCGGGATTGTTGCGGAGGTCGACGACGTAGCCCGCCAATTTCTCCTGCGGGATCTCCTTCTGGATGTCGGCGATCGCCTTGTGCAGGCCTTCAGTGGTCTGCTCGTTGAACGAGGTGACGCGGATATAGCCGATGTCGCCGCCTTCGGTGTGATAGCGCACCGGGCGCACCTTGATGATTTCGCGCGTCAGCGTCACGTCGAGCGGCTGGTCCTTGCCCTTGCGCAGGATCTTCAGGTGGGTCTTGGTGTTGACCGCGCCCTTCATCTTGTTGACGGCCTGCTCCAGCGAAAGACCCTGGACATTCTCATCGTCGATCTGGCTGATCAGGTCGCCTGACAGGATTCCGGCCTTGGCCGCCGGCGTGTCGTCGATGGGAGCCACGACCTTGACGAGGCCGTCCTCCATGGTGACTTCGATGCCGAGCCCACCGAACTCGCCGGAGGTGGTCTCCTGCATTTCGCGCCAGGCCTTGTCGTTCATGTAGCGCGAATGCGGATCGAGCGCGCTCACCATGCCGTTGATGGCGCCCTCGATCAGGTTCGAATCGTCGGGCTTCTCGACATAGTCGGAGCGGACGCGCTCGAAGACCTCGCCGAACAGGTTGAGTTGGGAATAGGTGTCGGCAGCGCTCGCTGCGGCCTTGGCCCTTGCAATGAAGTTCTCGCCCTGGGGTCCCGTGACCATCAGGGTCAGGACCACACCGGTCAGCGAACCCATGAGAAATAGGAAATTCTTCCGCATTGTTGTCCGCCGCCTTCCGCGCTGGTCCATTTTCCCCAAGTAGGGCCGAAATAGGATGCTCACAATAGCTTTCTGGTTTCTTCAAGGCCGACTTCGTCTTTAAGTCCGACTTGCAATCCAGTCTGCCAGGTCGAGGGTTTCGTTCCAAAACCCCGCCTGGCCCGGGTGCCGAGCCACCATCCGAATTGCGGCGGCACCTGACGGAATGGACCGTCGACGCCTAATTTCAAGGCAGCGTCCATCGGCCAGTTCGGATTATTGAGGATTTCGCGGCCCACGGCGATCAAATCCGCCTGACCTTGCGTTAAAATCTGTTCAGCTTGGTCGCCATGGATGATCAGGCCGACCGCCATGGTCATGATATCGCCGTGCCTGCGGACATATTCCGACAGCGGCACCTGGTAGCTGTATCTGATTTCCCGGCCCAAAATCGGGGCCTGATCGGTGATTCCACCGGAGGAACAGTCGATCACGTCGACGCCCTTGGTCTTGAGGATTTTCGCAAGCCGCGCGCTTTGCTCCGGTCCCCAGCCCGCATTGTCCTCGACCGACAGGCGCACGAACAACGGCTTGTGATCGGGCCAATAGGCCCGGACGGCTTCCGTAACCTCGATGATGAAGCGCATCCGGTTCGGCTCGGAGCCGCCATATTCATCCGTGCGCTGGTTGGAACGTTCCGAGAGAAACTCGTGCACGAGATAGCCGTGGGCGCCGTGCAACTCCAGCACTTGGAAACCGGCTTCATGCGCCCGCCGCGCCCCGTTGGCCCAGGCCTGCACCAGATCCTTGACCTCGTGGCGTTCCAGGGCCCGCGGCACCGGCCACTTCTCGCTATGGGCGATCGCGCTGGGCGCCACCGGTGACCACGCATCCCAGTCCTCGATGTCAGGCGTGCGCTTGAGCGGCCCGTCGCCTTCCCAGGGGCGGTTGGCGCGGGCCTTGCGGCCGGAATGACCGAGCTGGATGCCGGCGACCGCGCCCTGCTCCTTGATGAACTTGACCAGCCGCTTCAGCGGCTCGACGAAGGCATCGTCCCAGATGCCGAGATCGCCGACGGTGCCGCAGCCGCGCCGCTCGACCTTGGTGGATTCGACTAGGACGAGGCCCGCGCCGCCGGCGGCGAACTTGCCGGCATTCATCAGGTGCCAGTCGGTCGGGAAACCCTTCACGGCCGAATATTGGTGCATCGGCGGCACCACGATACGGTTGCGTAAGGATATGTCCCGGATCGAGAACGGCGAAAACAGCTTCAAGTCGGTCACGATTCATTTCCCCCGAACGCTTCATCTTGCTTGCCGCCGACGATATCGGCCGCGGCGCAATGCGGAAAGGCGCAAGTCAGGCGGTCCAAGAGGGCTCCGCGCGCAAGCCATGCAAATTTGGGATGGCGTGAAGCCGCGGGAAGCGATAGGCGAGATAATAACGAACAACCCAACGACAGACCGGGGGAGACAAGATGAACGAAGCGATCCGGCCAGCGCGCAATGCCGAGCTCGGCTCCAGCAACGAAACCTTCCAGAACCTGCACGAGTTTGTCCGCAAGGCGCGCGCCAAC
>DATHMA010000143.1:0-15313 GCA_035487555.1 Bradyrhizobium sp. | reverse complement strand
TTGCAACCGTGACTGGCAGCCGGAGGCGAACCGGCGCACCCCGCTCTCAACGGGGGACGCGACTTAAAGCAACGACGGATCGGGCTTTTTTGGTCTCTACCGGCATTCCAACGCCGGCGCGGGCTACTGAAAAGGCTTGTCCTTCATTGCCAGGTGTGCGGGCGGGAGCATTCCCAACCAATCCACGGCAGCACAATTCGGTCTGATTCCAAGGCGTAACCGCGTCTCCATCGTGCGGTCACGCCGAAGAACTCAGGTCCGAGAATCATTTGAACGGGCTCCCGTCGCTGGGGCCGTTTGGAGGGTGCTATGACCGATCGTATCAGGGAATTCCTGCGCAACCGCCGCAGCGAGGGCCTGGACACCGAGCCGTGCCTCGTTGTCGACCTCGAAATCGTGCGCGAGAACTATCAGAGCTTCGCCAAGGCGCTGCCGGACAGCCGCGTGTTCTACGCGGTGAAGGCCAATCCCGCACCTGAAGTTCTGTCGCTGCTCGCCTCCATGGGCTCCTGCTTCGACACCGCAACCGTCGCCGAGATCGAGATGGCGCTAGCTGCCGGTGCGACCGCGGACCGCATCTCCTTCGGCAACACGATCAAGAAGGAGCGCGACATTGCGCGCGCCTTCGCGCTCGGGATTCGGCTGTTCGCGGTCGATTGCGCTGCCGAAGTGGAGAAGGTCGCCCGTGCCGCACCCGGCGCGAAGGTGTTCTGCCGCATCCTCTATGACTGCGCCGGCGCCGAATGGCCGCTGTCGCGCAAGTTCGGCTGCGACCCGGAGATGGCGGTCGAGGTGCTCGACCTCGCCAAGCGCCTTCGCCTGGAGCCGTGCGGCATCTCCTTCCATGTCGGCTCGCAGCAGCGCAAGGTGAAGGCGTGGGACCGTGCGCTGGCGATGGCCTCGCAGGTGTTCCGCGACTGCGCCGAGCGCGGCATCAACCTGACCCTGGTCAACATGGGCGGCGGCTTCCCGACCAAGTACCTCAAGGACGTTCCGCCGGTCGTGCAGTACGGCCGGTCGATCTTCCGTGCGCTGCGCAAGCATTTCGGCAACCAGATCCCGGAAACCATCATCGAGCCGGGACGCGGCATGGTCGGCAATGCAGGGATCATCGAGTCCGAAGTCGTCCTGATCTCCAGGAAGAGCGACGAGGACGAGGTGCGCTGGGTGTACCTGGACATCGGCAAGTTCGGCGGTCTCGCCGAGACCATGGACGAGTCGATCCGCTACGCCATCCGCACGCCGCATGATGGCGCCGACATGACGCCGTGCGTGCTCGCCGGTCCGACCTGCGACAGCGCCGACGTGCTGTACGAGAAGATGCCGTATCCGCTTCCGGTGACACTCGAGATCGGCGACAAGGTGCTGATCGAAGGGACCGGGGCCTATACGTCGACTTACTCGTCGGTGGCCTTCAACGGCATTCCGCCGCTGCGGACCTACCACATCTGACCTCGTTATCGAGGTTTGGCTAATCGGGAGCCGGTGCGCCGGCTCCTTCTCATCCATTGCTATGACCGAACGACGCTTCCCAAGGCGCGAATACGCCGTGGGAAGCGAGGACTGACGTGCCATGACCGATTTGCAGAAGACCCCTGTTGCCCTCACTTCGAAAGCCGCTCCGTTCGCGATCCGTGCGGAGCGGACTTCCGACGTCGTCGCGCGTGAAGCGCTGCTGGATGCCTGCTTTGGCGACAACCGCCATACGCGCACCTGCCAGCGCCTGCGTGACGGACGTGCGCCCGCCGAAGGCCTTGCCTTTTCGGCGGTGGCGCGAGGCCGGTTGGTCGGAACCGTGCGGTTGTGGCACGTCAGCGCCGGGGGTGTCCCGGCGCTTGTCCTCGGCCCTCTCGCGGTAGGCAGCGCCTACCGCAACCTGGGGGTCGGGGCCGCGCTGATGGACCACGCGCTTGCGGCGGCGAGAGCGCGTGGCCATCGCGCGGTTCTGCTTCTGGGCGACGCGCCCTATTACACCCGCTTCGGCTTCTCGGCCGACAAGGCGGGTGAGCTCGCGCTGCCCGGTTCGTTCGAGCGCGAGCGCCTGCTCGCCTTGGAACTTCAGGCCGGCGCACTCGACGGCGCCTGGGGCATGATCGTGCCGACCGGCGCCTCGCTGCTCAAACGCAAGGCAGTGCGACCGAAGAAGACGCTGCGCACCGCAGCCGCCGTGGCATAGGCGTTGGCGATCATGCCGAAGAACCGCGCCATCGCGCGCGTGGCCGTGCGCCCGCGCTTCCGCAGCACCGTCACCACGATCATGCTTGTGATCGTGCGGGACATCCTGGTGCGCCGCTGGGGCTCGCCCCCGCCCTCGCCCGATGTGACCCGGCATTTGCCCTGAACCACCCAACCTGCCCGCTTGCGCCTGCGGGCGAAAAGCCGTTTAACCCCGCAATCAACCCTTTTTTGTTTGACGCGTTTTCTTCATGCGAACCGGTATCCACTTCGCTTGAAAACGCTATGAACCGAGGTCCGACATGTCGCGCCGCCTGATCTCAACCGGCTCTCCCTTCGAAAAGGCCGCCGGCTTTAGCCGCGCCGTGGTCGACGGCGACTTCTGCTTTGTCGCAGGAACCACGGGCTATGATTACAGCACCATGATCATGCCGGCCGATGTCACGAGCCAGTCACGTAACTGCTTCAAGACCATCGAAGCCGCCTTGAAGGAGGCTGGCTTCGCGATGGCCGATATCGTCCGCGCGACCTACTACATCACCGATATCAAGAATGTGGATGCGCATTTCGAGGTCTGTGGCGAGTTTCTCGGCGACATCCGCCCGGCCGCCACGCTTCTGGTTGTTGCCGGCCTGCTCAAGCCCGAGATGAAGATCGAGGTTGAAGTAACCGCCAAGCGACGCACCGTCTGATTCCCTCACCCATCATTGTCCGCCAGCACTTTCCGGAGAACTATCCATGAGCCCCGCCTCGCCAATCTACGCGAAGATTACCGGCCCCATTGTCATGGTCGGCTTCGGCTCCATCGGCAAAGGCACGTTGCCGATGATCGAGCGGCATCTCGATTACGATAAGTCGCGCATCACCGTGATCGATCCCAAGGACGAGGGCCGCAAGGCGCATTGCGAGAAGCACAACGTACGCTTCATCCAGAAGGGCGTGACCAGGGACAATTATCGCGAATTGCTGACCCCGCTGCTCACCGAAGGCGGCGGCCAGGGTTTTTGCGTCAATCTCTCGGTCGATACCGGCTCTACCGACATCATGGAGCTCTGCAACGAACTTGGCGCTCTCTATATCGACACCGTCAACGAGCCCTGGCTCGGCTTCTATTTCGATTCTTCGAAGGGCCCGGAAGCGCGCTCCAACTACGCCCTTCGCGAAGTGACACTGGCCGCCAAGAAGGCGCGGCCCCCGGGTTCGACGACGGCAGTCTCCTGCTGCGGCGCCAATCCCGGCATGGTCTCCTTTTTCGTCAAGCAGGCGCTACTCGATGTCGCCGCCGATCTGAAGCTCAATGCCCCCAAACCGAAGACCAGGGCCGAATGGGCGGACCTGATGCGGCAGGCCGGTATCAAGGGCATCCACATCGCCGAGCGCGACACCCAGCGCTCCAAGTCGCCGAAAGAGCCGGATGTCTTCGTCAACACCTGGTCGGTGGAAGGTTTCCTGTCGGAAGGCGTGCAGCCGTCCGAACTCGGTTGGGGCACCCATGAAAAATGGATGCCCGAGAATGCGCGCACCCACGAAGCCGGCTGCGGCGCCGCCATCTATCTGATGCAGCCCGGCGCCAACACGCGCGTCCGCACCTGGTGCCCGACCCGTGGCCCGCAATATGGCTTCCTCGTCACCCACAACGAGTCGATCTCGATCTCCGATTACTTCACGGTGCGTGACGCATCCGGTACGGCGATCTACCGGCCGACCTGCCACTATGCCTATCATCCGGCCGATGATGCGGTGCTGTCGCTGCATGAAATGTTCGGCCGCGCAGCGAAGATGCAGGAGAAGCACCACATCCTCGACGAGAACGAAATCGTCGACGGCATCGACGAGCTCGGCGTGCTGCTGTTCGGCCACGACAACAATGCCTACTGGTACGGCTCGCAGCTCTCCATCGAGGAAACCCGCAAACTCGCGCCCTATCAGAACGCCACCGGCCTGCAAGTGACCTCCGCCGTGCTCGGCGGCATGGTGTGGGCGCTGGAAAATCCGAACGAGGGCATCGTCGAAGCCGACGAGATGGACTACGACCGCCTGCTGGAAATCCAGATGCCGTATCTCGGCCCGGTGAAGGGCTACTACACCGGTTGGACGCCACTCGCCGATCGCCCCGGCCTGTTCCCGGAGGACATCGACACGTCCGATCCGTGGCAGTTCCGGAATATCCTGGTGCGCTGCTGAGGCGCCAACGGTTACACGATCCGCTACGCCCGCTCGAACGCGAGCGTGGCGGAAACGCGCTCCTCTGAGGTCAGGTGCTTGGCGAGCGCCTGGGCTCGCCGTTCGATCAGGCGATAGGTCGCGATCGAGACCAGGTAGCTGATCAGCGCGGTGAGCGCGGCAGCGATCAGGAGCGAGGCCAACCCGTCGGCCAGCGGCCAAAGCTGGTGCAGGACGTGGACGACCGCGAAGTGCGAGAGATACATGGAATAGGAATTGCGCCCGAGCGCTTCCAGCGGCCGCCAGCCGATCGCAAAGCGGATGCATCCGAACACGAAGGCAGCGAGAACCAGGTTGATGATCAGGTAATTGAACTCGTGCGATATGGTTTCGCGGTTGGCGACGAAGGCCAGCACGATCCAGCCGACGAACATCGCGGCGTCCGATTTCGTAAAGCCGTCGCGGAGCGCGAAGAACAGCGCGCAGCCGGCCAGGAAGATCGGCAGCTGATTCATGAAGCTCAGGTGCAGCGCGTTCCAGACAAACGCCTCGTGGCCTGATCCGTAATGGGCGACGAAGAACGCATAAGCCTGCGGCTTGAACACGCAGACATTGAACAGGTTGATGAGGATCGCGAGCGCCAGATAGAGATGGCGGCGCGAGCCGAAGCTTGCGATCACGAACGGGAAGACGAGATAGAACGTCATCTCCGCCGCGATCGACCAGTCGCCCGGCACGACGCTGTTGATGCTGTCCGGCCAGAACCCGTGCAGGAACAGGGCCGTCAGGGTGACCTGCACGGGCCCGATTCCATTGGGCGCATCGTAGCTCGGACCGGTCCCGTTCAGGGCGAGATAGAGCGGAATGGCGAGCCAGAACAGCGGCGCGATGCGCAGGAAGCGCCGGATGTAGAATTTGCGCGCCGGGTGTGATTCCCCGTCGCGCTGCGTCCACATCAGGCACATGGTCAGCGCGCTGACGAAGTAGAAAACGTTGACCCCGACCCAGCCGGAGCTGAAGACGAAATCGACGATCCGCAAGCCGGATGGGAATGCCTGCGAGACATGGATCGCGAGCACACCCACGATCGCCAGACCGCGGAGAAAATCCAATTCGCGCGAGCGGCCGAACGGTGCCGTCACACCGATGGACGCATCGGTTGGAGTGGCCGTCTGCTGAACCTGTGCTTGAACCTTTTCCTGCATGAGACCGCCTCGCAGTTTTCGCGATTGTTCTGATTTTTCGCGTAAAACTGTATGCGAGGCCCACCGGCTTTTGTAAGCGAATGCCGCCTCCCGCGAGGAAATGTCTCGTTTACCTTAATGGCGGGGAGCGTTGTGCTTACGGCACATCCGTCATCATTGAAGCGAATAAAGCACGTCATGCCCCGCTTTCGCGAGGCATAACGGAGAGCAACGGCGACAACTTCATTTCGCCAGGTAATCGAACGCCACCGTCCCCAGCCCTAGCGTCAGATCCGCCTTGAAATGCAGGGCCGAGACCACCTCGCGCACCGGCAGCCGCGCGACATCGCAGAGCGCGTGGGGGAACAGGCCGAGCGCGGCGGGTCCCGTCCAGGCTTCCTTCAGCGTGATATCCTCGAGGCTAAAGCGCACCAGCTCACAGATGCGGGCACTGCCGTCGACATGCGGAATGATCTTCAGGATGAAGTTCGGGGCATGCATCGACTTCAGCACCGCTTCATGATCGGCATAGCGATGCTTGTAGCCCATCGTGCCGGAAGCGCAGAGCACCGAGCCGTAATGCAGCGTGCCGACCAGCACGTCGCTCTCGACCTCGATCTTCGGCTTTGCGAGCTTTTTCGGAAAGCCCCAGAGCTCGCGGCCGCCGGCAATCGGCGCATCGTCATCCAGATACATCGCGTGGGTGTAAGTGCCGACTTCACCCTTGAAGCGAACCGGGATCACCTGCCCGGTCTCGGTATAGTCGCCGAAGCCGGTGGAGTCGGGCATGCGGATGAACTCGTATTTGACGACCGGCTCTGTCACCTCCAGCGGCTCCGGCACGACGGCGGCGAGCGCTTCCGGGTCGGTCTTGTAGGTGATGACGAAATATTCGCGGTTGAAGAAGCGATAGGGCCCCGGCGGGAATGACGGGTTGGTCAGCGGCATCGAATAGGCGGTTCGCCTGACGTCATCGATCTTCATGGGTGAGCCTCGCTAGCGTGGGGTGGCACGCCATTATGGGGCGGCACTGCGACACGGGCGAGACTTTAAAATCGGCAGAGAGACCACGTCGGCACACAAACGCGTCATTCCGGGCTCGCCGCTCGCGCGGCGCCTCGGAATGATGACAAACTGAATCGAGTTATTTCTTCTCTGGAATCGGCGGCGCCATCTTTTCGGCGGGCGCCGGCGGCAGCGCGGGCTTCGCGCCTTCCTGTTGCGCCTGACGATCCGGCCGGGCCGGCTCAGGCGCCGGCGTGGTCGGACGCGTGCCGCCCGGCTTTGCTTCCGCGGGCGGCGCGTTTGTCGGCTGCGGTGAAGGTGTGGCCTGCAACGGCTGGCCCGGCGTGCCGGTCGCCTGTGCCATCTCGAGCTGATGCTGCGCATGAAGCCGTGCCAGCGAGAGGCCTGATATCGCGAGTCCTGCCGACAGCAGCAGAGCCGCAAGCCACAATTGCCTGTGAACCAAGCGTTTGGTGTTCTCGTTCATCCGCGCAATCCTCCGCGGGTAAGAACGGCGGTCTGAGCCCAATGGTTCCTGCTGGAACCGCGGTCTTAAGGTTTGCGCATGATCTTTTCGGAAAACCGCTGCACACTTTGCGCTAACGCGGCCCTCCGGGTCCGGATCATGCGCTAAAGCGGCAGAATCCCTGCCTCGCCTTCTTCATCGGAGAACGCCAGCAGCGTGCCCTTGGCGTTCCAGCCGAGCGCGGCCACGGCGGCGGTGCCATTCCGGCGCACCAGGATTTCGGCACCGTCCTCCAGCCGCACCATCAGGATGGTGCCATCGCTATAGCCGCAGGACAGGATGTCCTGCTTCGGATGGCAGGCGACTGCGGATACGCGCACCTGCAGAGGCGCGAGCATCGTGGGCTCCTTGCCCATCGGGCCGTCCTTGCTCGCGAACGGCCACATGATCACCATGTCGGCGCCCGACGTCGCGAGGAATTTGCCGCCCGCGCTCCATGCCATCGATTTGACGCGACCGGGATAGCCGGACATGCGCATGTGCCGGTTATCGGCAAGCCGCCAGCCGTGCAGCGCCGGCTCGTGCATGGCCGTGACCAGGAATTTGTTGTCGGGGCTGAAGGTCACGGCGAGATGCGAGCCGGCCCATTCCAGAAACTCGCCATTGGCAGCCATGTTCGGAAACCACAAGGTCACGCCGTTATAGTGCGCGATCGCAAGCCGCAGGCCTTTTGGCGCGAACGCAAGCCCGCCGACGGTCGACGGCACCTCGAAGAACTTGTCCTCATTCTTGCCACTGCGGACGAACGCGGTCTTGCCGATCGACCAGGCCACGGCACCATCCGGATGCAGCGCGACGTTATCGATCCAGCGGCGCTTTGGATCGACCGCAAGTTCGGTCACGGCAGCCTTGGCGTCGAGCGCGACGAGCTTGCCGTTGTCGCCGCCCATGACGATGCGCTTGCCGTCGGTGGCCGCGCACAGGATGCCGCCGCCGAGAACCTCGACCTTGGAGATTTCACCCTCGGCGTCGACGAAGGAGACATTCTCCTCGGCGCCGACAAAGGCGGCGCGATCGCCAAGAAAATGCACGGCCGTAACCGGTGCGCCAAGCGAAACCGCGCGCACGCGATCGGTGACGGAAACGATAGACGCCTGCTCGGCGCCAGGTTCAAAGCCGCTCATCACGTGGTAATGCAGCTTTCAAAGCCGTCGCGGATCGCCTGCTCCGGCAATTCGCGGCCGATGAAGACGAGGCGGCTCTGGCGCGGCTCGTCGTCCTTCCATTTCCGTTGGTGGTCGCCCTCCAGCATCATGTGCACGCCCTGGAAGACGTAGCGGTCGTCGTCGCCGGTAAAGGCGAGGATGCCTTTCGAGCGCAAAATCTTCTGGCCTTCGGTCTGAACCAGGTTCTGCAGCCAGGGCATGAACTTGGTCGGATCGAGCGGCTTGTCGGTCTTGAGCGACAGCGATTGCATGTCCTCGTCGTGATAGTGCTTCAGGCCGTGACCGTGGTGATGATGGTGGTCGTGGCCATGATCGTCATCGTGGTGATGATCGTGATCGTCGACCTCGAGGAAATCCGGCTCGATGTCGAGGATGCGATCGAGATCGAACGCGCCGCGCTCCAACACGTCCGCCAGCGCAACCTTGCAGCGCTCGGTGCGATGCAGCTTGGCATAGGGATTGATGCCGCGGATGCGCGCCTCGACCTCGGCGAGTTCGCCCTTGGAGACGAGATCGGTCTTGTTCAGCACGATGACGTCGGCGAATGCGATCTGGTTCTTGGCTTCGGGCGCGTCCTTGAGCCGGTCGGACAGCCATTTGGCGTCGGCCACGGTGACGACCGCATCGAGCCGCGCGTTCTTCTGCACGTCCTCGTCGACGAAGAAAGTCTGCGCCACCGGCGCGGGATCAGCAAGCCCCGTGGTCTCGACGATGATGGCGTCGAACTTGCCCTTGCGGCGCATCAAGCCTTCCATGATGCGCACGAGATCGCCGCGCACGGTGCAGCAGACGCAGCCATTGTTCATCTCGAACACTTCCTCATCGGCGCCGATGATGAGGTCGTTGTCGATGCCGATCTCGCCGAATTCGTTGACGATCACGGCGTATTTCTTGCCGTGGTTTTCCGACAGGATGCGGTTCAAGAGCGTGGTCTTGCCGGCGCCGAGATAGCCGGTCAGCACGGTCACGGGGATTTTGGACGCTTCAGCCATATCTACTCCGGAAATTTCGGGACTTCGCGCGAGGCGGCAGGGGTGGCCCCCGGCCGGAAACGCCAGGCGCGCTGGTCAGGGCCTTTATATTGTGCCTTGGCAGCGCAATGTAAGTGGGGAAATGGGCGTTTTCGCATGGTTCAAGCTTCCAGATGCCGGCGCGGGAAAAGCTGCCGCAGCAGGCCGCCGACATTGCCGAACAGCACCGAGAAAACATAGAGAACCGCGGCCACCAGGATGATCGCCGGGCCCGAAGGCACGCGGGTCTGGAACGACAGCACGAGGCCGGCATAGCCCGAGAGGATGGCGGCCACGACCGCAACGCAGATCATGCCGGTAATATCGCGCGACCAGAACCGCGCGATCCCCGCCGGCAGGATCATCAGCCCGACCGACAGCAGCGTGCCAAGCGCCTGAAATCCGCTGACGAGATTGATGACGACGAGAGCGAGGAAAGCGAGATGCGATGGCGTGCCGGCGCGGCTCACCGTCCGCAGGAAGAGCGGATCGACGCTTTCAATGACGAGCGGCCGATAGATCACCGCAAGCACGAGCATCGTGATGGTGGCGTTGAACGCGACGACAAGCAGAGTCTGGTCGTCCATGGCCAGAATATCGCCGAACAGCACGTGCAATAGGTCGATATTGGTGCCCTTGACGGAGACGATGGTGACGCCAAGCGCGAGCGAAGCGAGATAGAAGGTCGCAAGCGAGGCATCTTCCTTCAGCCCGGTCGAGCGCGCGACGACGCCGGCAAGGATCGCGACCAGAAAGCCCGCGACCAGGCCGCCCAGGATCATGGCCAGCAGATTGAGGCCGTATAGCAGAAAGCCGATCGCAGCCCCGGGCAGGATCGCGTGCGCCATGGCATCGCCGACGAGGCTCATCCGCCGCAGCATCAGGAACACGCCGATCGGCGCACCGCCGAGCGAGAGCGCAATGATCGCCGCCAGCGCGCGGCGCATGAACTCGAAATCGGTGAAGGGCGCGATCAACGCGGCATGGAGCGACACCGTCAGGCCGCCCGCGATTCTTGATCGGCGACGCAGGCGGCGGCGGAATCGTCGAAGGCCTCGCACATGCGCATCGCCACCTGCAGGTTCTCCGGCGTCAGCACGTCGTTTGTCGGTCCCCAGGCTACGGGACCGCGCGCAAACAGCAGCGTTTCGGGAAAATTCGCACGCACCATGTCGAGGTCATGCAGCGCTGCCAGCACCGTGCGTCCTTCAGCATGCCAGCGTTTCACCAGCATGAGCAGATCGGCCGAGGTTCGGGAATCGATGGCGTTGAAAGGCTCGTCCAGCACGATCAGCCGCGCGTCCTGCAGCATCACGCGCGCAAACAACAGGCGCTGGAATTGCCCGCCGGAGAGCGTGCCGATGGTGCGGTTCTCAAAGCCGGTGAGGCCGACCGCGGCGAGTGCGGATGCGATTCTGCCGCGCTCGGCCTTGCCGATGCCGCCGAACAAGCCGGTGGCGCGCCAAAGCCCGGTGCCGACGAAATCGAACACGCTGATCGGAAAACTGCGGTCGATGTCGGCGGTCTGCGGCAAATAGGCGATGTCGCGCGCGTTGAGACCGCCGAGCGAGATTGAGCCCGCGAGCGGCTTCAAGATACCGACGAGGCCACGAAACAGTGTCGACTTGCCGGCACCGTTGGGACCGACCACCGCCAGCAACGCACCGACAGCGATCTCGCCAGCGAGATGATGCACGGCCGGATGGCGGTCATAGCCGAGCGTGACGTTGTCGAATTTGACCTGCTCAGGCACGGCTCACCTCGCTGCCAGCCAGACGATGGCCCAGAGGCAGGCGCTGACCGCCATGGCCGCCAGGAGCCGGGAAGCAACGGGCATGCGCAGGATCGACCAGGGCGCGGCCTGCGCCGGGTGCGGCGACGCCAGCCCATGACCGTGCAAATGCCCGTCGTCGTGGCTGTGTCCGTGATGGAGATGATCGGATGGAACCATCCGAGAATGTTATATTATAACATAACACCTGCCAAGTCGTTCAAACCACCAGGGGATTCAATCTGTTACGGCTTACCGATGACCATGGCGATGGCGGCGGCCAGGAACGGAAACGGGATCGAGACCGCGGCCCGAAACCAGACAAACCGGGCCGGCATGAACGGGATTTCCCAGAGCAGCAGCCGCTGGAAGGCAAACAACGCCCAGGCGATCACATAGGCCAGCACCTGCGGCGACCCGCCGCCGGCCTTCAGTGCGACGGCGCCGATGGAGAAGCCGACCACCGGCCCGCCCGGCGTTGCGGCGCCTGCGACCACGGCGGTCGCTACCCCAAGCCAGCCGCTGTTCGGCCCGAGCCAGCCGGTGATGATCTCCTGCGGGATGACGGCGGCGATATAGCCCGAGCCGATCACGCCGACCGCGATCCGCGGCACGATGTTGATGAAATCCCAGGTGCCTTCGCGGAGCGAGGCCGTCATCACCTTGGGCCCGCGCCGCCAGGCGATGTAGCCGACGCCGGCGACCGAGGCCCAAAGGATGACGTCGATCAAGAGCGCCGCGCTCATTCGACGTCGCCCTTGGCCGGATACATCCGCACATAGACGAAGCGGCCGAAGGCGCCGGCGAGCACCGGCAGCGGCAGCGAAATCGCAATTCGCCACAGCGTGAAGTCGGCACCCATGATCGGCAATTCCCACGCGACCGCGCGGCCATAGCCGATCAGGGTCCAGCTCACGACCATCGCAATGGTGGCGCCGAAATCGGCACCGACGGTGAGCAGCGCACTCGCCACCGGATAGGCGGTGAAGGGACCACCAGGCAGGATCGCGCCGAAGGCTGTGCCGATCAGGAGGCCCTTGAGGCCGGAGTCCGGCCCGAGCGAGCGCGAGACTTTGTCGTGCGGCAGGATCTCCGCGATGAAGGCGCCGAGCAGGCAGCCGGCGAGCACGCGCGGCAGGATGCCGCCGAACAGCGTGACGTCATGGGTCAGGATTTCCGTGACACCCTGGATGCCGTCGCGGCGCCAGACCAGCGCGGCGCTGACCACGACCAGCACGCCGATGGTGATGAACGACCAGCCGATCGGCTTGCGCTTGCGGCGCGGCGCCGGCTCGCCTTCGGCAGTTTCGTCCGGTTCTGCCGGATCTTTCAATGGAAGGTCTGACAAGGCTTTCGGGCCGGGCGCGGGATGGGCAACCCGATCTGCTTAAGCGCGGCATCTGGGCGAGGCAAATGGAAGTCGGCCGCAACCCATGCGCCTGCGAGCGGGACCCTATGCGCGATTGCGGTTGGGACGGCGGGCAAAGCAAAAGGGCGGCAGCTTTTCGCTGTCGCCCCCAATTCTTCGTCATTGCGAGCGAAGCCAAGCAATCCAGAGCCAGGGAAAGGCTGGATTGCTTCGTCGCTTACGCTCCTCGCAATGACGGATCAGCTCACCTTGCCGAACATCTCGTCGACATGGTCCCAGTTGACGAGGTGATCGACGAACGCCTTCAGGTAATCCGGACGGCGGTTGCGATAGTCGATGTAGTAGGAGTGCTCCCAGACGTCGCAGCCGAGGATCGGGGTGGCGCCATGCACCAGCGGGTTCTCGCCGTTCGGTGTCTTGGAGATTTCGAGCTTGCCGTTCTTGACCGACAGCCAGCACCAGCCGGAGCCGAACTGACCGACGCCGGCGGCGGCGAAGTCGGTCTTGAACTTCTCGAGGCCGCCGAGGTCCTCGTTGATCTTCTTTTCCAGACGGCCCGGCAATTTGCTACCGCCGCCGTTCGGCTTCATCCAGTTCCAGAAGTGGATGTGGTTATAGTGCTGGCCGGCATTGTTGAAGACGGCCGCGTTCTTGTTGTAGGAACCCTTCACGATCTCCTCGAGGGACTTGCCTTCGAATTCGGTCCCCTTGATCGCGTTGTTGCCGTTGGTGACATAAGCCTGGTGGTGCTTGTCGTGGTGAAATTCCAGCGTTTCCTTCGACATGTACGACCCGAGGGCGTCATAGGCGTAAGGCAGGGGGGGAAGCGTAAAGGTCATGGCATTTGATCCGCAACTGTGGGAGACGTGACTTAACGGACCCCCCTTATAGAAGGTTCCAACATCCGAAGACACTGCCTTTTCGAACCAAAGTGCGGATCGCAAGACGTATCAATTGCGGCGTCGTGATCCGACCGATTTGAATCCGAATTATTGTTCAAGATGAACTGCTTAAAGGGGCAAAAACATGAAAACCAGAACCGTTCTTGGAATTGCCGCAATGGCAGCTTGCTGGCTCGCGATGGCCGGCGACGCTTCCGCTCAATCGCTTCGCGCGAAATTTTCCTTCGAAGGGACCGCCAATTGCACCAACCCGGCGATCTCCGGTTTTCCCATCCACGGTGAAGGCACCGGCGTGCTTTCCACCGATCGGAGCGCCAAGCTCGACTTGAACTCCAACATCGAGGGCCCTGTCACGATCAACGCCAAACTCGGCGCCAAGGCCTCGGACGCGCCCGGTGGCTCGGCCTCATTGCGGGTCGCGGGACGGCACACGCTTCGCGCGGTGCGCAACTATCCGAACAACAGCATCATCATCGACCTCACCGTCGTCGGCAATTCCTGCAGCATGAAAGTCGTGAACGTGCTGAAGCCCGGCAAGCGCGAATACACCTTCTATACCGGTGGTGGCGGCTTTGCCTATTGCTCGGCACCGCAGATCACCCGGACCGAGTGCAGCAGCTTCTGACTCTGCCATCAACGTGCCGAGCGTCGCGCGAAATGGCGCGGCGCTCCGGATGCGCGGAAGTGTTTGCAAACCGCCATCGGCTGGAATTAAATCGGAGGTAGAACAACCGATTTCTTGCATTCATTTGGGGGAAATCATGGCGACCTACACGGCCCGTGCTCTCGCAGCGCTTGCAATCCTGATCATGACACTGCCGGTTTCCGACAACGCTGCCGGCACCGTGGCGCGTGCCCGATTCTCGTTCGACGCGCTCGCTACCTGCACGCAGCCGGCCGTGCAAAACTACCCGGTCCATGCCGAGGGCTCTGGCACGCTATCGACCGACCGCACCGCCACGCTCGATATGTCGTCCAATATCCAGGGCAAGGAAACGTATACAGCGAAGCTGGGAGCGCGGCCCACCGAAGCGCTCGGCGGCTCGGCGTCGCTATGCGTCGTCAACCAGCACACGCTTCGTGCAGTGCGGGAGTATCCGAACAACCTGATCATCGCCACGATGACCGTGATCGGAAACTCCTGCCGCCTGAGCATCGAAAACCGGTTGAAGCCGGGCAAGCGGGAATACACTTTCCTCGGCAATGGCGGCGTTGCCCATTGCTCCAGGCCGCGCCTCACCCACGCTGAATGCACGCCGTACTGACGCAGAGGATCGTTGTTTGGCACCTATCCATTCGGAAAACCGCCACACGCTTTGCGCTGACGCGGCCCTTCGGGTCCGGACTATGCGCTACTCGCAGAACGACGAACCGTTATAGACGAAGCATTTACCGCCGCCACCGTGCCGGGCGGTTGCCGGCGCGCGACGCTCGCGAGGTTGTTCTCGCTCGGGACGCTTCTGGCAGCTACCGTTTGCGCCCAGCACATAGCCGTCGTCGCAGGTGACCTTGACGCATTTGTCGCCGCTGGCGCGATAGCCGCGATCGCAATCGAGCGGACACACGCGTCCCTGCTTGGCGCGGACCGCATCCAAGGCATCGAGGCTTGCGGTTTTCACATCGAGCTTGGTGCCGGCATTGTCATTGAACTGCGACAGTGCCTTGCGGTCGGCGGCGTTCCATTCGCTATCGACATCGCCGGCCTTGCAGCCAACCCTTTTCAATTCGGTTTGCAACAGCCGCGGCAGGTCCGGCGGGATCTGCCGCGCAGGCGCGGCATCGGTCGGCGTGGCAACGGCGACGGCCGTCTCGGCCGGCTTTGCAGCCGGCGCCGCATCGGTGGCCGGCTTGGGCGGCTCAGCCGCCGCGACGCTCGCTTGCTGTTGCCGCTTCGCGTTCTCGGCAGCAATTCGTTGTTGCTCGGCAAGCTTCGCCTGCTCGGCCTGCTTCACCGCCTCGGCCGCCGCAACGCGCTGCTCCTCGGCACGCTTCTTTTCCTCCGCGGCGAGGCGAGCGGCTTCCGCTGCCCTCGCCTGCTCGGC
>DATHMA010000142.1:0-7528 GCA_035487555.1 Bradyrhizobium sp. | reverse complement strand
AGCCGGGAACAAAACAGATTTGCGACGGTGCCTCCCGACTCAGGGAGCGTGGATTATGAGTGAAGTTGAGTTTGATCGATTGCTGGATGTGGTGCGGACGGCAATTGCACCGATCCCGGGGGAGGATCTCATGCTGGCCAGTCTGCCGATCTTCAACACGCCGCCTCGTGCCGCCAATGACAATCAGTTGGCGTGGCCACTGATTCCGTTTCCGGAAGGCTGGAACGCGGCCTGCTAAAAGCCGGCTTCACTGCAACGATTGCTTTTGCCGCGGCGGGATCGAGGTCGTGCTCGTCCGTCAAGCCGGTTTGCCCTGCGGGGCTAACGCCGGTCAGCCTCTTGTCGCTTGTCTCTGGATCGATCTCATACGCTAGGATTCCGCTCGATAGCGGTCCGGCGCGGGCCTTCACGCGGCGTTAGATTGCGTCATTGCGCACAAAACGGTGTAGGCGATAGCGTCGCGATGTCTGGAAAATGGAGGCCACGACCAGAATTGAACTGGTGTACACGGTTTTGCAGACCGTTGCGTAACCACTCCGCCACGTGGCCCCATTGAGGCGCTTCTTATACGGCCCGTCTGATATCTGCAACCGAGCGATTTTGGCAGCTTTTGGGGCCGCTCGGCCTCGATTTGGGCAGTTCGAGCCGCATCTGCCCATCGACGCGATCTGGCTTCGACGCCTGAGATATTTCCGCAACAGATCACACCAAAGTTCAACCTGCGGCTGAGCCAAGCTGTCGCAGGCCGTGGTTTTGTGCAACAAGGCGACAAGACCGGTAAACAAGGGGCTGGGAATGGGAATGCGTCGTTTCGTCATCGTTGGAGCTGGGCTGCTTGCGGCGGCTGGACTTGCAAGCGCAGCGTCTGCCGCGGATCTTCCCGCGCAGGTCTACACCAAGGCGCCCGCCATGATCCCGGCGGTCTACGACTGGAGCGGCGTTTACATCGGCATCAATGGCGGCGGCGGCTCGAGCCGTAACTGCTACACCGTCACCAGCGTGGCCGGCGCGCCCGTTAACCCGAGTTCGGAAGGCTGTCACGACGCGACAGGCGGCATGGTTGGCGGTCAGCTCGGCTATCGCTGGCAGTCCGCCAACTGGGTGTTCGGTGTCGAAGCCATGGGCGATTGGGCCGACCTGAAGGGAACGAACTCGAGCCTCACGGCAATTGTTCCCTACATCAACCAGACCAAGATTGACGCGATCGGCCTCTTCACCGGCCAGGTCGGCTACGCCTGGAACAGCGTGCTCTGGTACGTGAAGGGTGGTGCTGCGGTCACCGACAACAAATATTCCAGCTACTTCACCGCGACCAACACCGTGTTCAACTCGGCCACCGAGACCCGTTGGGGTGGCGCGGTGGGAACCGGCATTGAAATCAGCTTTGCGCCGAACTGGTCGGTTGGCTTTGAATACGACCACCTGTTCATGGATACGCACAACATCGTCTTCGCGCCCACCGCCGTTGCCGTCGGCCGCACCGACAACCTCCGTCAGGACGTCGACATGGGAACGGTGCGCATCAACTACCGCTTTGGCGGTCCGGTCATCGCAAAATACTGATCCGAGCTCTTGCTCGAAAAAAAGCCTCGGCAGTCGCCCGGGGCTTTTTTGTGTGAGCGATCAGCCGCGCTTCCGCCGCCGGAAATCGCGCTTGGGCCGCGGCTTTGGCCGTGGCGCGAGCTCCGGATTGGCTCCCTGCACCTGCCGAAAGCGCGCCAGCATGCGCTCGAAGCTCGCGTCGAGCGTATCGGCAATGTCGGGCCGCTTTTCGAGCGCGGCGAGCAGCATCCCTGCGGCTTCGATGGTCGAGAGCCCGTCCTGCCGCGGCTCGCGGCGCAGCTCACCATAGCGCGACGGCCGCTTGGGGCCGAGAATCACGCGCTGGCATTTCAGCATCCAGGCGTTGCGCCACCACAGCGCCTTGGCCTGGCTCCAGGTGCCATCGAGCAGCACCACGCCCTCGATGTCGCCGAGGATGCCGCGCTGGTCGGTCTCGATCGCGCCCTTGCGGTCGATGGCCACGACCGCGCGGTCGGTGTCGAGATCGGCGACTTTCGCCGAGCCGAGATAGAGCACCGCCCAGCGCGAGGGGTCGCTAACCGGCCGGCCCAGCGCCTTCGACAGGCTCGGCCAGGACAGCCCGACCTTCACTACCGCACCCTTGAAATGCTGCGCGGTCAGCCGCGCGGTGCCGAGCGCCCTGTCCTGCTCCTGCGGATGCTGCAGGATCAATAGAGCGACGCGGTTATCGATCGGCGTGACGCTGTCGCAGATGCAAAGCGGGGTCGGCTTCTGGCAATGCGGACATTCCGCGATCGCCTCTCCGCTTCCTTGCTCGATGGGGTCGGACATCCGCCGCCTATACGCCGCAGCGTCGCTTGCTTCAACCTGCCTGTTCCTCGCGAGCCCTCCGGTCGTGGCCCTGAAACCCGGGAATGGCCGCCCCCGTATCTCCTCCGTCGATGGAGCCAAAGGGGACGGTGGATGCATGTCGCGGTGATCGGAACGGGAATTGCCGGGGGCGCCGCGGCCTGGACCCTTTCAAAACGCTACGCCGTCACGGTCTATGACCGCGAGCTGCGGCCGGGCGGCCATAGCCACACGGTGACGATCGACTATGACGGCACGCCGATTGCCGTCGATGTCGGCTTCATCGTCTACAACGAGCTGAACTATCCGCACCTGACCGCATTGTTCGACCATCTCGGCGTGGAGACCGTGCCGAGCTGCATGAGCTTTGCGGTCACCGCCGATGGCGGCAAGTTCGAATGGAAGGGCGGCGGCGACAACTGGATCGAGACCGCAAAGGGCCTGTTTGCCCAGCCGCAGAACCTGCTGTCGAAATCCTACATCTGGATGCTGCGCGACATTGTCACTTTCAACCAGCAGAGCGTCGCCGATCACAAGGCCGGCAAGCTCGCCGGACTCACGCTCGGCGATTATTTCCGCCACAACCATTTCTCGCCGCGGCTTTTGACCGATTATCTCGCACCGATGGGGGCGGCGATCTGGTCGGCGCCGGCAGCCGAGATGCTGAACTTCCCGGCCGAGAATTTCGTCGCCTTCTTCTCCAACCATCGCCTGCTGCAATATGACCGCCCGGTCTGGCGGACGGTCAAGGGCGGCAGCCGGAACTATGTCGAGAAACTCGCCGCGGCCTTTTCCGACCGCGTCCGGCTCGGCTGCGCGGTGACCTCGGTCGAGCGCACGCCGCACGGTGTCGTGGTCCATGACAGCCACGGCCGCAGCGATCATTACGATCACGTCGTGATATCAGCCCATAGCGACCAGGCGTTGGCGATGCTAAGAGATGCCGACCCGCGCGAACGCGACATTCTGGGCGCGATCGGCTATGCGCCGAACACGGTGTATCTGCATCGCGACGAGCGGCTGATGCCGAGGCGCAAGCGCGCCTGGGCCTCCTGGAATTTCCTGCGCTGGCAGCGCCGCGACACGATGGCCAACGACGTCGCCGTGACCTATTGGATGAACAATTTGCAGGGCATCGACGCTGACAAGCCGCTGTTCGTCAGCCTCAACCCGCCCTTTGCCCCGTCAGAAGAGTTCACCTTCGGCAAATTCACTTGCGAGCATCCGCAATTCAACCCAGGCGCCTTTGCCGCGCAGAAGCTTCTCGCCGAGATCCAGGGACGCCGCCGCATTTGGTACTGCGGCGCCTGGACCGGCTATGGCTTTCATGAGGACGGCTTGCGGTCCGGCCTTGAGGTCGCCGAAGCGCTCGGTGCCTACGCGCCGTGGCGCGAGACACCGCCGGCGCTCGCCGAGGCAGCCGAATAGCCATGACCCTCGCCGCCAGCCAGACCGAAGCCCCCGCCTCGCTCTATTTCGGCGATGTCATGCATGCGCGGCTGAAGCCTGTTCCGCATCGCTTCAGCTACCGCGTCATGAGCCTCCTGATCGACCTCGACCGCCTCGACGAAGCCGGCCGGCAGTCGCCGCTGTTCGGCGTCAACCGGGCGGCGCTCTACAGTTTTCACGAGGCCGATCATGGCGAGCGCGACGGCTCCTCCTTGCGCGCCTATGCGCAAGCCCGCGCAAACGAACATGGCGTCAGCCTGACCGGCGGACGCGTATGGCTGCTCTGCTATCCCCGCCTCCTCGGCTACACCTTCAATCCCCTGTCGGTCTATTTCTGCACCCGCGCCGACGGCGGTCTCGCGCTCATCATCTACGAAGTCCGCAACACCTTCGGTGAAATCCACTCCTATGTGCTCCCGGTTGGGCCCGGCGAGATCACCGCGGCAGGGGTGCGGCAGGAGCAGGACAAGCTGTTCTATGTCTCGCCCTTCGTGGAGATGGCGACGCGCTACCGCTTCCGCATTTCGCCGCCGGGCGAAGGGGTCAGGCTGCGCATCCTGGAGGTGGATGAAGAAGGCCCGCTGCTCGCGGCAACCTTCTCGGGCCGCCGCCGGGCACTGACCACGAGAGCGCTGCTGCAGGCCTTCGTCACCCTGCCCCTTCTCACGCTCAGGATCGTCGGGGCCATCCATTGGCAGGCCCTCCGGCTCTGGCTCAAGGGGGTAAAGCTCGTGCCGAGACCGGATTCCGCAGGCGCGAAAGCCGATAATACCTCCTTGGCGAGCGCAAAAAAGCGCGCTTATATTACCTAAGCGCCAGCCGGCCGCGGGGGCGCGCTCTGGTCCGGTGATGGCCGACAGGCCCGGCCATTCACGACAGGAGTAGCGGACACAGAGCCACAGCGGTTGACGGACTGCCATGGGCGACGTGATCAAGGTTACACCCGACAACGCAAGAACGGCGCTTGCCGCGCTGCCACGTATGGTGCAGCTCGCACTGGGCTTCGCCTCAAGATTGAGACGCGGCACGCTCGACGTGACGCTGCTGGACGGGCGCGTGATGCGCTTCGGCGGCGCGGAGCCTGGGCCGGCCGCGCAGATGATACTGCACAGCTACGGCTTTGCCTCGAAGCTGATCAACAATGGCGACATCGGAATTGCCGAAGCCTATCTCCGCGGCGAGTGGGACACGCCCGACCTGACGCAGTTCCTGTACCTCTTCTGCGTCAATCATGAACTGATCCAGACCATGCTCGCGAACAAGCCGCTGGTACGCTTCGTCCAGGTCGTGCGGCATTGGTTCAATCGCAACACCAGGCGGCAGGCACGCCGCAACATCTACGCCCATTACGACATCGGCAATGCGTTCTACTCGGCCTGGCTCGATCCGAGCATGACCTATTCCTCGGCGCTGTATGAGGATGACACGCCCGATCTGACCGCCGCGCAGAACAACAAGTACCGCAGGCTTGCGGAGGCCATCGACCTGCGGCCGGGCCAGAAGGTGCTGGAGATCGGCTGCGGCTGGGGCGGCTTTGCCGAATTTGCCGCCAAGACCTTCAACGCCAAGGTCGTCGGGCTGACCATCAGCAAGGAGCAGCGCGATTTCGCGCAGAAGCGCATCCAGGCTGCGGGCTTGAATGACAAGGTCGAGATCAGGCTGCAGGACTATCGCGACGAGCGCGACCGCTACGACCGTATCGCCTCCATCGAGATGATCGAAGCGGTCGGTGAAGAGTTCTGGCCGAAGTATTTCTCGCAGGTGCGTGACCGCCTGTTGCCCGGCGGGCTTGCCGGCATCCAGGCCATCACCATCCAGGACAGCATGTTCCAGAGCTATCGCCGGGAAGTCGACTTCATCCAGCGCTATGTGTTTCCGGGCGGCATGCTGCCCTCGCCGCAGGTGCTCAAGGCGTTCGGCGAGCGCTTCGGCGTGCCCGTCATCCGCGAGCGCATTTTCGGGCAAGATTATGCCAAGACGCTCGCGACCTGGCGAAATAACTTCCGCGCCGCATGGCCGAACCTGAAGCCGCTCGGCTTTGATGAGCGCTTCCGGCGGCTGTGGGAGTACTATCTCGCCTATTGCGAGGCCGGATTCCTGTCCGGCAATATCGACGTCCGGCAGGTGGTGTTCGCAAAACCGCGCTAGAGCATGATCCGGAAAAGTGTGCAGCGGTTCTCCGAAAAGATCATGCTTAATCAAAGAGCCGCGTTCTGGTTAGCTTGTGCTGGGTGCTTTCGTTGACTAGGTTCCCCGGAAACCATCGCCCCTGCCTGTTCGTTGGGCAAACGAGGAAACACCGGCGGATTCCCCTAAAATGACCTTCAACAAAGACGTCGTCGAAGCCATCGGCAATACGCCGCTCATCAAGCTGAAGCGGGCTTCCGAAGCGACCGGCTGTACCATTTTGGGCAAGGCCGAGTTCATGAATCCCGGCCAGTCGGTGAAGGACCGCGCCGGCAAATGGATGATCCTCGAAGCCGAGAAGCGCGGCGAGCTCAAGCCGGGCGGGCTCGTGGTGGAATCGACCGCCGGTAATACCGGGATCGGGCTTGCGGTGGTCGCAAGCGCCCGCGGCTATCGCACGCTGATCCTGATTCCGGAAACGCAGAGCCAGGAAAAGAAGGATATGCTGCGGCTGTGCGGCGCCGAGCTCGTCGAGGTGCCGGCGCTTCCCTACTCCAACCCGAACAACTACCAGCATGTCGGCAAGCGCCTCGCCGCGCAGCTGCGCAAGAGCGAGCCGAACGGCGTGCTGTTCGCCGACCAGTGGAACAATCTCGACAATGCCAAGGCGCATTACGAATCCACCGGCCCCGAAATCTGGGAGCAGACCGGCGGGAAGGTCGACGGCTTCATCTGCTCGGTCGGCACCGGCGGCACGCTTGCCGGCACCACGCGCTATCTGAAAGAGAAGAACAAGGGCATCGTCACCGCCTGCGCCGATCCGCACGGTTTTGCGATGTATGAATTGTTCAAGCATGGCCAGGCCAAATCGACGCCGGGCAACTCGATCACCGAAGGCATCGGGCTCGGACGCGTGACGCCCGTCATCGAGACGGCGAAGGTCGACGACGCTTTCCTGGTCTCCGACGAGGAAGCCGTCACGGTGATCTATGAACTGCTCGAGCACGAGGGTCTGTGCCTCGGCGGCTCGACGGGCATCAACGTCGCCGGCGCGATCAAGCTCGCCAAGCAGCTCGGCCCCGGCAAGACCATCGTCACCATCCTCTGCGATTCCGGCAACCGCTATCAGTCAAAGCTGTTCAATCCGGAATTCATGCGGAGCAAGAAGCTGCCCGTGCCCCAATGGCTGGAGAAGCGCACCAAGATCGACGTGCCGTTCGAGAAGGTGTGAGTCTTTCTCGTCATCCCCCGGTCCGTAGGGTGGGCAAAGGCGCGCTTCGCGCCGTGCCCACCTTTTGTCCATGATGCTGATCGGTGGGCACGCTTCGCTTTGACCACCCTACGGCACCACGGCAAGCATCACCGCAAAATCTGGCTCAGAAACAGCTTCGTCCGCGCATGCTGCGGGTTGGCGAAGAACTCCTGCGGCGTGTTCGACTCGATGATCTGGCCGGCGTCCATGAACACGACGCGGTTGGAGACCTCGCGGGCAAAGCCCATCTCATGGGTGACGACCAGCATGGTCATGCCGTCTTTCGCAAGATCGACCATGGTGTCCAGCACTTCCTTGACCATTTCG
>DATHMA010000141.1:0-9365 GCA_035487555.1 Bradyrhizobium sp. | reverse complement strand
GCCTTCAAGGCCAATTTCAACGTGCTGCCGATCACCGCCATCATCGTGCTCTTGGTGCCGAGCATGCAGCATGTGAGCCCGATGGCTTCCGCGCTGGACCGCGTGCTGGAGGTCACCGTCGGCGGAGTGGTCGGCTTTGTCGTCTCCTTCCTGGTGTTTCCTTCGCGCGCGCATGCGCTCACGACGGAAGCCGCCGCGGACACGCTCGAGCTGGTCGCGGACGCGCTGTCGCAATTGCTGCAGCATCATTGCGGCGGAGACCAGCCGGACATCCGCCGCATCAACGCCCAGATCGGCGCATACCTGACCAAGCTCAACGCCACCGGCGCCGAGGCCGAGCACGAGCGCACCGCGCGCCTCACCTCCGGCCCCGACACCGGCCCGCTCCTGCGCACGCTGCTGCGGCTCCGCCATGACATCGTCATTCTGGGCCGTGCGGTGGGCTGCGAATTGCCCGCGCTCGTGGAAGCACGGCTGACGCCGCTGTTGGAGAAGATCGGGCCCGTCGTCGGTGACTTCCTGCATGCGAGCGGAGAAGCGCTGCGCGGGCGCAACCTGCCGCCTGCGCTCGACGCGGTCCAGGCCGCGTTCAAGGCCCACGCCGACGCCTTCGACGAGGTCCGCCACGAAGGCCTGACCCGCGGCATGACCAGCGAGGCCGCGGAGCGCTTCTTCGCGCTCGGCTTTGCGCTGGAGCAGATGCGCGAGCACCTTAGCGAGGTGCATCGCGTCGTCGGTGAATGGGCGAGCGATTAGGCAACAAAAAACCAGAAAATTGTCTTCTCCGTATTGATCGGCCGTTCACCCTTTCTGTCAACGAAAGCGTAGCGGCTAAACCCTATGTTGCATCGCGACGCTATCAATCACCAAGTAGAAAGAGGCTCGTATGCGCGTGCTACCGCTTGCCTTCACTCTGTCGGCCATTCTCGCATTTCCGAACACTCTGATCGCAGGCGGCTCCGGCGTCCACACGCTGGGAACCATCACTGTCAGCCCGAAGGGAGCCGAAAGCCATCCGAGCCGTGAAACGTACCGGGGACAATTCTTCGATGTATCATCGGTGAAGGACCGGGGCGATCTCCCGGCTGTCATAGACGGGTTGCGGCATCAAATTGACGTTGTGCAAGACCTGAAACTAAGCCCACGTGTCCTCGCGTTCTTTCAAACCGTGCCTATCGTGGTCGATGACTTCGCGTGCATGGGTCACATGACCAATCCGTCGTCCGGAGAACCAAAGCCGGCGATGGAGGCTGCGTGCTATGGGCACCGGATGCCCGCAACATTGAAGACCGCGGCTGCGCCTGCGTTAATCTGGGGAAGCGAGACCGGTCCAGAGATCAGCAATTCCGACCTGGTGATGCGGGCCAGGACGACCGGCGTCATTCTGATCCGTCCGCAGACGCTGGTCGATCAGAACAAGACGCGGCCTGTGGTCTTGCATGAATTGCTCCACGCCTATCATGACCACATTCTGCCGGACGGTTATGCAAATCACGCGGCCAAAAGCTGGTTCGCGGCAGCCTCCGAACAGGCGATCTATCCCTCAGACCAATATCTCATGTCGAATGAGAAGGAATTTTTCGCCGTGACAACGAGCGTGTTTCTGTCCGGGAAAGACGGGTCATTGACTCGCGACGACATCAAGAAGAAGCAGCCAGACTATTACAAATACCTCAAATGGCTCTTCGAATTTGACCCGGACAATACCTTGAACGGGTCGCCTGTCGCATCGGCTGACTAGGGCCGGCGAACGCTTCTTCCCGCTCGGCTTTGCGCGGGAGCAGATGCGCGAGCACCTTTCGGAGGTGTATCGCGTCGTCGGCGAATGGGCGAGCGATCGGGGCTTTTGCCCCGCGCTGGCGGCCAAGCGCGGACGCACGTGCCGCCATCTCATAAGTAGCCGGAACGTCGCCCCTGTCGGAGAGGCCGGGATTCCCCTAGTCTAGCCTGATAAGTCAGCAGAGAGCGTTGAGATGAACGCGGTTCAACACGTTGAAGTCCCCGACTATCCTGCGCCGCATTCCCCGTATTCCCATGCGGTCGTGGCTAACGGCTTCGTGTTTGTTTCGGGCCAGATCCCCGTCCGGCCCGGAGGCGACCCCACGCAGGTGGTCGGAGACACCATGCAAGAGCAAACCCGCCAGGCCCTGCGTAACGTCCAGACCATCCTCAAGGCGGCGGGCAGTTCTCTCGAACGCGTGGTGAAAGTTACGGTGCTGCTCGCACGGCCAGACCTCTACAAGGAGATGAACGAGGCCTATGCCGAGTTTTTCCCGGGCGCGAAGCCGGCGCGGGCCATGGTTCGTTTCGGGGCCGATATACCCGATGTGCTGGTCGCGATCGAAGCGATTGCTCTTGCCTGACCATCCCCAACGTCACACTTAAGCCTCGCGCAGCTGGAACGATCATGAGATGGTGCTCGTTGATTTGCCTGTGTGAAGGAGGCTGAAGCATGAGGATAATGACGGCAGCGTTCACTATCGGAACGGCCCTGGTGCTGTGCAGCCTGGGGACATCAAGTGCCTCAGCCCAAACGCGGCACAAAGTCGTTCATCAACCACGCGAGAGGCTATTCGTCACGCCCGTCCCGGGGACAAATCAGTACTGGGACTCCTACATTGTTCCACGATACCGCTATCGTCCTGAAGACGACCGCGTCGATCCGTACGGCCCGCCTCCGGTGCCGGTCATTCGGTTCGGGCCTCAGGAGGAAACCGTCCGGTGGGATTCACCGGGATGGTGGGGATGGTGACGCTGGCGTCGCGCTGATTTGCGGGATCGTAGGGTGGGCAAAGGCGCGAAGCGCCGTGCCCACCGACTTCACTCCGATCTATGTTTGGGAATGGTGGGCACGCTATCGCTTTGCCCACCCTACGGCAGTTGTGCCGATTACCAAGCGTAGCGCACCACGCCCTGACGCAATGCTTGAAGCATTAGCCGCCGACCAGCGCTTGCAGATGCTTCGGGTAACGCGCGCCCTGCACCTCGACCTCGGAGACGGCGCGCGCGATCTCGGCGAGATCGGCGGCGGAAAGCGCGACATCGGCGCCGCCGAGATTCTCTTCCAGGCGATGCAGCTTGGTGGTGCCCGGGATCGGCACGATCCACGGCTTTTGTGCGAGCAGCCAGGCCAATGCGATCTGCGCCGGCGTCGCCCGTTTTGCCGCGGCGATCTTTTCGATCAGATCGACCAACGCCTGGTTCGCCTTGCGCGCCTCGGACGAGAAGCGCGGCACGACGTTGCGGAAATCATTGGCGTCGAAGGTCGTCGTGGCGCTGATCGCGCCGGTCAGGAAACCCTTGCCGAGCGGTGAGAAGGGAACGAAGCCGATGCCGAGCTCTTCGAGCGTCGGCATCACATTTTGCTCCGGCTCCCGCCACCACAGCGAATATTCGCTCTGCAAGGCCGCCAGCGGCTGCACCGCATGGGCTTTGCGGATCGTCTGCGCGCTGGCCTCGGAGAGGCCGAAATGCCTGACCTTGCCCTCGCCGATCAATTCCTTCACCGCACCTGCGACGTCCTCGATCGGCACGGCCGGATCGACGCGATGCTGGTAGAACAGGTCGATATGATCTGTCCGCAGGCGCTTCAGCGAAGCCTCGGCCACCGCCTTGATGTGCGCCGGGTGGCTGTTCAGCCCACTCTGCTTATAGGTATGAGGATCGATGTCGAAGCCGAACTTGGTGGCGATGACGACGTCGCCGCGGAACGGCGCCAGCGCCTCACCCACGAGCTCTTCATTGGTGAAGGGACCATAGACCTCGGCGGTATCGAAGAAGGTGACGCCGCGCTCGACGGCCGCGCGGATCAGCGCGATGCCCTGCTGCCGTTCGACGGCAGGACCATAACCAAAGCTCAGGCCCATGCAGCCGAGCCCGATCGCCGATACCTCCAGTCCGCTCGTTCCAAGTTTGCGCTTCTGCATGTCGGTGCTCCCTGTTTTTGGCAACCGCGGCACAGTTAGGGGCTGAATCGGAAAGCGATTAGGTGTAAAAATCCGCATGAACTTATGAGTTGGGCTCATCAATGCGCAGGAACTTCAACGACCTCCTGGGCTTTCTCGCGGTAGCGGGCGAGCGCAGCTTCACCCGCGCCGCCGCGAAACTGGGCGTATCGCAATCGGCGCTGAGCCACAGCATCCGCGAGCTGGAGGAGCGGCTGGGCGTCCGGCTCCTGATGCGCACCACGCGCAGCGTAGCTCCGACCGAAGCGGGCGAACGACTGCTCCGCAACCTTGGACCCCGCTTCGAGGAGATCGACACCGAGCTGGCTGCGCTGGGCGCACTGCGGAACACGCCCGCGGGCACGATCCGGATCACGACCGGCGAGCATGCATCGGAAACGGTTCTCTGGCCCGCACTGGCCAAGCTGCTGCCGCGCTATCCCGACATCAAGGTCGAGCTCGCCATCGACTATGGCCTCACCGATATCGTAGCTGAGCGTTACGACGCAGGCGTCCGTCTCGGCGAGCAGGTGGCAAAAGACATGATTGCGGTGCGCATCGGGCCGGACTTCAGCATGGCCGTGGTCGGCTCGCCCGGCTATTTCGCCTCGCGGCCGAAACCGAGGAAACCGCAGGATCTCACATCGCATGCCTGCATCAACATCCGCCTGCCCACGCATGGCGCGATCTATGCCTGGGAATTCGAGAAGCGCGGACGCGAGCTCAAGGTGCGGGTCGACGGCCAACTCGTCTTCAACAATGTGGGCCTGCGCATGAACGCGGTTCTTGCCGGGCTTGGGCTCGCCTATCTGCCCGAAGACCAGGTCGGCAAACATCTCGACAGCGGGCGTCTCGTCCGCGTGCTCGATGACTGGTGCCCGCCATTCACCGGCTATCACCTTTACTATCCGAGCCGCCGCCAGATGACGCCGGCCTTCGCGCTTCTGGTGGACGCGCTCCGCTATCGCGCCAAAGTTTCGTGAAATCGTCGCGCCGATTCTTTAGGATCATGCCATGAAAAACATCCTTGCTCTCGCGCTGGCGGCACTTGCGCTTCTCGCTCCGCCCGCCTCCGCCCAATCGCCCGCGCCCGTTGACTTACGCATCCTCGCGATCAACGATTTTCACGGTTACTTGCGCGCCTCGCCCGGCATCCGGATTTCCGATTCGACCGACAAGGAGAAGAAGGCGCTGGTTCCCGCCGGCGGCTCGGAGCAGATGGCGACGCTGGTGAAGCAGCTTCGCGAGGGCCACAAGAACAACATCTTCGTCGCCGCCGGCGATCTGATCGGCGCAAGCCCGTTCCTGTCGGCGATGTTCCATGACGAGCCGACCATCGAGTCGATGTCGATGATGGGGCTTGCGATCTCCTCCGTCGGCAACCATGAATTCGACGAGGGCAAGGACGAGCTGTTGCGCATGCAGAACGGCGGCTGCCATCCGGTCGACAAATGCCAGGGCCCGCATCCCTTCACCGGCGCGAAATTTCATTATCTCGCCGCGTCGACCATTGTGAAGGACACCGGCAAGACGCTGTTTCCGCCTTACGAGGTCAAGACATTCGACGGCATTCCCGTTGCCTTCATCGGGCTGACCTTGAAGGGCACGTCCGGCATCATCTCGCCCGCGAGCGCGGCCGGGCTCGAATACCGCGACGAGGTCGAGACCGTGAATGCGCTCGTGCCGGAATTGAAGGCGAAGGGCATCGAGGCCATCGTGGTGCTGATCCACGAAGGCGGCCAGCCGACCGGCGACTACAATGAATGCCCCGGCATTTCCGGGCCGATCGTCGACATCGTCAAGAAGCTGGACAAGGCTGTCGACGTCGTCATCTCTGGCCACACCCACCAGGCCTATGTCTGCGACATCGACGGCCGGCTTGTGACGTCGGGCGATAAATACGGCACGCTGGTCACCGCGATCGACGTCAAGCTCGATCCCGCGACACGCGATGTCATCAGCGCGAAAGCCGACAATGTGATCGTCCGCAACTCCATTGCGAGGGATCCCGAGCAGACCGCGCTGCTCGAATCCTACGACAAGGTCGCCGCCCCCCTCGCCAACCGCCGCGCCGGCACGGTGACGGAGACGCTGTCGCGCGTGCCGAACCTGACCGGCGAGAGCGAGCTTGGTGACATCATTGCGGATGCGCAGCTTGCCGCGACTGCAAGCGAGAAAGACGGCGGCGCCGTCATCGCCATGACCAATCCCGGCGGCATCCGCACCGACATCACCAGGAAGGGCGACGGTGCGGTGAGCTATGCCGACGTGTTCGCCAGCCAGCCGTTCCGCAACCAGCTCGTGACGCTCGAACTCACGGGCGCTGCGATCAAGACCGCGCTCGAGCAGCAATGGACGGACGAGAAGCGGCCGCGCGTCCTGCAGGTCTCAAAGGGCTTCACTTATAGCTGGGACGCGTCGAAACCGTTCGGCGAGCATGTCGATGGCGCCACGCTCAAGCTCGACGGCAAGCCGATCGATCCTGCCAAGACCTACCGCGTCACCATCAACAATTATCTCGCGCTCGGCGGCGACGGTTTTGCTGCGTTCAAGGACGGCGTCCATGCGCGGATCGGCGACTATGATTCCGAGGTGCTGTTCAACTATTTCGGAAACCACAATCCGATCGCACCTAGCCCGCCCACGCGCATCACGCGAACGAACTGATATATCGGGTTCGCCGCCCTTTCCGTTCGGCCTACAACCGCCTAGATTAGCGCCTTGTCTCACGCGCGCATCCCGCGCCAGGATCATTCATGTCCACGCTGCTCCTCACCCATCCTGCCTGCCTCGAGCACCTCACGCCGCCGGGCCATCCCGAGCGCCCCGACCGCCTGCGCGCGATCAACCAGGTGCTTGGCGAAGAGCGGTTCAATCCGCTGGTGCGCGGCGAAGCGCCGGAGGGCGATCTCGATTCCGTCGCGCTCTGCCATGGCGAGCACTACATCGGCGAGCTTCGCCACGTCGCGCCTACGTCGGGCCTCGTCTATATCGATGGCGACACCTCGATGTCGCCGGGCACATGGGAGGCCGTGATGCGCGGCGTCGGCGGCGCGGTCGCCGCGACCGATGCGATCATGACCGGCAAGCACAGCAGCGCCTTTGTCGCGGTGCGCCCGCCCGGCCACCACGCCGAAAAATCAACGCCGATGGGCTTCTGCTTCTTCGACAATGCGGCGATCGCCGCGCGTCACGCGCAGCGCAAATACGGCATCGCGCGCGCTGCGGTGATCGATTTCGACGTGCATCACGGCAACGGCACGCAGGATATCTTCTGGTCCGACAAGACGGTGATGTATTGCTCGACGCATCAGATGCCGCTGTTTCCCGGCACCGGCGCCCGCGGCGAACGCGGCGAGCACGACACCGTCGTCAACGCGCCGCTGCGGCCCGAAGACGGCAGCGCGCAATTCCGCGCCGCGTTCGAGAATGCGATCCTGCCGGAGCTCACGAAATTTGCGCCCGAGCTCATCATCATCTCCGCCGGCTTCGACGCGCACATGCGCGATCCCCTTGCCTCGATCAATCTCCGCGCCGAGGATTTCGGCTGGGTGACGAGCAAGCTGATGGATGTCGCCGACCAGTCCGCGGGCGGCCGAGTTGTCTCGGTGCTGGAAGGCGGCTATGACCTCCAGGGCCTTTCGGAATCGGTCGCCGCACATGTGACGGCGCTGATGGGCACCACGCCAAAACCTTGAGCGCGCCACAATCCGTCCGCAGTGGTGGCCTTACGTTTCGGGTTGCCGGCGGTACCGAGTAGGATTTAGGGACAAGAGCATGGCCGAGAACACCGTGGTGGAAGTGAAGAAGCTCTCTTTCGAGCGCGCGATCGAGGAACTGGAGACGATCGTGAAGCGGCTCGAGGACGGCAAGGTGCCGCTAGAGGAATCGGTTGCGATCTATGAGCGCGGCGAGGCGCTGAAGCGCCGCTGCGAGGAGCTGCTGCGCCAGGCCGAAGCGCGCGTTGAGAAGATCACCACGGATGCGAGCGGCGCTGCCGCGGGCGTCGCCCCACTTGACGTGCAATAGGCGCTTGCCGCCTTAACCTCCAGAGAACATTAGCGGAATTTCATACCTTCGGCTGTGCCCAAGGGCCGAATTAGCTCTTGGCGCGCCACTTCGGCTGTTATAGTCCCGGCAAGAGAGGAATTGCCGGGGAAATTCATTTAAGTGCGCGTTCAAAATCGCCACGTCATCTATGTGCAGGGCTATGACCCGCGCGGACTCGCGCAATATTACCGCATGTTCCGCACCGAGCTGCGCAAGTTCGAGAAGCTCTATGGCGTCTCGACCAGGATCAGCCGGCCCGAGAACATCAGCGAGAGCGAGATCGCGTCCTGGACCATCGACACCCAAGGTGGCGACTGGCAGACGCACGCGACCTACGACTTCCTCCGCTTTGAAGACTTCATCCAGCGCGACCTCAATCTGCCGATCTGGCACATCGTCTCCTACACGATCTGGATCTATCTGCGCCTGATCTTCCACGGCACCGTGTTCCGCTTCATGAAGGCGAACTGGCGGTTCCTCACCTTCATCACCGTTCCGCATATGGTGTTCTGGTGCGAGGTCGCGATCGTCGCACTTGCCGCAGCGCTGGTGCGCAAGGGACTGGAGGCGATCGGCGTGCCCTCGCCGTTCGATATCCCCGCCACCGTCGTGTTCTTCTTCGCCGCGCTCTGGACCATGCTGAAATACACCGAAAAACGCACCTACGTGCTCTATTTGATGTGCGACACGATCTGGACCTGGGAGTTCTCGCACCGCGAGCGCCCGGAATGGGACGAGCGGCTCGATCGCTTCGCCCAGCATCTCGCCGACGTCGTGCGCTCCAGCGACGCCGAGGAGATCGTGCTGGTCGGCCATTCCTCCGGCTCGTTCCTCGGTACTGAAATCCTCGCGCGGGCGCTCAAGCTTGATCCCCTGCTCGGCAAGCACGGGCCGCGCGTGGTGTTGCTCACGCTTGGCGGCAATTATCCGATTGTCGGTTTCCACAAGGCGGCTTCCGAGTTCCGCGAGCATTTGCGCGAGCTCGCGATCGAACCATCGATCGACTGGATCGAGTGCCAGGCGCGCAAGGACGTGATGAATTTCTTCGACCTCGATCCCGTCGCAAGCCACGGCATCGACGTCGGCGCTGCGCGCCGCAATCCCACCATTGTGCCGATCCGGTTCCGCGAGATGATCCTGCCGGAACATTACAATGCCTTCCGCTGGAAGTTCTTCCGCGTGCACTTCCAGTTCGTGATGGCCAACGAGGTACCGCACGGCTACGAGTTCTTCATGATCGTCTGCGGCCCCGTACCCTTGCGCGAACGGATGGCGCATCCGGACGCGGCGCTCACGGTCGCAACCGGCGACGCGGCAGCACGCGAGCGCGCCTGGAAAGAGCTCGAATCGACCCCCAGCTGCGGCTCCGGC
>DATHMA010000140.1:0-4502 GCA_035487555.1 Bradyrhizobium sp. | reverse complement strand
GCTGACGTATTGCTACGCCCGCTCGACTTGCATGTGTTAAGCCTGCCGCCAGCGTTCGCTCTGAGCCAGGATCAAACTCTCAAGTTGGACTTGAAACTTTGAGCCGGCTGATCACAACGTTTGACGAGGTCCCACCATATTGACCAAACGCGATTCACATCGCTTCCGATCATGGTGTTTCCTTATTCAAAACGTGTACCGCCGAAGTCTTTCGTCCGGTCCCGACTTCCGAAAACCCCAGGTTTTGAAGCCTTTGGTTTTCATGATCGAGACCCGCAAGGACTCCGCCGTCCACGTTTCTCTTTCTTCATCTTCACTTGTCAAACAGCCCGGGGCCAAAACCCCTCTCCCTACCTATAAGGGAGTCTTCCCTACCCCTCGTTCGACGGCAAAGGGCAACCGTATTTACCGGTTGTTTTTGCACTCATCAAAATGAGGAGCTTGACGGGCGCAGAAGCTCGTCTTGGCCAAGGGCCAAAACAGCGCCGCGCTCAGTGGCCGGGTTATAGGCCCGCCCGATCTTCCTTGTCAACGGCCATTGTCAACAAATCGTCGCATCGCTCGGATTATTTTCACGACGCTAAGAAGCTTAGATTTTTCAGGGCTGAGCCGTACTTGAGCCACAATCCTGCGACGTTCTGGCATACAGGTAAGCGTTGAATCGCCGGGTGCCAGTGGGGGCTGCCGGTGGTCATTCAGGTCTGGGGATCGGCGATCCATGATGAACCCGTCGCCTTTTCCCGATAACCGAGCAACATCGAGAGATCTTAGCAGCATTTTCGTTCGCGATTTCGGCCTCTTCTAGCGGCGGCCTTTGATTGTCGGACAGGAATGCACCGCCATGTTCCCCGAGCCCGGCCGGCGCCGGCATAAAGAGGTTCTGGTGCGCGTAAGGTCTTCCCTTGTAGTTTGGATGATAGTTGGGGGGACACTGGGTTGAACCACAGGACGTCACGCGCGAGCGGCTATGGACGCGAGGTCGGCATGATCGATCTCGGCCATGAGCCCCCGCTTTCCGTCGACGGTTCCGAAGCCGCGGTCATCGACCGCCGCCGCGTATCCGTACAGTGGTTCAGCGGCACCATCCTGACAGGTCTGTGCGGCGCAGCTCTTATCGGCGGCGCCGTTTTTGCGTCCCTCGACGGCGAAATGACCTTTGCACGCGTACCGGAGCGCGTCGAAAGCGCGCTCCGCGGCGCATTTAGCGCCAATGACCGCGCCGTCAGCCTGCATAAGAGCGACCGCCTGCCGCCGCCGGGCGAAGCCACCGCCTCGCGCAACATCGTGCGTGTCTCCACGGTCACCCGCGTCGGCAACCGCGAAATGATGCGGGTGCGGCCGTTCGTGCGCATCTCCGGCAACCTCTCGATGACGACGAGCGACCTGTCGGCAAAGATCCCGGCGTTCAATGCGCAGCGCATGCTGACCGATGTCGGCGCGAGCGATACGCCCAATTCCGACGATCCCAATGCCAATGCGGATGCGGCCGAACCCGATGCCGAAGTCTCCTTCGTCACCAAGGATCTCGGCACGGTGCTGCCGAAGGCAAAGATTTCCGCGGTAGTCGCGCTCGACGACGTCCTGATGCGGGTCAAGGATGCCGCCAACTGGCGCGGCAATGGCGGTGGCGTGCGCTATGCGCTGGCCAACGCCACGGCCGATGCCACCGGCGCTACCACGCAATCCGATGTCAGCAAGATGGCCTATGCCGCCGAGGCCCCCTCGCAGGATCCCTATGCCGGCTTCGAGACCCGCGTGGTGCCGGAAAACGTCACGCTGCTGCCGAAGACCAAGGAACAAATTACCGGCGGCAACCCGAACGGCGAACGCATCCACGTCGTCAAGAAGGGCGACAGCGTCACCTCGGTCCTGCAGGGACTCGGCGCGACGCCTGACGAGTGCAAGGCGATCGCGGCAACGCTCGGCCCCCGCGGCCGCGACAACGGCCTGAAGGAAGGCGAGAAACTTCGCATCCTGATGGCACCCGCCGCCCCCGGCGCGCGGCTGCAGCCCTACCGGGTGATCGTCGCCAACGACACGACGGTCGAAGCGGTGGCGGCGCTGTCCGACATCGGCAAATATGTCGCCGTCGACGTCTCCAGCATCAACACCGTCACCGACACCGCCGATGCCAAGAGCACCGACGACGACGAGGATGACGACGGCTCCGGCGTCCGCCTCTATCAGAGCATCTACGAGACGGCGCTGCGCAACAAGGTGCCGATGCCCGTCATCGACGACATGATCCGCATCTACTCCTACGACGTCGATTTCCAGCGCAAGGTGGCGCCGGGCGACTCCTTCGACGTGTTCTATGCCGGTGAGGACGAGGGCTCGAATGCCACCGACAAGAACGAAGTGCTGTACGCGGCGCTGACCGTCGGCGGCGAGACCAAGAAATACTACCGCTTCCAGACCCCCGATGACGGCGTGGTCGACTACTATGACGAGACCGGCAAGAGCGCGAAGAAGTTCCTGGTGCGCAAGCCCGTCAACAACGCGATCATGCGCTCCGGCTTCGGCGGCCGCCGCCACCCGATCCTGGGCTATGTGAAGATGCACACCGGCGTCGACTGGGCGACCGCCTACGGCACGCCGATCTTCGCCTCCGGCAACGGCGTCCTGGAAAAGGTCGGCCTCGAGGGCGGCTACGGCAAATATATCCGCATCAAGCACAACAACGGTTACGAGACCGCCTACGGCCACATGTCGGCCTTCGCCAAGGGCATGGAAATCGGCAAGCGCGTCCGCCAGGGCCAGGTGATCGGCTTCGTCGGCTCGACCGGCATGTCGACCGGTCCGCACGTCCACTATGAAATCCTGGTCAACGGCCGCTTCGTCGACCCGATGCGCGTCAAGCTGCCGCGCGGCCGCGCGCTCGAAGGCCCGATGGAACTGAACTTCGAGAAGGAGCGCGACCGGCTGGATGCGATGATGGCCGGCCGCAACGGCGCCCGCATCTCCGACGCCGGCCCGCTGCAGATGAGCACCCGCTAAGGGCAAAAAAGCCTTTCAAAACAAAACCCTCCCCGCCAGGCGGGGAGGGTTTTTCATTTCGCAACAGTTCGGCTTGCGCTCTTTAGTTGAGCTTACGTTTGGGCACCGGCGCCTCGAACTGGGCGATCTCGGCCGTCGACGGCGCCTTGCCGTTGAAGGTCAGGACATTGCCCTTCTCGGAGATCGCGACCTTGTCGCCATCCTTCACCTCGCCGCCGAGAATCATCTCGGCCAGCGGATCCTGAACGCTGCGCTGGATCACGCGCTTCAACGGACGCGCGCCATAGGCGGGATCCCAGCCCTTCTCCGCGAGCCAGTCACGCGCCTTGTTGTCCAGGGTCAGCGTGATCTTGCGCTCTTCCAGGAGCCTCGAGAGCCGCGCGAACTGGATCTCGACGATCCGGCCCATCTCGCTCTTCTGCAGCCGATGGAACAGGATGATTTCGTCGACGCGGTTCAGGAACTCCGGCCTGAAATGCGCCCGCACCGTCGCCATCACCTGCTCGCGCACGGCGGAGGTGTCCTCGCCTTCCGGCTGGTTCACCAAATACTCCGAACCGAGGTTCGAGGTCATGATGATCAGCGTGTTGCGGAAGTCGACGGTGCGGCCCTGACCATCGGTCAGGCGGCCGTCGTCGAGCACCTGCAACAGCACGTTGAAGACATCCGGATGCGCCTTCTCGATCTCGTCGAACAGCACGACCTGGTACGGACGCCGCCGCACCGCTTCGGTCAGCGCGCCGCCCTCGTCATAGCCGACATAGCCCGGAGGCGCGCCGATCAGCCGCGACACCGAATGCTTCTCCATGTACTCCGACATATCGAGACGGACCATCGCGGTCTCGTCGTTGAAGAGATATTCGGCGAGCGCTTTGGTCAGCTCGGTCTTGCCGACGCCGGTCGGCCCCAAGAACATGAACGAGCCCATCGGCCGGTGCGGGTCCTGTAGGCCTGCGCGCGAGCGGCGCACGGCGGTCGCCACCGCACGCACCGCTTCGGCCTGGCCGACGACGCGCTTGCCGAGGCTATCTTCCATCTTGAGCAGCTTGTCCTTTTCGCCCTCGAGCATCTTGTCGACGGGAACGCCGGTCCAGCGCGACACGACCTGAGCGATGTTGTTGGCGGTGACCGCCTCCTGCATCACCTGGCCGGCGTTCTCGCTGGCCTCGATATCGGCAAGCTGCTTCTCCAGTGCCGGGATCTTGCCGTAGGCAAGCTCGCCCGCCTTCTGGAATTCGCCGCGGCGCTGCGCATTGGCGAGTTCCACGCGCAAACCGTCGAGCTCGCTCTTGATCTTCTGCGCGTTCGACAGCTTGTTCTTTTCCGCACTCCAGCGCGCCGTCAGAGCCGTTGATTTCTCCTCAAGCTCGGCCAGTTCCTTCTCCAGCGTCTTGAGCCGGCTCCTGGAGCCCGCATCGCTTTCCTTCTTCAGCGCTTCCTGCTCGATCTTGCGGCGGATGATCTCGCGGTCGAGCGAGTCCAGCTCCTCAGGCTTGGAATCGACC
>DATHMA010000139.1:0-15576 GCA_035487555.1 Bradyrhizobium sp. | reverse complement strand
TTGGCTTTGACGGCGCGATAGAGCCGTGCCTGAAGATCGGCAATGACGCTTCCGCTGCCGGAGAGCAGACCGTTGCAGCCGAGCACCAGCGAGCTCAACAGCCATGCGCTGTTGGTCGTGAGCACGTTGATCGGACGCTTGCGGGCCTGCAACGTGCGAATCTGGCGCTCGTGCTCGGAGACCTGCGGCGTCCAATCCTTGATGGCGCGGATGGTCGGCACCTCCTGAAACAGCCGCTCGAGCGTCGCCGCCGGATAGCCCTGACCGGTCGCCAGCGGATACTGAAAAACGATCAGCGGCAGATCGGTCGCCTCGGCGATGGTCTTGAAATGGGCCAGCGCCATGTCGGCCGATTGCCCGAGCGTGAAGGGCGCGGGCGGAAACACCAGCAGTGCCGAGGCGCCGCCGGCCTGGGCCTCGCGGGCGATCCGGGCCGCCTCCAGGCTGCCGTCGGCCCAGACACCGTGAACGATCGGCAGCGCGTGGCCTGCTTCCTCGCCGGCGATCTGCATGACCCGGCGCTGCTCGTCACTGCTGCAGGATGCGACCTCGGTCGAATGGGCGTTGATCGTGATCGCGGACAGCCCTTGCACGGCGGCGATGTCGCGCAGGTGAGCGCGGAAGCTCCGTTCATCGATCGAAAAATCCTCGTGGAACGGCAACAGCACCGCCGGAATCACGCCTTGAGGCACAAAATCGGGATGGCGGCTCATCTGAAGTCTCCCTTGCGGCCGGGCGGCTTTCCGCTTCTGGTTGCCAGCCTAGCAGAGATTTGGCGTGGCCATAAGCTCCCGGCCCGCGGCGCTATCGGCCGGCAAGCTCCGGCCGTCCTTCGCCGGGATGCGATCCGGCGCGCTGCGGCAGGATGAAAAGGCAGACGATGATGAAAACCGCGATCCCGGCGGATGCGAGCGGGCGGCTCAGCGCCAGTCCGCCGGCGCTGACGGGCTTGTCGAGGAAATCGCCGACGGTGGCGCCGAGCGGGCGCGTCAGGATGAAGGCGGCCCAGAACAGAGCCACGCGCGAAACGCCGGTCCGGAAATAAAGTGCTGCGACGAGCGCAAGTGCTGCGCCGAACACCATTGCGCCACCCTCATAGCCGAGCCCGCCGGTATCGGCGATCCAGTCGCCGAGCGCGGTGCCGAGCGTTTGCGAGAACAGGATCGCGACCCAGTAGAAGGTCTCGACCCGGGGCGTCGACACCGTGTTGACGGAGATCGAACCTTCGGAGCGGTACCAGATCACGAGCGAGGCGAGCAGCAGCACCAGCAGCAGCGATGCACCGCCGGGATAGCCGATGCCGAGCGAACGGTCGGCGAAGTCGGCCATGGTGGTGCCGGCCGTCGTGGTGGCGACGACGACCAACCAATAGAGCGGCGGATAAAATTTCCGAGCCAGGATCTGCGCGACGACCGCGACCACGAAAATGCCGATGAAGATCACGCTAGAGAGCGCATAGCCGAGATCCATGGACATGGAGACGGCGTCACCACCGGTCTCGCCCAGCGTCGTTGCGAGGACCTTGATGATCCAGAAGATCAGCGTGACTTCCGGAACCTTGCTTCTCTCGATGTCCTGGACCATGCGGCGGCCTCCTTGTTTCGTCTGGTTCGCCCCCGAACGGTTTCCGCAAGCCTGGGCTGCGCCTCGGTCGCGCGCCGAAGCCGATTGAGATGGTCGAGCGAGGCGAGCGCCGCATCCGGCTTTGCGGCGGCAAGCGAGAGCGCGAAGGCTTCGAGACCGACAAGGGTCACGCCATGCAACGCGACCTGACCCGGACGGCCGCGCGGAATGGCCACGCAGACATCGGCGAGCTTTGCCAGCGGCGTGTCGTCGGATTCGGTGATCAGCACAGTCGGCAGGCGCAGCGCCCTCGCCTCGGCGAACACCGCCTTCACCTCGCGGTAGAGCCGGCCATAGGCGAGGATCAACAGCGCATCGCCCGCCTGCAGATCGAGCAGTTGATCGGCCAGCATCGAGCCGGTGGCGTTGATGGTCCGGCTGCGCCGGCCGCTGCGCGCCAGCAGCACCGACATGTAGGTCGCAAGCGAGGCCGAAGGTCCGATCCCGAACACGGCGATGCGGGAAGCGCCGTCGAGGAGCCGCACCGCGGCTGAGATTTGAGCGCGGCATTTTTCGGATCGCAACACTGCGAGCCCTTCGGCGTGAGTCCGCAGCACGCTGTCGAGTGCCTTGCCGGTGGTCTTATCGAGATCGACCAGCGTGCGCCGCATGTCGTCGGCGGGCGTCGAGCGCTCGCTTGATCTGAGAATGGCCGTCTTGAGATCGGCGAGGCTCGGAAATCCCAGAGCCTGGATGGTACGGAGCACGGTGGCATCGGAAGTCCCGATGCGTTCGCCCAGCGCAGCGGCGGAACTCGCCAAAACGAGCTGGCGGTTCTGGTCGATGAAGCGAACCACACGCAAACCTGTGGCACCGAGCGGCGATTTCGCCCGCCTCAGCATGCGATCGAGGTCGGTTCCAACGTTAAGTCGCGCGCTCAAACGCAAATACCACCATGTAGTGAAATGGAACTCGACATGCTCTGATGTAGCATATACTACATCGATCGAATGAGAAGCAGTTTTTCTCGATGATCGCGCGACGCGCCCCTTGGCTCGCTTGTTCCGTTGTCGCGGGCGCTGTGCTGGCGCTGCTGATGCAGCCGGCCGTTGCCGGACCGCCCTTCGTGTCCGACGATCCCGAGCCCACCGATACCGGCCATTTCGAGATCTACACGTTCAACAACGGGACCAACACACGCTCCGGCACGTCAGGCGAAAGCGGGATCGACTTCAATTACGGCGCGGCGCCGAATCTGCAGCTCACCGCGACCGTGCCTGCGGGCTACAGCGACACCATGGGCGGCAGCACCGAGGTCGACCCAGGCAATGTCGAGCTGGCCGCGAAATATCGCTTCCTGCATCAAGACACATTCGGCCTCGACGTCAGCGTGTTCCCCCGTATCTTCCTGCCGAGCGGCTCGGCGACGATCGGCGACAATCATGTGTCCTTGCTGCTGCCGATCTGGGTGCAAAAGGATTTCGGCCCGAAATGGTCGGCGTTCGGCGGCGGCGGATGCACGTTCGACGAAATCAGCGCCGCCGATTTCTGCCAGGCCGGCACTGTGCTGACCTACCAGCTTCTGCCAAAGCTTCAGATCGGCGGCGAGCTGTTCCATCAGACCGCCGACAGGCAAGGCACACCCGCAGCCACCAGCCTCGGCATCGGATGGCGCTACGACGTGACCGACAATTATCACCTGCTCGGCTATGTCAGGCGCGGGATCGAGAACACAGACGAGACCGACCGCTATTCCTGGTATGCCTCGGTGCTGTTCACGTTCTAGCGGCGAAGACGTTCACGAGCTCTGTTCCTTCTCCCCTTGCGGGAGAAGCGGTACGCAGTTGTCCAAGCGGAGAGAGACCCCTCACCCGGATCGCATCTGGCGATGCGACATAGCCGAAGCTCCGCTTCGGCGTTCTTCAAGAACGGCCGCCAAAGGCGGCCTACGCCTCTCCCACAAGGGGAGAGGTGCACCTTCAACGCGGCCGGGATCACGCCCGCATCAACCAAAATTGTGTCGCGCAAGGGTTGACGCGACAGCCTCTTCTCCCGCTGCATAGCGCGAGCGACCCCGCGCTCTCCCGCGCGCGGGAACCGTAGCGCTTCCTCGAAGGCCGAATATGGCCACCGCATTGAAGAGGCAATGGCAGCGATGAAATCGTGGCTTCACGCCTCCCTGGCGAGCTTCGCCCTTCTCACGCTCTGTCTCACGCCGGTGCCGAACGCGGCCGCGGATTCCGACATGGATAGCAAAGTCCAAAACCTCGTTGCCGCCCATCTTGCGCCCGCGGTCACCAGCGGCGGACTTGCGGTTGCGGTCTATACCACGGGCCATGTGCAGTTCTTCAATTACGGCCATGCCGACATTGCCGGCAAACAGCCGATCACGGAGGATACGCTGTTCAATATCGCCTCGCTGCGCAAGCTGTTCGAGGCAACGCTGGTGGCGCGCGGCGCGCTGCGCGGCGAGATCAATCTCTACGATCCCGTCAGCAAATATGTCGGCGAGCTCAACGGCGACTATCTTCACCGCGTCACCATCGGCGAACTGGTGACGCACACGTCGGGACTGCTGCTGCCGACCGATCATCCGCCGTGGCCGAATGAATCCTACACGCAGGCCCAGTTCTTCGACATGCTCAACACCTGGAAGCCATCAGTCGGCGAAGCGCCGGGCCGCCAGCGCATCTATACCCATGCCGGCTATGTGCTGCTGCAGGTCGTGCTCGAGCGCCGCTATGGCCGGCCGATCCACGAGCTGATCGAGGAGCGCATCCTCGAGCCGCTCGGCATGCACGCAACGTTCCTGCCCGAGCGCGGACAGGACAATCGCGCCATCATGCCCGCCGAGCTGTTGCAGGAAACAGTGCAGGGCTATTCCGACCAGGGCGTGCCGATCGGCCCGCCCGGCAATCAGCAGAGCTATTTCGATTTTCCCGGCACCGGCCAGATGTTCTCGACCGTGCGCGACCTCTCGATCTTCGTCGCCGCCTGTCTCGACGGCAAGGTCAGCGATCCGCAACTCCGCGAGGCACTCAAGATGATCCAGCGCGAGAGGTTCGAGGTCAGCGCCAAATTCGGCCAGGCCAAATTCGGGCAAGCCATGGCTTGGGAGAACGTGCATCTCGATGGCGTCAACATGATCGACAAGCCGGGCGGCCTCAACAACGCGTCCGCCTATATCGGCCTGGTGCCGAAGCGAAACATCGGCATCGTGCTGCTCGCCAATCGCGGCGAATTTCCGCACGAAAACGCGCGCTACGAGGTGCTCCCCGCTCTGTCGCGATGACGGCCTGCGGGTAGACCCGCACTTCGGCGCTGCTATAGTAGCGCTGATCAATCGACTGCCCGGCTGAACGGGCAGCGGGGAAGTGTGAGGAGACGTGGTGCTGACGAGAACAGCGAGCCTGTTGATCGCGTTCGCGATCTCTGTTGCATCCATCATCGGAGCCCGTGCCGAGGCGCCCTACCCCAACCGTCCGATCCGCATTGTGGTGCCGTTCGGCCCCGGCGGCTTTGCCGATTTCACCGTGCGCATTCTCGGGCAGAAACTCACCGAGCGTACCGGCGCGCAGGTCGTGATCGAAAACCGGCCGGGCGCCGGCGGCATCATCGCCGCCAACGCCGTGCTCGCCTCGCCGCCGGACGGCTACGCACTGTTCGTGTTCTCCAGCGGCATCGTGCTGTCGAAGTCGCTGTTGAAAACGATGCCGTTCGATCCGGTCACGGCGTTCTCGCCGATCTCGACCATGGCGCTGTTCGACCTGCTGCTACTGGTGCGGGCGGATTCGCCGCTGCATACGCTCAAGGACGCGCTCGACGCCGCGCGCGCCAACCCGCAGAAGTTCGACGTCGCGACCATCAGCCCCGGCAGCACCCAGAACGTGACCGCCGAGCTCTTGCGCGCGGTCAGCGGTGTGCCCATGACGGTCGTACCGCACCGGACTTCCTCGGAAGTGCTGACGGCGTTGTTACGCGGCGATGTCCAGGTCGGCGTGGAAACCTATGCCGCGCTGAAATCGGCAATCGACAGCGGACAGGTTCGCGCCATCGCTTCATCGGGCAGCCGGCGTTCCGAGCAGCAGCCTGACGTGCCAACCTTGCGCGAGAACGGCATCGACGCCGCGGTCGACGGCTGGAATTCGCTGGTGGCTCCAGCCGGCACGCCGCGCGAGATCATCACCTTCCTCAACGACAACATCCGCGCCATCATCTCCGATGCCGACTATCAGAAGCGGATGGTCGAGCTCGGCGGCGAACCGGTGACGGGCACGCCGGAGGAGCTCGGCGCGCGGCTCAAATCCGACGCCGAGATGTGGGCCGGCGTGGTGAAAAAGGCCGGCCTCGAGCCGAACTGAAAGCAAGAGGGCGCAAGCCCGCCCCCTTCAAGATCGATGCTCATGTGCCAGTCTTCACCACGGACGATTGTCCCTTTGTTGACCATAAGGGTCAGTCCCCCTACCAGGCCACCGTCGACTGGCTGGTCGATGCCATTCCCAATGCGGGCGCCCAGGAGAAGATCTATGTCGCGAACGCGCACGGTCTTTATTTCGGCGGCGGCTGATGCCGGCGCGTTAGCCGGCCCATAGCAACATTTCGCTATCAGAAATTTGCAAGTTCACGACATGTAAACCTCACCCCCGGCCTAGTAGCCGAACGGGCACATCACTGATCAAATCCCGAGCAATTTGCAGCGAGATATTTAGGATTTTCTTTTAAAGCGGAGAGATTGTCTCCGTCCGTCGCAAATGACAGGTCAGATAAGGGCCAGCCGCGATGATTGAGGGGAAGTCATTTTTGAGAGAGTTGGACGACGCCGTCCAGCGCGGTTCGGAAGAGAGCCGCACCAAGGCGCTTTCGTATGCGACCGACATGCTGATCGTCGGCCACTATACGGACGACGAAATCTGGATTTTTGGCGAACTGATCGGCCGGCTGGCGGGTGCGATTGAAGTCGCCGCGCGTGCCCAGCTCGCGAGGCGACTAGTGAATGTCGCCAACGCACCGATCAACGCCCTTAAAAGGCTTGGCTCCGACGATGCGATCGAAGTCGCAGGCCCGATCCTGCAGCACTGCGAGCGCCTCGATGCCAAAATGCTGATCCACAATATCAGGACCAAGGGCCAGCCGCATCTGCTGGCGATATCCAGGCGAAAATCCATTCCCGAGGTCGTGACAGACGAACTGGTGACGCGTGGAGACCGCGACGTCCTCACTTCCGTAGCTGCGAATAACGGCGCCTGCATTTCCGACTTCGGTTTTCTGCACATGCTCAAGCGCTCCGAGAACGACTCCATTCTCGTCGAACAGCTCGGGCTGCGTAAGGACATTCCGCGGCACGTCTTCCAGCAACTGGTGGCGAAAGCGTCCGCCGATGCCTGCCGAAAGCTCAAACAGGAACGTCCCGACCTGGTCGACCACATCCACACCTCCGTCGCCGAGGTGACCGGATCATTGCAATCCAAATTTGGACCGGCCACGAAGGACTACTTTGCGGCAAAAAAAACGCTGACGGCGCTGCAACATCGCGGCGAGCTAAACGAGAGCAAAATTCTGAGCTATGCCCGCGACCGCAAGATCGAAGAATCAACAGTTGGACTATCCCTGCTGTGCGCGCTACCGGCCAATGTCGTCGAGCGAGCCCTTGGCGATCGGGAAATGACCCTCATCCTCTGCAAGGCCTGCCGCTTCGAATGGGAAACGACCATGGCAGTGCTGTTCCTCGGCGCCAGGGATCATCAGATCACTGCCCGCGTTCTGGAGGAGATGAAGCACGAATATGCGCGTCTTGACGCCAAGACGCCATTGCAGGTCCTAAATTTCTACCAGACGCGCATGGATGCATCGGCCGCCCTCAGCGACGAGCGGCGCCTGCCTCAACTCCACAAGACATGAAACCTTAGCTACGTTCGCGTCTTCGGCGGCGCCTGCACGGACGGCGCTGCCGCAGCAAAGAGATCGGCGCGGCTGCCGTTTCGCGGCGGATAGATGCGTTCGCGGTTGATGGTTTGCTTGGTGACCTTGGCGGCCGCCCCGGTCGTGCGCACCTTGCGGTCCCAGCCCTCGGTGTAGAGCGCGCCCCAGGCGCCGAGATCGAGCACAGTGACGTACCAGTCGATGTCGAGCGGAATCATCGCATCGCCGAACAGCTCCGCGACGACATTATGGCCGGCATAGCGGCCCATCGGCCGCGCGAACTGGCAGGACATGACGGTTTCATGCCCGCCGTCGAGCCTCGCGCTCGCGGCATCGCCGGCGGCAAAGACATGCGCGAGGCCTTTGGCGCGCATGAACTGGTCCACCGAAAGACGCCCATGCTCATGCTCGCCCGGCAGTGTCGCAACCAGCGGGCTCGCGCACATGCCCGCACACCATACGACGGTCCGCGTCGGAATGGTCTCGCCCGACGAGAGCCTGATGCTATCGGCGCTGACGGCATCAACCCTTACGCCGAGCCGCGTCTCGACCCCGAGCGCCGACAGCGCCTCGTTGATCACCGGCCGTCCGTTCGCCCCGATGGTGGCACCAACCACGGGATTGGGATCGAGCAGGATGACGCGGCGCTCCCCGTAGACGCCGGCTTTCTCGAGCTTGGCCGGCATCTCGGTCGCTACTTCGATTCCCGTGAAGCCGGCGCCGACGACGACCACGGTCGAACGCGCCGGTGATGGCGGCGCACTGGCGAGCGAGGCGAGATGGGCGTTGAGCTTTTCCGCCGCCGCGTAGGTGTCGACGTCAAAGCTATGGGTTGCGAGCCCGGGGATCGCAGGCCGAGCCAGTTCGCTGCCGAGCGCCAGCACCAGCCGGTCATAGGCGATGCTCCCCCCATCGCCTGCGGCGGTGACATGCTGGTTCGCGACATCGATCGCCGCTACCTCGGCCACCCTGTACGTGACGCCGACCGGATCGAGCAATCCTCGAAGCGAAATCGCGACGTCGCTCAGATCAACCTCGTAATTGCGGACGCGGATGTTGTGATAGGGATTGCGGTCGAGCACGAGGATCTCGAGCTCCGCGGCACGCGCGCCGATCTCGTCGCGCTTGCGCGCGGCGCCGATCGCGGCCCACAGCCCGGCAAATCCCGCGCCGAGGATGAGAATACGTGCCATGCTTGTGCTCCGGCCCTCCCGGCTCCGCCGATTTCGGGGAGTCGAGGCACCCTAGCACAGATCAGAAGGGCGATTTCAGCCGGCCGCGACGGCTGCGCCGCTCACCACCTCGCCGAACGAGGCAAAGAACTCGCCCGCAAGCTTCTTCGCGGTGGAATCGATCAGGCGGCCGCCGAGCTGCGCGAGCTTACCGCCGATCTGCGCGTCGACTTCATAGAAGAGGATGGTGACGTCGGGGCTTTCCTCGCTGAGCTTCACCGTCGCACCGCCCTTGGCAAAGCCGGCGATGCCGCCGTTTCCTTCGCCGGTGATGCGATAGGAATTGGGCGGACCGAGATCGGACAGCGTGACCTTGCCGCCGAAGGTTGCCTTCACGGGACCGACCCTGAGCACCACCGTCGCCGTCATCTCGTTCGGCGTGGTCATTTCGAGCGACTGACAGCCGGGAATGCACTGCTTCAGGATCTCGGGATTGTTGAGCGCCGCCCAGACTTTTTCTTTCGAGGCCGGGATACGCTGGCTGTCATTCATCTGCATGTTTGGTCTGGCTCCTTGAAGTGGGTTCGCGCTGCCCGCGCCGCCGCTCGATGGTGATCTCGGCAAGGATCGACATCGCGATCTCTTCCGGGGTGATGGCGCCGAGATCGAGCCCGGCGGGCGCCTTGACGTCGTCGACCGCACCAGTGTCGACACCTGAAGCGATCAGCTTTTCGCGCAGCGCCGCCATCTTGCGGCGGCTGCCGACAAAGGCGCGGTACTCGGCCTGGATTGCGATGGCCTGCTTCAGCGCGGCCTCATCGCCCTTGCCCTGCGTCGACACCACCACGAAGCGGCGGGCATCGTTGAGATAACGCGGCGCAAAGCCGTCGACGATCACATGCGCGTCGGGCTCGGCCACGAGATCGGCGGCGGGCGCGGCGAGCGTGACGTGATAGCCGAGCTGGCGTGCTTGCGCCGCGAGCGACATCGCGACCGGGCTTGCGCCCAAGATAACCAATGAGGGATGTGGCAATACGGGCTCTACAAAAATATCCATCGTTCCCTTGCTCGGGCACATGTTCGACGCGAAACGCACGCCGTCCTTGTTGTCGCCCGGCTTGACGCCTAGTTCGGCGAGCAGGTTCTCCGGCTGCACCGAGACCATGCGCGGCTCGCCATCGGCCAGCGCCTCGCGCGCCGCCTTCAGCACCGCGCCTTTGGCGCAACCGCCGCCGATCCAGCCTGCGACGATGGTGCCGTCGGGTCGGATGATCGCTTTCGCGCCGGCTTTCGCCGCGGTCACCGAGACCGTGCGCACGACCGTCGCCAGCACGAAGGCCTGCTCAGCGGCCTTCATCTGCGCGACCAGATCCATCACCTCGACATGCGCGCCCATGGTCAGAGCCTCGCCAGATAGGGTTCGAGCGCTGTGAGTGACTTCAGCGTATTGGCCGGCGCGTAGAGATCGATATGCGGCAGCGCGGCCTTGATGCCTCTCGCCTCGGGCGCATAGCCTTCCCATGCCATCATCGGATTGAGCCAGACGATGCGGCGGCAGCGCTTTGCCAGAGCCGCCATTTCCCTTCCGAGCAAATCGGCATCTCCCGTCTCATAGCCGTCGGAGACGATCATCACGACCGAGCGTGAATGGATGACGCGCGCGGCGTGCCAGCGGTTGAAGGTTTGCAGGCTCTCGCCGATCTTCGTGCCGCCGCCCGCGCCCTGCGCGAGCAATGAGAGGCGATCGAGCGCACGCGCGGCATCTTTCTCCTTCATCGCGCCGGAAACATGCGCGAGGCGCGTGTGGAACAGAAACGCCTCCGCCTCGCGAAACTCGTCGAGCACGCCATGGATGAAGCGGAGGAACACCGAGGTGTACATGCTCATCGAGCCGGAGGCGTCGAGCAGCACGATAAGCCGCAGCGGCTTGTCCTTGCGCTGGCGCTTGACGAGAGAGATCGGCACGCCGCCATGGCTGATGTTGCGGTGAATGGTCCGCCGCAGATCGAGCCGATAGCCGCGCCGGCGCGCGAGGTCTCGCCGCGTCAGCCGCGTGCGCATGATCCTGGCCAATTGCGCGGCAGCCTCATGCGCCTGCGCGATCTGCTCGGGATCGGCGAGCTTGCGGAAATCGACCTCGGCCAGATTTTCGGCGCGCGAGGCGCCTTCCATGCGCCCCTCACCGCCGCGTGACGACGGCGCATCCTCGGATGACGGCACCTGATCGCTTGCGGACTGGCTACCGCCCGGCTGCGCGCCATCCTGTATGGTCTTCAGCGACGGGTTGTTGGCGGCTTTTGTCGAGCCCGCGGCGAGCGAACGCGAGCGCACGCGCTTACCGAGCCAGAAGGCATCGAACAGGCCGTCGAATTTCTGCCAATCCGACCGCCGCGCCGAGAACAGATGCTTGAATGCGGAGCGCAACAGGCCGGGTTTGGCGGCATAACCTGAGGCCATCAACGATGCGGCATCCTGCCCTTCGGCGAGGCCGACGGCAAAGCCGTTGTCGCGCAAGGTGCGCAGGAATGCGGCGAGCTTGCCGGAGACGAGGCGCGAGACCTCGTTCATCTCCTCAAAATCGGGTGCGGTGCCGCAGCAACTCATGCGACCTTCCCCAAAATGCGCTCGCTCACCTCGCGGCTGATGCGAACCTTGTCCTCCTGCGTCTTGAGCAGGCACATCAACGTTTCATGCACGGTCTCGGGCGCATCATGCAGGTCGCGGACGTCGAGGCCGACCAAGGCCGCGGCCCAATCCAGCGTCTCGGCGACACCCGGCACCTTGCGCAGCTCTTCCTTGCGGATGCCTTCGACCATCCGCGCGATCTGCAGCGACAGCGAAGCGGAGGCACCATTGATCCGCGCCATGATGATGCGCGCCTCGCGCTCGACGTCGGGGTAATCGACATAATGATAGAGACAGCGCCGGCGCAGCGCGTCGGATAGCTCGCGGGTGCCGTTCGAGGTCAGCACCACATGCGGGATCGATACCGCCCTGATGGTGCCGAGCTCGGGGATCGAGACCTGGAAGTCGGAGAGGAGCTCGAGCAGGAACGCCTCGAACTCGTCATCGGCGCGATCGATCTCGTCGATCAAGAGCACCGGCGGCTTGTCGCGGCGGATGGCTGCGAGCAGCGGGCGCTCCAGCAAGTATTTTTCCGAGAAGATCTGGTCTTCGATCGTGTCGGCATGGCCGCGATGTGCCTCGATCGCCAAAAGCTGCCGCTGGTAGTTCCATTCATAGAGCGCCGAGGACTGATCGAGCCCCTCATAGCATTGCAGGCGGATCAGCTCGGTCGCATGCACGGAGGCGAGCGCCTTCGCCACCTCGGTCTTGCCGACACCAGCCTCGCCTTCGAGCAGCAGCGGACGCCGCAACCGCTGCATCAGCGCGATCGCGGTCGCAAGCTCGCTGTCGGCGATGTAGCCGGAGGCGGCAAGGGCCTGCGCGATGTGCTCGCGGTCTTTCATTGCTTCTCCGTGGCCTCCATGGTTCGAGACGGCGCTACGCGCCTCCTCACCATGAGGGTCTAAGACCTCACCCTGAGCTAGTGACCTCATCCTGAGGAGCGGCGCCTTCGCCGCGTCTCGAAGGATGAAGCCCCCGCTCTGTCAATTGCGTTACGCGACGGCGCCCAGTTCCTTCGCCGCCTTCCAGTTCCGCCAGAAATCATGCGGCATCTGGATGTGCGTGCTCCCCAGGAACGAGAACGCATCGTTGACGGCGTTGGAGAAGGCCGGCACGCCGCCGACATTCGGGCTTTCGCCGACGCCCTTGGCGCCGATCGGGTGATGCGGCGACGGGGTGACGGTAAAATCGGTCTCCCAATGCGGCGTCTCCACCGCGGTCGGCATGAAGAAATCCATGAACGAGCCGGTCACGACATTGCCGGCGTCATCATAGCGGATTTCCTGACCCATCGCGATCGCGAAGGCTTCAGTGAGGCCGCCATGGACCTGGCCCTCGATGATCATCGGGTTGATGCGGGTGCCGCAATCATCCAGCGCATAGAAGCGCCGGACCTTGTACACGCCGGTATCGACGTCGATGTCCATCACGCAGAGATAGGCGCCGAACGGATAGGTCATGTTCGGCGGATCGTAGTAGCTCACCGCTTCCAGCCCCGGCTCCATGCCCGGCGGCACCGAGTTATAGGCCGCCCAGCAGATGTCCTTCATGGACATGTATTTCTCGGGCAGGCCTTTCACGCGGAAGCCATCGATATCGAATTCGAGGTCGTCCTCATGAACCTCGAGCTTGTAGGCCGCGATCATCTGCGCCTTGGCCTTGATTTTCCGCGCGGCCATCGCAATCGCGGCGCCCGCGACCGGCGTCGAGCGCGAACCATAGGTGCCGAGGCCGTAAGGCGCGGTGTCGGTGTTGCCCTCTTCGACCATGATGTTGTCGGCGGGAATGCCGATTTCGGTCGCGATGATCTGGGCCCAGGTGGTCTCGTGGCCCTGGCCCTGGCTCTTGGTGCCCATCCGCGCGATGCCGGCTCCCGTCGGATGCATGCGGATCTCGCAGGAATCGAACATCGCAATGCCGAGGATGTCGCAGTTCTTCGAGGGACCTGCGCCGACAATCTCGGTGAAGAAGGAGACGCCGAGCCCCATGATCTCGCGGGTCTCGCCGCGCTTGAACGCCGCGCGCTTTTCCGCCTGCTCCTTGCGGAGTGCTGTGTAGTCGGTCGACTCCATCATCTTCTTCATGGCGGTGTGGTAGTCGCCGGAGTCGTATTCCCACCCCAAGGCCGAGTGATACGGGAACTGCTCTGGCTTGATGAAATTCTTCAGGCGCAGTTCGGCCGGATCCATGTTGAGCTTCTGCGCGAGGATATCCATCGCGCGCTCGATGCAATAGGCCGCCTCCGTGACGCGGAACGAGCAACGGTAGGCGACACCGCCCGGCGCCTTGTTGGTGTAGATGCCGTCGACGGCCAGATGCGCCACCGGGAAATCATAGGAACCGGTGACGATGTTGAAGAAGCCGGCCGGCCATTTCGAGGGATCGGCGCAGGCGTCAAACGCGCCGTGATCGGCGAGCACATGGACGCGCAGCCCCGTGACCTTGCCCTCCTTGGTCGCAGCGATTTCGGTGGTCATGTGGTAGTCGCGCGCGAACGAGGTCGCCGTCAGATTCTCGATGCGGTCCTCGACCCACTTCACCGGCTTGCCGGTGACGATGGAAGCGACCGCCGCACAGATATAGCCGGGATAGGCGCCGACCTTGTTGCCGAAACCGCCGCCGATGTCGGGCGCGATCACATGGATCTTCTGCTCCGGCAGCTTGGCGATCAGCGACACCACGGTGCGGATCACATGCGGGGCCTGGAAGGTGCCATAGATCGTGAGTTCGCCCTTGATCTTGTCAAAGGAGCAGACGCACTGGCAGGTCTCCAGCGGCGATGGATGGGTGCGGTGATAGGAGATCATCTCCTTGATCGTCACCTCGGCCTTCTTGAACGCCGCATCGGTCATTTCCTTGTCGCCGACGGTCCACTCGAAGATGTGGTTGTGATGTTTGCGCGGGCCGTGCGCGCCCGACGTCTTGCCGGCGAGGTCTTCGCGCAGCACCGGCGCATCCGCGTCCATCGCCTTGAACGGATCGACGAGAACAGGAAGCGGCTCATATTCCACAATCACCTTGTTGATGCCGTCGTCAGCGGCATATCGGTCGGTCGCGACCACAAAGGCGACCTCCTGGTTCTGGAACAGCACCTTGCCGTCGGCGAGCACCATCTGCACGTCGCCCGCGAGCGTCGGCATCCAGGCGAGGTTGACCGTCTTCAGCGTCTCGGCAGTGATGACCGCGAGCACACCAGGCACTTTCAGCGCTTCGCTGTCGTCGATCTTCTTGACCCGCGCATGCGGATGCGGCGAGCGCACGAAATCGCCGTGCAGCATGCCCGGCAGCTTCACGTCGTCGACGTAATTGCCCCTGCCTTGCGTGAAGCGGATATCTTCGACGCGCTTGCGCTTGCAGCCCATGCCTTCGAGGGCGGCGGTGCGTTGTTCCCGCGTGGGAGTAAGGTCGTTCATTCCGCGGCCTCCTTGAATTCCACGCCGTTGATCTTGGCGGCGGCGTATTGGATTGCCTTGACGATGTTCTGGTAGCCGGTGCAGCGGCAGATATTGCCGGAAATGCCCATCCGGATTTCCTGCTCACTGGGCGACGGATTTTCCTGCAGCAGCCGATGCGCACGCACGATCATGCCGGGCGTGCAGAAGCCGCATTGCAGGCCGTGCATCATGCGGAAGCCTTCCTGCAGCGCCGACAGCGTGCCGTCGGCGTTGGCCATGCCCTCAATGGTGGTGATGTCGCTGCCATTGGCTTGGACCGCGAACATCGTGCAGGACTTCACGCTCATGCCGTCGATGTCGACGGTGCAGGCGCCGCAATGCGTGGTCTCGCAGCCGATATGGGTGCCGGTCATCTGCAAATTCTCGCGGATGAAATGCACCAGCAGCGTGCGCGGCTCGACGAGGCCTTCGACCTCGGCGCCGTTGACCTTCATGGTCACATGGGTCTTTGCCATTATCCCCTCCCGTTACTTCGCGCGGCCGGCGGCGCGCTGCAGCGCGCGCGTCACCATGATGCCGCCGACATGTTTTCTGTATTCGACCGGCCCGCGCGCATCCGCCGCCGGCGACATGATCGCCTGCGCCGCTTGCGCCGCTTTCTTCAATGAGGCCGCATCGAGGCTGGTGCCGATCACGGCTTTCGCCGCGTCCGCTGCGAGCAGCGGCGTCTCGTGCAGATTGGTCAGCCCGATCGTGCAGGTCGCGACCTTGCCGCCGGACATCGTCAGCACGACCGCGGCTGCAGCGGTGGCGTAGTCGCCGACCTTGCGCTTCAATTTCTCATAGGCGTAGCCGTGACCGGCCGCCGGCACGGGGATCGTGACCGAGATCAGGAGCTC
>DATHMA010000138.1:0-7367 GCA_035487555.1 Bradyrhizobium sp. | reverse complement strand
GAAGGAACTGCCGGGCGTGCTGCGCATGGTCGGGCAATGGATGGGCAAGGCCCGCAAGATGGCCGCCGAATTCCAGGGCCAATTCCAGGAGGCCATGCGCGAGGCCGAGATGGCCGACCTCAAGAAGAGTTTCGATGAGGTGAGGGAAGCCGCTTCCGGCCTTACTTCCGGTGGTGGCCTGATGACGTCGCTGCAGAAGGATGTCACGGACGCGCTTAAGATCGACGACGTCGATAAGCCCGCCGAGACAACGGCGACAGAGCCACCGGCCGCTCCGACCACGCCCGAGGCGCCGACACCGGAAACGCTTGTCGAGGCGACGGCCCACGAGGCCTCTGAGCCGCTCGCGCTCACGAGCGAGCTTCAGCCGCAGGATAATGCGCCTGATACGTCCGGCGAACTCAAGGACGCCAAAGCGTCATGAGCGACGCAGATATCGAAGCCAGCAAGGCACCATTGCTCGATCACCTGATCGAGTTGCGCTCGCGCCTGATCAAGGCGCTGCTCGGCTTCGGCATTGCCTTCATCCTGTGCTTCTTCATCGCCAAGCACATCTACAACTGGCTGGTCTGGCCATTCGTCTGGGTCGCAGGCCCGGAAAATTCCAAATTCATCTACACCGCGCTGCTGGAATATTTCATCACTCAGTTGAAGGTGGCCTTGTTCGGCGCCGGCTTCATCTCGTTTCCGATCGTTGCCACGCAAATCTACAAATTCGTGGCTCCCGGCCTTTACCGCCACGAGCGCAACGCGTTCCGGCCTTACCTGATCGCGACCCCGGTCTTCTTCTTCATGGGCGCGATGCTGGTCTATTTCGTTGTGCTGCCGATGCTGATCCGCTTCTCGCTCGGTATGCAGCAGGCGGCCGGTCCGGATACCGCGGAGATCCAGCTGCTGCCGAAGGTCGGCGAATATCTGTCGCTGATGATGTCGCTGATCTTTGCCTTCGGCATCGCCTTCCAGCTTCCGGTGATCCTGACGCTGCTCGGCCGCGTCGGCATCATCACCTCGCAAATGCTGCGCTCTAAGCGCCGCTATTTCGTCGTGATCGCCTTCATCATCGCGGCGGTGCTGACACCGCCCGATGTGTTGAGCCAGGCCTCGCTCGCGATACCGCTGCTATTGCTCTACGAGGGGTCGATCATCGCGGTGAGCATCGTGGAGAAGAAGGCAGCCGCCTCGCAGAGCTCTACGACCGGCACTCCGCCGGCGTCCAATCCCGCCGAGTAGGGCGCCCGGCTGGCTTAGAACTACCGGATTTTCGGCTAGGTCCGGCTGTTCCAAATGCCATTCATTCGGGTTACTGGAGGGCGCCGTTATCGAACGGCGCGACTCAAGGTCTGACAGCCATGCACGACATCAAAGCGATCCGCGATAATCCGCAAGCCTTCGACGCCGGCCTGAAGCGCCGCGGGCTATCGCCACTGTCCGCCTCGCTGCTCGCGATCGACGAGAAGCGGCGCGGGGCCATCCTTGCCTCCGAGCAGGCGCAGGCGCGCCGCAACGCGGCCTCGAAGGAAATCGGCGAGGCGAAGAAGGCCAAGGACGAGGCGCGCGCGGCCAAGCTGATGGCCGAGGTCGGCGAGCTCAAAACCAGGATGCCTGAACTCGAGCAGGCCGCCAAAGCCGCCGACGAGGAGTTGAACAAGGAACTCGCGGCCATCCCGAACCTGCCATTGCCGGCGCCGGAAGTGCCTGACGGAGCCGACGAGCACGGCAATGTGCAGCGTCATGTATTCGGCAAGGCGCGCGAATATGGATTTGCGCCGAAGGCACATGACGACCTCGGCGAAGGCCTTGGCTTCATGGATTTCGAGGCCGCCGCGAAACTGTCGGGCGCGCGTTTCGTCGTGCTGAAGAAGGGGCTCGCGCGGATGGAGCGTGCGATCGGGCAATTCATGCTCGACCTGCACACGAGCGAGCACGGCTATACCGAGATCAATCCGCCGCTGCTCGTCCGCAATGATGTGATGTTCGGCACCGGCCAATTGCCGAAATTCGAGGACGATCAGTTCTGGGCCGTCCGCGGCGAGCTGACGATCGCTCCCGACGAGCGCTTGAAGACCGAGCGTCTCGGCCTGATCCCCACCGCCGAAGTTTCACTCACCAATCTCGTCCGCGAATCCATTGTCGACGACAAGGAATTGCCGATGCGCCTCACGGCGCTGACGCCATGTTTTCGCGCGGAAGCCGGTGCCGCGGGCCGCGACACCCGCGGCATGATCCGCCAGCACCAGTTCATCAAGGTCGAGCTGGTGTCGATCACGACGCCCGAGACCAGCAAGGACGAGCATGAGCGGATGCTAGCCTGTGCCGAGGAAGTGTTGCGGCAACTCGATCTGCATTACCGTGTGATGACATTGTGTGCCGGCGACATGGGCTTTTCGTCGCAGAAGACCTACGACATCGAGGTCTGGATGCCCGGTCAGGGCGAGGGCGGTGCGTTCCGGGAGATTTCGAGCTGCTCGGTCTGCGGTGATTTCCAGGCGCGTCGCATGGATGCGCGTTATCGCGGCGGCGATGGCAAGCCTCACTTTGTACATACGCTGAACGGTTCCGGAACCGCGGTAGGCCGTGCGCTGATTGCGATTATGGAGACATATCAACAGCAGGGCGGGTCGATTGCCGTACCTGACGTTTTGCAGCCCTATATGGGCGGCCTCAAAGTGATCGAGCCGGAAAAATAATCGCCTCGAAAATAAAGGCCTTGAAAATAAAGGCCTTGCGAATTTTTTGTGCGCGCCAGCGTTCGCTGTTGCGAACGGTGGGCGTGCCGCTATGTTGCGTCCCGCCTGCAGCGAGATTGAGTATTTATGGCCCTGCATCGCGATATTTTTTGGGTTGGCCGGCAATGGGCGGTCACCGGTTTTGGTTTGCAGGCGGTCGATCAGCGCCTGAAGGGTGCGTTTGACGTTGAAGGCACCCGGCTGTGGGAAGACGATCTGCCGCAGCGCATGCGCGGGCTCGCCTGGCTCAATGCCGATGATTTCAACAAGGCGCTGGATCTGGCGCGCGGGCGCTTTCCGCAGCCGCCGCGCAAGAGCCTGCCGCTGGTCGAAAGCGTGCTCGAATTGATCCAGCCGGTCGCCAGCGAGCCACTGAGGCCCGTAACGTCGATCGTGGAAGCGCCGCCGATCCTGGAAACGCGCTCCTTGCCAAGCACACCGGTCGCCATCGAGCTGCCGCCGGCCAAGGCGCAGCCGCTCAATCTTCACATCGGGCGCGCGTCAGCAAAGTTCCTGCCCAGCTGGCGGGTTCGCCAATAGCGCCCGGCAATTTCAAAAGGGCGGAGTCACCGAACCCGGGTAGAGGTTGCGGTAATATTGCCGTGCCGATCCTTCCCAATCCTGACGCCGATGCGCGGCGACGCAGCCTGAGCGGGTCATGACCATGCCCCGCCCGCAACGGCGGCGATGCTCGTCTTCGTCGGACGCGTCTTTGGTTTCCTTTACTTCTTTCACGTCCTTTCGTGGCGCAGGCCGGCTCTTGCCCTCGGGCTCGGGGCTCGGTTGCGCCGTCGTGGTCGCGGCGCCGCATTTGCCGTCGTGCAACGCGGTGACGGGGCAGCGCATCGGCAGGCATTTGCCACTGGAATATTCGAGCAGATAGGTCTCCCCATCCATCGTCACCTGGCCGCTGCAGATGCATTTGCCACCGGCGGTGAGTTCGCCGCCGAGGCAGTTGTCCGCGTTGGCGCGCGCGCAGGTGCCGCCTCCGGCGCTGCCTGCCGCCGGCATCAGGTTGAAACCTTCCGGACAGGCGCAAGCGCCGTTGGTCACGGTGCCGCCACTGCAGACGATGGTGGGCTGCTCGGGCCGGATCGGGCTGACATCGGCGACGCATCCGCCGCCGGTGGCGTCGACATGCGTGTTCGTCGGGCACACACATTGACCCGCGACATTGCTGGCGCCGGCGGGACAGGCGACCGGCGGAGCCGGCGCTGCTGTCAACGGCGGCGGAGCAGGGGGGGCGACCGCCGGTGCGGGCGATTGTGCCGGTTCAGGCAGGGCAGGCGGCGGCGTCTGCGATGATTTGGCGACACATTGGCCGTTCTTGAAATCCTGCCACGGAAAACAGCCATTGTCGGTAGCCATACTCCGGCTTCCTTCCGCATGCGCCGGGCTGGTGATGGAAAAGCCCAAACAGATCAAAATCGCGGTCGCGGCTAAAATGCGGGTCATGGAGAAACCCCGTCGCCATCCCCTGAAAAAGGGTCCAAACTGGTCATAATGTTACTGCCGCCGCCTGAGCGGCAAAAGCAAGTGCCTGCTTAACAATTCGTCGGCAAAAACGGCATTTTTTGACCGTAATCGCCGCCTCTCCGCCGAGTTTGCCTGATCTCGGTTCAACGGATAAGACGGCCGCTTGAAAGCATCAGGATTCGGCTGAAAAGGGTTTTGGCGGGATGCGGATTCTCTGCACCAATGATGACGGCATCCACGCGCCGGGCCTGAAGGTCGTCGAGGAGATTGCGGGAGCGCTTTCCGACGACGTCTGGATCGTGGCGCCGGAGCTCGACCAGTCCGGCGTGTCGCACTCGCTGTCGCTCAACGATCCCTTGCGGCTGCGCGAGGTTGGACCGCGGCATTTCGCGGTGCGTGGCACGCCGACCGACTGCGTGATCATGGGCGCGCGGCATATCCTCGGCGACACCATGCCCGACATCGTGCTGTCGGGCGTCAACAAGGGACGCAACGTCGCCGAGGACGTGGTCTATTCCGGTACGATCGCGGGCGCGCTCGAAGGCACCATTCTCGGCCTGCCGTCATTTGCGCTGTCGCAGGAATTTTCGGTTGCGACGCGCGAGCGTCCGCTCTGGGACACCGCGCTGAAATTCGGCCCTGCGATCATCCGCAAGGTGATGGACGCGGGCATTCCGAAGAACACCGTGATCAATGTGAACTTCCCGGCCTGTGAGCCCGACGAGGTCGTCGGCATCCGCGTTACCCGGCAGGGCAAGCGCAATCTCGGCTTCCTGAAGATCGACGAGCGCCGCGACGGCCGCGGCAATCCCTATTTCTGGATCGGCTTCGAGCGCGCGGCGATGATGGACACGCCGGCGGAAGGCACGGATCTGGCGGCTCTTGCCGCGCGCTATGTTTCGGTGACGCCGCTCCGGCTAGACCGCACCGATGAGGCGTTTTCGGAAGCGCTGACCGAGACGCTGAAATAGCCGCTAGGCCGGCGCGCTGCGCAGCGTGGTGTCGATCATCTTGCCGAGCGTCTCGAGCTGGAACGGCTTCTGGAGGGCAGGGCGATCGCGATATTCCTCGGGCAGACCGGAGGAGCCATAGCCGGTCGCGAAGATAAAGGGCCGGTTGCGGGCCTTGATCAGATCTGCGACCGGGGAAATCACCTTGCCGTTGACGTTGACGTCGAGGATCGCCAGATCAAAGTAAGTCGTTTCCGCCAGCCGCAGGGCCTCGCCGATCTCGCCCGCTTCGGCGGCCACGGTGTAGCCGAGCTCCTCCAGCATGTCGGAAACCATCATCCTGATCATGACCTCGTCTTCAACGAGGAACACTGAGCCGCGTGGCGGCCGCGTCGCAGTCATGAGATCAGTCCTTGCCCATCCTAATCGCGAAGGTTCGCAAAAATCGTCAATGGGTGCAACGATTAGATAGCTAGTGGCGAAGCGCAAGTGGCATCTTCGCATGCGCGTGGTCGCCTTGAGCGGATGGCGCCGTTACGCGCCTCCGGCATGGCAGGTTCCACAACCGGAACGGACGTCAGCAAAAATGCTCCGCAAGGAAGCGCTACATTTTGTATCAAAGAGTCCGGTCGGGCGATTCCCGACTAGCAGGCGAGACCGAAATGTCCTCACGACAGGGCCCTCCTGAGAAGATGATGTTTCAGCTGACCCTGCGGCGGCGGGGAATCAGCGACCAGGCCGTGCTGCGGGCGCTCGAGGAAGTGCCGCGGGAAGTATTTGTCGAGGAGGGCGACCGGGCCGATGCCTATCGCGACAGCGCGCTCGGCATTGCCTGTGGACAAACCATCAGCCAGCCCTTTGTGGTCGCCTACATGACCGAGCAGTTGCAACTGCGGAAGCATCACCGCGTGCTCGAGATCGGCACCGGCTCGGGCTACCAAGCTGCTGTTCTGTCCCGGCTCGTGAGCCACGTGCTCACCGTTGAGCGGTTCCGGACCTTGGCTAATGCCGCCCGCCTGCGGCTCGAGGAGACGGGTTGCAATAATGTCGAGGTGATGCTGGCAGACGGTCTTAACCTTCCCGCCAATATCGGTCCCTTCGACCGCATCATTGTCACCGCGGCGGTGGAGAAAATTCCGGAAAATCTCACCGACCGGCTGGAGACGGACGGTATCCTGATCGCTCCGGTCGGGCCGCATCACGGCGTGCAGACCCTTATTCGCGTTGTCAAAACCAAGACTGGCCTCGAGCAAAAAGAGCTGGTCGACGTCCGCTTTGTGCCGGCGCTGCCGGGGATTGCGCGCGAACTCTAACCCATTCCATGAATTTCCGGATCGGCTGTGGCGCCAAGGCCTTATCGCAGGCTTAAGCGGTTATTTACTGGGAACGTGTTTACTCGAAAAAGTCATTTGTTGCGTACCAGTGAGTAACCATGTCCCGTGCTGACGCCTTTTTTGGCTCGCGCCGCGTACCGCATCTTGCGGCACTGGCACTGATCTCCTTCGGGGTGGCCGGTTGCAGCAGCGACATGTCGAGCCGGTTGGCCAATCCCTTCGGCTACCAGGGGCAGGCTGAAGCGACCGGCTCGGTGCCGGCGCCCGCGCCGCAAGCCCAGGTCCAACCTCAGATCGAACGCCGCGAGCTGCCGCAATATTCGCGGCCCGCCGCCTATCAGTCTTCGTCGTTGCCGCCCGCCGTTTCGGCGCCGCAGTCCTATCCCTCCGCCAGCGCTGGCGTGTCCGGGGGTGGGCGCGGGCTTGCCTCCTATGCGCCGACTTCGACGCCGCCGGCCCAGCCGCGTCTGGAGACCACGGCCAGCGTCCCGCCGCGCTCGGTCGCAGCGGCCCGTCCCGAGCACAACACCACCATCATTGTCGGCACCAGCGACACGCTGGAAATTCTGGCGCAGCGCTATCACGTTACGCCGGCCGCCATCCTCGCCGCCAACGGCTATAAGGGTCCGCGCACGCTGTCGCCCGGCCAGTCCCTGGTCATTCCGCATCCGACCGCGGCGGTGGCCGCTGCTCCGGTGCCGGCCCAGGTCGCCGCCGCCCCGGTGGCCGCGGCTCCCGCGAGCAAGCCGGTGGCTGCCGCGCCGAGCGTTCACATCGTCAATCCCGGCGAGACGTTGGCGAGCATCGCCCACCACAACCATGTCTCCGTCGCCGAGCTTGCCAAGGCGAACAACATCGATGCGGCCGCCAAGCTCAAGCTC
>DATHMA010000137.1:0-8463 GCA_035487555.1 Bradyrhizobium sp. | reverse complement strand
TGCGGCCCGATCCCGTCATCGCGTTGGCATAGAGGATCGTCACCCACCAGGCGATGACGTTCAACAGGCAGAGGCAGAGATAGAGCGGCACCTTGCCGAACCAGGCCGGGATCGCGAGCAGCACCGCCGACAGCGGCGGGTAAATGAATTCGAAATAGCGGCTGTCGACGGGATAGAGACGCGCGCAATGCAGCACCTGCTGGCCGGCCCAATACCAGAGCGGATAGTCCTTGGTCTTGCCGCTGCCCCAGATTTCCGGCACCAGCACAAAGGCGGTCAGCACGATACAGCAGAACAGAAACAGCACTTCGAGCGGGGCTCGAAGCGACGGCCATCTCAGCGGGCTGGAACTAGTCGAATTGGTGGAAGTCACGCGACGGCGAACCCAGTCAAATTTTTCATCGCCGCAGCAATCCGCCGAGCGCGCCGCGCACCAGTGAGCGGCCGATCGAGCCGCCGAGCGAACCGCCGATCGACTTGCCGACATCGGCGACCATGCCGCCGACGACCTTGTCGGTGACCGAGCGCGTGACGTTGCGCGCGATCAACTGGCCGGTTGACAGCCGGCCGCGGTGGACATTGGTCCCGAAGATGGACGAGACGATCGCGCCGACATGGCCCCAGATGCTATCGCCGCCGGATGCTCCGCCATCCGCTGGCGCGGCCGTTCCGGCGATGCGCTTTTGGATGATTTCGTAGGCGGATTCCGCATCGATCGCGGTGTCGTATTTGCCCTTGAACGGGCTCGCATCCATGATCGCCTTGCGCTCCTCCGGCGTGATCGGTCCGATCCGGGCCGATGGCGGCCGTATCATCACCCGCTCGACCATGGCCGGCGTGCCGTTACCTTCCAGGAACGACACCAGTGCTTCGCCCTTGCCGAGCTCCATGATGACCTTGGCGGTATCAAGCTTCGGGTTCGGACGGAACGTCTGAGCGGCGGCCTGGACCGCCTTCTGGTCGCGCGGCGTGTAGGCACGCAGCGCGTGCTGCACGCGGTTGCCGAGCTGGCCAAGCACGCGATCCGGCACGTCGATCGGATTTTGGGTGACGAAATAAACGCCGACGCCCTTGGAGCGGATCAGGCGCACCACCTGCTCGATCTTGTCCATCAGCGCCTTCGGCGCATCATTAAAGAGCAGATGCGCCTCGTCGAAGAAGAACACCAGTTTCGGTTTCGGCAGGTCGCCCGCCTCCGGCAGCTCCTCGAACAGCTCCGACATCATCCAGAGCAGGAAGGTCGCATAGAGCCTGGGGTTCTGCAGCAGCTTGTCGGCGACCAGGATATTGATCATGCCGCGGCCGTCGCGGTCGGTGCGCATGAAATCCTTCAGCGACAGCGCGGGCTCGCCGAAAAATTTCATGCCGCCCTGATTTTCCAGCACCAGAAGCTGGCGCTGGATGGTGCCGACGGTGGCGCGGGTGACATTGCCGAAGCCTTGCGCGGCCTTGCGGATCGACGCCAGCGGATCCTCAGTGCCGTCAGCCGATTTCTTGCCGCCCTCCGGCACGATCGCATCCAGCAACGCGCGCAGATCCTTCATGTCGATCAGCGCCAGCCCATTGTCGTCGGCGACGCGGAAGGCAACGTTGAGGACGCCCTCCTGCACGTCGTTGAGATCGAGCATGCGCGCCAGCAGCAGCGGCCCCATCTCGGTGACGGTGGCGCGCACCGGATGGCCCTGCTCGCCGAACACATCCCAAAATACCGTCGAGAACTGGTCGGACTGGAAGGTAAGGCCCATCTCGGCCGCACGTTTCAGAATAAAGTCCTTGGGCTCGCCGATTTCCGATATGCCCGACAGGTCGCCTTTGATGTCGGCCGCGAACACCGGGACGCCCGCGCGCGCAAAACCTTCTGCCATGACCTGCAACGTCACTGTTTTACCGGTTCCGGTGGCGCCGGTGGCGAGGCCGTGGCGATTGGCCAAAGCCAGCGTCAGCCAGGCCGACTGCTCGCCCTTGCCGATGAAGATCCTGTCGCCGGTATCCGCAACACTGTCGTTAGAAGCCGTCATCACCTTCCGCCTGTTCTCAACCCGAAGCAGGGTTCAGCCCACATCATATTCTTGATGCACTGCGATTAAAACCGGTCTACGTCCACCAAATTGAACGGTTCTGTGCTGCGTATCCTCAGGACTTCGCCGCATTTAATCCGTCCAAAGTCGAAACGCGCGCTTTTGTCGCGAGAATTTTCGTATCCCATCGCATCAACTCTTGCATTGGTGCAACACTTGATGGGCGATTGCGGATCAAAATCGTTTTCATCCGTCGTGATCGCTTGTATTTCGTTTTTCTGAAGCTCAAGATGTTTTTGGCTGAGCAAGACCCGGTGTCATAACCGGTTGAGGGCGGGGAAATATGGACGAATTGATTGGGCGGCTGGCCGTAAAGGCCGGCATCGATAGTGCTGTCGCTGAAAAAACCGTCGGCATCATTCTGAACTTCCTTCGCAGCGAGGGTCCTACCGACAAGGTTCAGGCATTAATAGACCAAATTCCTGGTGCAGAAGCGGCGATTGCTGCTTCCAACACCAACGGCACCATCAGCAGATTGATGGGCGGCGGCTTGATGGCGGTTGGCACCAGATTGATGGGTCTCGGTCTTGGCATGAGCGAGATTCAAAGCATTGCCCGTGAACTTTTCAGGTACGGCCGCGACAAAATCGGAGCGGATCAAATGGGCGCGATCATCGCGGGGACACCAGGGCTTAGCGCATTCGCCTGAAGCACCTTCTTCATATCGAGTACCATGACATATCCAATCTCCGATATTGAAGGCATGAGCGCCTTCTCAGCTTCCAAACTGAAATCGCACGGCATTCGCACGACCGACGCGCTGCTCGAAGCCGCCCGTACCGTGAAGGGACGCAAGGCGCTCGCGGCCAAGACCGGCATCAGCGAGCAGCAATTGTTGGAATGGGCGAATGTCTCCGACTACATGCGCATCCCCGGCATGGGCAAGGCCAAGGTTGGCCTCGTGCGCGCCGCCGGCGTCACCACCGTGCGGGAACTCGCCTTGCGCAACCCGGCGCGGCTGGCGCAGAACATGAAAGAAGTGAACACCAAGCGGAAGCTCGTCCGCGTGCTGCCGTCGGAAAAGTCGGTCGAGCAATTGATCGCGCAGGCCCGCAAGCTGCAGCCGAAAATCAGCTATTAGCGCATGATCCGGAAAAGTGTGAAGCGGTTTTCCGAAAAGATCATGCGCCAATAATAAGCCCGCTAATCCCGATCTTGACACCCATGCGGGGACCGCGCAAAGCGACCCGCATGGTCAACACCAGTCCAAAACAGGCCGTCCCGGCTGCGCCCCGGCTTCATCCGGTGCTCCAGGCGCTGCTCTCGCGGCCGACGCCGGCCGTGATGGGCGTCCTGAACGTGACGCCGGACTCCTTTTCGGACGGCGGCAAATTCCTCGCACCCGACCAGGCCTTGGCACAGGCCAGGCGCCTGATCGCCGACGGCGCCGACATCATCGACATCGGCGCCGAATCCACCCGCCCCTATGGCGGCGCGCAACCGGTCTCGGCCGAGATGGAGTTGCGGCGGCTGCAGCCGGTCCTCGCCCAGATCGTAGCCCTCGGCGTACCCGTTTCCATCGACAGCATGAAGGCCGAGGTGGTGGCCTGGGCGCTCGACCACGGCGCCGCCATCGTCAACGATGTCTGGGGCCTGCAACGCGACGGCGAGATGGCTGCGGTGATTGCCGCGCGCAATGCCCCCGTGATCGCAATGCATAACCGCGAGCGTGCCGATCCCTCCATCGACATCATGCAGGATATCGCCGCCTTCTTCGACCGCTCGCTCGAGATCGCCGCACGTGCGGGTCTGGCCCGCGAAAACATCGTGCTCGATCCCGGCATCGGCTTCGGCAAGACCCAGGAGCAAAGCCTGATCGTGCTGGCGCGGCTGGACGAACTCAAATCCTTCGGCCTGCCGCTTCTGATCGGGGCGTCGCGAAAAGTCTTCATCGCCTCGGTCTCGCCTTCCGAGCCGCAGCAAAGGCTGGGCGGCTCGATCGCGGCGCATCTGGCCGCCGCCCGGCGAGGTGCTACCATCATCCGAACCCATGACGTCGCCGAAACCATGCAGGCGCTGCGCGTCCTTGCCGCCATCGAGGACAAGCGATGACCGATACGATTTTCATCAAAGGCGTCGTGATCCATGCCCGCCATGGCGTGATGGAGCATGAGACCGAGGTCGGCCAGCGCTTCGTCATCGATCTCGAACTTTACACCGACCTGTCGGAATCCTCGCGCACCGACCGCCTCGCCGACACCGTGTCCTATTCCAACGTGGTCGCGACCGCGACCGCCGCCTTCCGCGACGACAATTACAAGCTGCTCGAACGCGCGGCCGGCGCGGTCGCGGACGCGATCCTGGCGGCGTTCCCGCGCATCCGCGCGGTCAAGGTCACCGTGCACAAGCCGCACGCGCCGATCGCGGCGATCTTCGAGGATGTCGGCGTGGTGCTGACGCGCAACCGGCACCCGCCGCAACATGGCTAGCGTCCTGATCGCGCTCGGCGGCAATGTCGGCGACGTCCGCGCGACGTTCGGAAAGGCGATCGCAACGATCTGCGGCATGGCGCAGGCAGCCCTTGTGGCACGCTCTTCCGATTATGCGACGCCGCCCTGGGGCGACGAGGAGCAGCCGCCCTTCATCAACGCCTGCATCGAGATCGACACTGCGCTCGATCCGCATGCGCTGTTGTTCGTCCTGCACAAGGTTGAGCAGAAATTCGGCCGGGATCGCAGCAAAGAGCGGCGCTGGGGACCACGCACGCTCGACCTCGATATGATTGCCTATGACGATGTGTCGATCGACAAGGTCGAGCTGACGCTGCCGCACCCTCGCCTGTTCGAGCGCGCCTTCGTGCTGGTACCGCTTGCCGAGATCGCACCGGATCGCCTGATCCGCGGCCGCCGGATCAAGGACGCGCTCGCGGACCTCTCGACTGAGGGGATCGAACGGTTGCCGGACAGGGATTAAATAAAAACAACCGTTTGGCTTGGCCGTTCCAACGTGGCAATTTCCGGCCAAACACTGGCGCCGGGAGACCATTGGGCCGATGACATCTGCGACCGACGACCTGCCACTCGCCGCCGACTTCCCGCAAGCGACCGAGGATGAGTGGCGCAAGCTGGTCGATGGCGTGCTGAAGGGCGCGCCGTTCGAAAAGCTGGTGGCCAAGACCTATGACGGGCTGAAGATCGAGCCGATCTACACGCGGGCGAAAGGCGCCGGGGCTATCGCCGGCCGCGCACCGGCCGCACCGTGGCAGATCATGCAGCGGGTCGATCATCCCGATGCGGCCAAGGCCAATGCTATTCTCCTGCACGATCTCGAAAACGGTGCGACCGGGCTCGAGATCGAGTTCCAGGGTAGCCCCGGTGCACGTGGGTTCGGCGTCGCCGACTGCGCACCCGAAACGCTGAAGAAGCTGTTCGACGGCGTCATCCTCGATGCCGGCATTGCCATCTCGCTGCACCCGGTGCTCGGACGGGGCAATGCCGGCGAGGCCATTGCCGATCTGATCGAGGCGCGGCGTATCGATCCCGCCAAGGTCGACCTGCGCGTCAACTATCAGGCGCTCTCGACCATGGCCGTGCGCGGCGGCGCGCCCTCGCCCTGGAGCGAGATGGAGAGGCCGTTCGCCAAGGTCGTTTCTGGCTTGATGTCGCGTGGCTTCAAGGGCCCGTTCGTGCTGGCCGACGGCCGGCCGGTGCATGATGCCGGCGGTTCGGAGGCGCAGGAGCTCGCCTTCGCGCTGTCGCTCGCTGTCGCCTATCTGCGCATGCTGGAAGCCGGCGGCATTCCGCTCGACGCGGCGCGTTCGGCGATCTCGTTCCGCCTGATCGCCGATGCCGATCAGTTCCTGACCCTGGCGAAATTTCGCGCGCTGCGGCGTCTGTTGGCCCGGGTCGAGCAAGCTATCGGCCTTGCGCCAACGCCGGTCTTCATCGCCGCCGAGACGGCGTGGCGAATGCTGACCCAGCGCGATCCCAATGTGAACATGCTGCGCGCGACCATGGCGACGTTTGCGGCTGGCCTCGCCGGCGCCAACGCCATCACCGTGCTGCCGCACACGCTGGCGCTCGGGCTGCCCGATGCGTTTGCGCGGCGGGTGGTGCGCAACACGCAGCTCGTGCTGCTGGAAGAATCCAATCTCGCCAAGGTATCCGATCCCGCCGCGGGATCCGGCGGGATTGAAAGCCTGACCAGCGAGCTGTGCGAAGCAGCCTGGTCGATCTTCCAGGAGATGGAAAAGGCCGGCGGCGTGTTTGCCGCCCTTCAACAAGGCCTGATCCAAGGCAAGGTGGCCACTACGCGCAAGGCGCGCGAGGCCAATGTCGCGAGGCGCAAGGACGTGCTCACCGGCGCCAGCGAGTTTCCAAACCTGCATGAAGTGCAAATTGCAGTGGAGGATGTGAAGCCGGTCGCACTGGCCTCCGCAAACAACGCCATCACCTTCGAGCCGCTCGCGCCATCACGGCTCGCCTCTCCGTTCGAGCGTCTGCGCGACCGTTCCGATCAGATGCTGAAAGCCTCGGGGAAACGGCCGGGCGTCTTCCTCGCCAATCTCGGCACCGCCGCCGACTTCACCGCCCGCGCGACCTTTGCTAAGAGCTTCTTCGAGGCCGGCGGCATCGAGGCGATCGACAGCGAAGGCTTTTCCGATCCCGCTGCCTTGGCCGCGGCCTTCAAAGGCTCCGGCGCGCCGCTGGCGATCCTCTGCTCCGCCGACAAAATCTATGCCCAGCTCGCGGTCGATGCCGCGAAGGCCCTTAAAGCCGCCGGCGCGACACATATCTATCTGGCAGGCCGTCCGGGCGAGCTCGAAACAGCACTGCGCGAAGCCGGCGTGGCCGATTTCATCGTGGCGGGCGGCGACGCGCTTGCCGTGCTGCAGAAGGCCTATGAGCTGATGGAGCGGACATGAATGCGGAAGCCAAGCCTGTCCTGACCGGCGGCTGCCAATGCGGCGCCATCCGCTTTGCGGTAAAGGCCGCACCCGTCAGGGTCAGCATCTGCCATTGCCGGATGTGCCAGAAGGCCTCCGGCGCGCCGTTCGCCTCCTTTGCCGACATCGAGCACGCCGACTTCACCTGGACCAAGGGCAAGCCGGCCGCATTCCGCTCCTCCTCGATTGCGATGCGTGATTTCTGCGCGAGCTGCGGCACGCCGTTGAGCTTCCGCCGCATCGACGGCCCGCGCATCGAGATCATGACCGGCACCTTCGACCGTCCGGACCGGGTGATCCCGACGCGACAATATGGCACGGAATCCCGGCTCGGCTGGGTGGTGGGCATCTCGAACCTGCCGAGCCAGACCACGATGCAGAATTACGGTCCGGAGAAGATCGCCACCATCGCCAGCCACCAGCATCCGGATCATGATTGAGGCGCGATCGATCGAAGAAAGCGCATGAGCGACCAGGATGAACTTGCCGAGCTCGAAGCGGAACGGGATCGATTGCGGTCGATGATCGCCCTTTACGAGCATCCGGATATCGGCTTTCCAGAGCTGCCGCTCTGGCTCCGTCGTGTCCTGATGGGAGCCTTCTGCGGCGTTGCCGCCTTGGTCGCCTTATGGATGCTGGCTGGGCAGATCGACCCGTTGCTGGTGATTTTCCTGGTAGTGTTCCTGGTCCTGACGGCGTACATTTCCACACGGAAAATCAATGCGTTCGGTACCTCGGTGCGGGTCTTTGATCTCCTGAGTTATCTTGCCCTGACTGCGTCTCCCACGCCGGGAGCGGGCGAACTTCGTGACCGTCTTTCGAATTGTGAGGCCCGGATCATGCAATTGAGGGAACGCCGCCCGTGAGCCGCATTCCTGATTTCGCCGAAGTGGCCTTCGAGCCGGCCGCAACCGCAGCGCCCGCCGGCAGCGCGGAGCCGTGGCTCACGCCCGAAGGCATTCTGGTGAAGCCGGCCTATGGCGAGGCCGATCTCGCCGGCGTCGACTTCCTCGACACCTGGCCGGGCATCGCGCCTTACCTGCGCGGCCCCTACCCGACCATGTACGTCAACCAGCCCTGGACCGTCCGGCAATATGCCGGCTTCTCCACGGCGGAAGATTCCAACGCCTTCTATCGCCGCAACCTTGCCGCCGGCCAAAAGGGCCTGTCGGTCGCCTTCGATCTCGCCACCCATCGCGGCTATGATTCCGATCACCCGCGCGTCTCCGGCGATGTCGGCATGGCTGGCGTGGCGATCGACTCGATCTACGACATGCGCACGCTGTTTGCCGGCATCCCGCTCGACCGGATGAGCGTGTCGATGACCATGAATGGCGCGGTGCTGCCGATCCTGGCGCTGTTCGTCGTCGCCGCCGAGGAACAGGGCGTCGCGCCGGAAAAACTGTCGGGCACCATTCAGAATGACATTCTGAAAGAGTTCATGGTGCGCAACACCTATATCTATCCGCCGTCGCCCTCGATGCGGATCATCTCCGACAT
>DATHMA010000136.1:0-6140 GCA_035487555.1 Bradyrhizobium sp. | reverse complement strand
CGGATCGACGCCATGCAGGCCTTTGTCGCGGTGGCCGACCTCGAGGGTTTTGCGCCCGCGGCGCGCAAGCTGAAACTGTCGCCGTCGGCGGTGACGCGGCTGATTGCGGCGCTGGAGGAGCGTCTCGGCGCGCGGCTGTTGCAGCGGACCACGCGCTCGGTGACGCTGACCGATACCGGCAGGCACTATCTGGAACGCGCCCGGCGCATCCTCGCCGATGTCGAGGAAGCCGAACGCGCCGCCGAGGGCGAGCGCACCCGGCCGAGCGGGCGGCTCGTGGTCTCGGCGCCGCTCGGCTTCGGCCGGCTGCATGTCAGCCCGGTGATGTCGGCGTATCTGAAACGCTACGGCGAAGTCTCCGGCGAGTTGCGGCTGGAAGACCGCATGATCAGCCTGGTCGAGGACGGCATCGACTTGGCGGTCCGCATCGGCCATCTCGCCGATTCCTCGCTGGTGGCGCGCCATGTCGGCGAGATGCGGCGGATCATGGTGGCGTCACCCGCGTACCTGAAGGCCCGCGGCGAGCCGAAGACGCCGGAGGCGATCGCCTCTCACGACACCATCCAGTTCGGCAGCACCGCAGGCGTTGCGGACTGGCGCTTTCTCGACGCAGGCGAGGAGGTGCGCATCACCTACGACCCGCGCTTTTCCTCCAACAGCTCGGATGCTGCGATTCAATATGCGGCGGAAGGTGGCGGGCTGACGCGGGTGATGGCCTATCAGGCGGCGGAAGCGCTCAAGGCCGGGAAGCTGAAAATCGTGCTACAAAAATTCGAGCTGCCGGCGGTGCCGATCAACATCGTCTATCCGACCTCGCGGCTGTTGTCGGCGAAGGTGCGCAGCTTCATCGATCTCGTGACGGAGATTGCGGACTGGCATTTCGGGTAGGTGTCACTCCTTCGGCTTCGGCACCACGCGGAACGTGCCGCTCGCGCGCGCGATCACAACATCATCCGCCTTGATCAGGGCCTGCGCGAAGCAGAGCGTGCTGCCGGTCTTGATCACCTCGCACTCGACGGCGAGCCATTGCCCGATCTCCGCCGAGCCGACATAGTCGACCGCCAGCGTCACCGTCACAAAGGACGTCGTCCAGTTTGTCGCCTGCGCGCAGCTATAGCCCATGGAATTGTCGGCAAGCGAGGCAATCAGCCCGCCATGGATCAGCCCGCGCGCATTGGTGTGCGCCTTCGCAAGCCGCAATCCCATGGTGACCGCTTTCTCCGTCTTCTTGGAATAAAGCGGTTCCCAGGGATCGGTGAATGGGCTCTGGCGGAAATGTGGCTCGAAGCCAGCAGGGATTTCTGATGTCATCGGCACTCGCATGTTCGCAAAATGGTTGGCGCCATTGTCCGCGAGCTTGATGACGATTTCACCGCCTACAAAGTTTTAAACGTGATTTGCGCGGGTGTTTGAAAACGACCTGCGAAATGACGATGGTGTGATGCCTACGCCGGCAATTCATACCCAACCGCGGTCTCTACCGCGATCGTGCGCCGAACGGCCGGCCGCGCCATCATCCGCGCATAATGCGCATCGAGATTGGGAAACGTGCCGGGCGTGAGCTTCAGCGAATTGAACAGCCGCCAATAGAGGCGGAACAAATGGATGTCGGCGATCGAGTAGTGCTCGCCGAGCGCCCAGCCGTTCCCGAGCTTCTTGTCGGCGATAGCCCAAACCGCACGTGCGTGATCGATGCCCTTCTGCCGCGCCGGATGCAGGGTCGAGGCGATGAACGACATCCACGACACCGCCTGCGCCTCGGCCTCGATATCATCCGGTGGCAGCAGGGTGGCTTCCGGGAAGCGCTTCGCCAGGTAAAACAGGATGCCCGCGACCTCGGTCAACACGCGGCCGTCGATCAGCAGCGTCGGCACCTTGCCGTCCGGATTGAGCTTGAGGAAATCCGCCGACTGCATGTCATTCTTCTTGAACGACATCGGCTGGGCTTTGAAAGTAACCCGCACCTCATGCAGCGCGATATGCGCCGCCATCGAGCTCGAGCCCGGCGCGAAATAAAGCGTGAGCATGGTTCCTCCCGTCCTTTCGTCATTGCGAGGAGCGAAGCGACGAAGCAATCCAGGCCGTCTCCGCGGAGGCATTATGGATTGCTTCGCTTCGCTCGCAATGACGGCGCCAGACTAAAACGGCAAGCCCACGTAATTCTCCGACAGCGAGGTCATCGCGGCCTTCGAGTTCACGACATAATCAAGCTCGGCGAGCTGGATGCGCGCGCCGAAGGCGCCGTTGTCCGGAAATTTGTGCAGCATCGACGTCATCCACCAGGAGAAGCGCACGGCCTTCCAGACCCGCGTCAGCGCGGTCGCGGAATAATGGTCAATGCCGGCGGAGGATTTCTCGTCGTTATATTCGCGTAAAGCGCTCGCGAGATAATGCGCGTCGCTCGCCGCGAGATTCAATCCCTTGGCGCCGGTCGGCGGCACGATATGGGCGGCGTCGCCCGCGAGGAACATGCGGCCGAAGCGCATCGGCTCGGCGACGAAACTGCGGAGCGGCGCGATGCTCTTCTCGATCGAAGGGCCGGTGACGAGGCTGTCCGCCGCCTTCTGGTCGAGCCGCCGCTTCAATTCGTCCCAGAAGCGGTCGTCGGACCAGTCCTCGACGCGGTCATCCAGCGGGCATTGCAGGTAATGGCGGCTGCGCCGCATCGAGCGCATGGTGCAGAGCGCAAAGCCGCGCTCATGGTTGGAATAGATCAGCTCATGCGACACGGGTGGCGTCTCGGAGAGGATGCCGAGCCAGCCGAACGGATAAACGCGCTCGAAGGTTTCGATCGCGGATGGTTTCACACTGGCGCGGCTGATGCCGTGAAAGCCGTCGCATCCGGCGATGAAGTCGCAGCCGATCTCGTGCGTGACGCCGTCCTTCTTGTAGGTGACGCGCGGATGGTCGGTGTCGAAATCAAGCGGCGTGACGTCCGCCGCTTCATAGACCGAGGTCAGTCCCGACGCCTGGCGCGCGTTCATCAGATCGAGCGTCACCTCGGTCTGGCCGTAGATCATCATGGTCTTGCCGGTCGCGGCCTTGATGTCGATGCGATGACGCTCGCCGCCGAAGGCTAGTTCGATGCCGTCATGCACAAGGCCTTCCGAATGCGCACGCTGGCTGGCGCCAACTTCATCCAACAGCCTGACCGTGCCCTCTTCGAGCAGGCCGGCGCGGATGCGGCCCAGCACATACTCGCCCGTTTGCCGCTCCAGGATGATGTTGTCGATGCCTGAGGTGCGAAGCAATTGGCCGAGCAGCAATCCCGCCGGCCCCGCGCCAATGATTGCGACTTTGGTCCGCAACACTTGCTCCTCCCGATAGTATAGGCTTCAACCACGCGGCCGCGTTTGTCGCAGGCTTGCAATGATAATTATATCATATAACAATGTCTGCAAAGGGCGACCAAAGCCCAAGGCAACATACGAGGAGGGGATGTCGATGAGGAAGGCGTTTTTGGCGTTGCTGCTTGCCGCCAGCGTGACGCCCGCGTTCGCGCAGGACAAGAATATCGACCTGAAAATCTCGCACTGGGTCCCGGCCTCGCATCCGCTGCAGAAGGCGCTGGAGGATTGGGGCGCTTCGGTCGAGAAGGCCTCCGGCGGCACCATCAAGTCGCAGGTGTTTCCGGCCCAGCAGCTCGGCAAGGCGTTCGACCATTACGACATGGCGCGCGACGGCATCGCCGACGTCACCTACGTCAACCCCGGCTATCAGCCCGGCCGTTTCCCGATCGTCGGCGCCGGCGAGCTGCCCTTCCTGATGTCTGATGCCACCGGCGGCTCCGAGGGGCTGGACGCCTGGTATCGCAAATATGCCGAGAAGGAGATGAAGGACGTCAAGTTCTGCCTCGCCTTCATCCATTCGCCCTCCTCGTTCCACACCCGCACCAAGAAGATCGTGGTGCCGGAGGACGTGAAGGGCATGAAGATCCGGCCCGCTGACGCCACCATCGCCAGTTTCGTGACCCTGCTCGGCGGCACCAATGTGCAGTCCTCGGCGCCGGAAGTGCGCGACATCATCGAGCGCGGCGTCGCCGATGGCGTCACTTTCCCATGGGGATCGCTGGTGCTGTTCGGCGTCGACAAGGTGACGAAGTATCACATGGACGCGCCGCTCTATGTCACAACCTTCGTCCTCGTGATGAACAAGGACAAGTACAATGCGATGTCCGACCGCCAGAAGAAGGCGATCGACGACAATTGCAACACCGAGGCCGCCGGCCGCATCGGCAAGCCCTGGGGCGATTTCGAGGACGCCGGCGTCGGCAAGGTCAAGGCCGAAAGCGGCCAGGAGGTCTATTCGATCACCCCCGAGCAGACGGCGCAGTGGAAGAAGGCGGCCGAGCCGCTGGTAAAGACCTGGGCCGATAACGTGAAGAAGACCGGCGTCGATCCGGACGCGGCGCTGACCGAGCTGAAAGCATCGCTCGCCAAATACAACGCGCTGGCGCAGTAGCGCGCGACGACGATCAAATCCCGACGGCGGCAGGTCTCCTGCCGCCGTTCTCCTTGCAAGCGATGACGATCGGGAAACCAAACATGCAGCGCTCCGCAATGGACCGGTTCATCGACACGATCGAATGGATCGCGGCCGGCTTTGTCGGCATCGTCGCGCTCGATATCTTCATCTCGGTCCTGCTCCGCAACACGCTGAACTATTCGATCCCCGATTCCTTCGATATCGGGCGCATGCTGCTCGGCATCCTGATCTTCTGGGGCATTGCGGCGACCTCTTATCGCGGCACCCATATCACCGTCGACCTCATCTGGGCCAATGTCGGCCCGCGCTGGCAACGCATGATCGACGTGTTCGCCACCCTGGTGCTGCTGTTCGTGGTGACGGTGCAGACCTGGACGCTGTTCGACAAGGTGCGCACCACCTATAACGACAATGTCCTCACCTTCGACATGCACATGCCGACCTGGCCGTTTTTCGCCGTCGCCTGGATCGGCGACGTCTCGGCCGTGCTGTTGATCGCGATCCGTACCTATCGGCTGATCTTCCATCCCGAAGACATCCACGATCCCAAACTCAAGGCGACGGAGTAGCGGCCGATGAGCGCCAACGCGGTTGCCGTCATCGGCTTTATTTCGCTGTTCGGTCTGATGCTGCTGCGCGTGCCGGTCGGCATGGCGATGGGCCTCGTCGGCGTCTGCGGCTTCTCCTATCTCGTCAACGGCACCGCCGCGCTGAAGCTGGTCGGCCAGACCTCGATGCGCACGGTGACGGATTACACCTTCGGTGTGATCCCGATGTTTCTGTTGATGGGGACTTTCGTCTCCAATTCCGGCATGAGCCGCGAGCTGTTTCGCGCCGCCAATGGCTTTGTCGGGCACTTGCGCGGCGGGCTCGGCATCGCCACCGTCGCCGCCTGCGGCGGCTTTGCCGCGATCTCGGGCTCGTCGGTCGCGACCGCCGCGACATTCTCCGCGGTCGCCTATCCGGAGATGCGCCGCTTCGGCTATCCGCAATCTTTCTCCACCGGCGTGATCGCGGCCGGCGGCACCCTGGGCGCCATGCTGCCGCCGTCGACCGTGCTCGCGGTCTACGGCATCATCACCGAGCAGGACATCGGAAAATTGTTCATGGCCGGAATCATCCCCGGCCTGCTCGCGATGACCATGTACATGATCACGATCACGCTGATCGGCGTCATCAAGCCGGACTTCCTGCCGCGCGGGCCGGTGCTGCCCTGGCGCGAACGCTTTGCGGGCTTGCGCGACATCTGGGCGCCGGTGATCCTGTTCATCTTCGTGATCGGCGGCCTCTATGGCCTGCCGTTCCTGCCGCGCTTCACGCCGACGGAAGCCGGCGGCGTCGGTGCCACCGGCGCGTTCCTGATCGGGGTCGTCACCGGCCGCCTCGACAAGGAGAAGATCCTCACCTCGCTGTTGCAGGCGACGCGCACGGCGGCTGCCGTCTTCACCGTGCTGATCGGCGCGCTGATCTTTGGCTATTTCCTCACGGTGACGCAGACGCCGCAGAAGGTGACCGAGTTCCTGACGTCGCTCGGCCTCGGCAGCTACGGCGTGCTCGCCGTCATCATGCTGATGTATCTCGTGCTCGGCTGCCTGATGGACGCGATGGCGATGATCATCCTCACCGTGCCGATCATCTTTCCGGTGGTGACCCAG
>DATHMA010000135.1:0-49753 GCA_035487555.1 Bradyrhizobium sp. | reverse complement strand
TGGGCATGTCGGAGACGGCCTATGGCCTGGCCTCATCGCTGTTCTTCATCGGCTCGCTGGTGTTCGAGGTGCCGAGTGCGCTCGCCGCGCACCGGTTCGGCGCGAGGTTCTGGTTCGCACGCATCCTGCTGACGTGGGGACTGCTCACCGTCCTGCTCGGCTTCACCTTCTCCGGTTCGCTCTTCGCCGGGTTGCGCTTTCTGATTGGCGCCGCGGAAGCCGGCGCCTATCCCGGCATCATCTATTATCTGACGCTGTGGTTTCCCAAGCGCTATCGCGTGCAGGCGCTTGCGCTGATGACGATCGGCAGCCCGCTCGGCAACATGTTCGGCTCGCTGTTCGGTGGGCTATTGCTCAATCTTGATGGCGTGGTCGGCCTCGGCGGCTGGCAATGGGTGTTCATCGCGACCGGCTTTCCGGCGGTCGTGCTGTTTGCGCTGATCGTGACATATCTGCCCAACGGGCCGCAGGACGCGCGGTTCATCAACGAGCGGGAGAAGTCCTGGCTCGCCAGTGAGCTCGCGCGCGGCGAAATCTCGCAAACGCTGCATACCAATCCGCTGCGGGTGCTGCTGGACTGGCGGGTGTGGGCCTTCTCGGCCGTCTACTCGATGATCACGCTATCGCTCTATTGCGTGATCTACTGGCTGCCCACGGTGGTGAAAGGATTCGGCGCGACGTCGACGCAGAACGGCTTGCTGAATTCTCTGCCCTGGGCGGCGGTGGCGCTGACCTTGATGTGGCTCCCGCGGCACCTGCGCGAGCATCGCAGCGTGCTCATCGGCATGGCGCTGATCGCGCTCACCGGCTCGGCGGCCTTCCTGATGTCGACGGTGCTTCCCGAGAACTGGATGCGCTACGTCGCCTTCGTGCTCGGCACGCCCTGCATCTCCTTGATGTTTCCCTGCTTCTGGTATCTGCCGTCGCAGATCTTCAAGGGCGCCCATGCCGCAGCCGCCATGGCGGCCATCACGACACTCGGCAGCCTCGGCGGTTTCCTGTCGCAGAACGTGATGCCCTGGGTCGCGCATTGGTCCGGCAGTGCGCTTGCCGCGATGATCGTTCCGTCGATGGGCCTCGCTTTGCTGTCGCTGAGCGCCATCATCATGCTGGCAGCATGGCGCTCGCCGCCGAGTGCGGGCTTTGATTTCGCCGCCCCACCATCAGCAGATTCGAAGCATCCGCAGCCTGCGTCGTAAGCGAAGGGCGTAGGGGAGGCGGAGATGAGCGTGCGCGGTGCAAGAGATTGGAAACAGCTGAAGCGGTGTGCCGCGGTTCTGCTGTTTGCCGCACCGGGCTATGCGGCCGTCGCCGGCGACGCGTCAAAGCCTCCGATCGTTCTGGAGTCGACAGGCGCGTATGAAGTCGGCGGCAAGGTCATTACGAACCCCGCCGATCCCGGTCAGACGCTCTCCTGCGACCACGGTTATGTCGAGTATTTCATCCCCGCGAAGCGGCGCAGCGTCGGCCTCATCATGTGGCACTCTTCCAGCACCAAGGTGTGGGAGAACCGCTGGGACGGCGGCGAAGGCTACAAGAGCATTTTCCTGCGCAAGGGATATCCCGTCTACCTCTGGGACGGCCCGCGCGTCGGTCGCGCGAACTGGAGCTGCGAACCGATCACCTACACCCCGCAATATTTCGATCAGAAAAATTTTGCCGCCTGGCGCTTCGGCGTGACCTGGCCGAACTGGAATGCTGGCGTGCAATTCCCGACGGCCGATCAGGAAGCCTGGAACCAGGCGACGCGCGCCCGTTACGACGAGTTCGATACGCTGGATAATGTATTGTTGCAGGCCGATGCCGGCGGCCAGGCCATCGACAAGATCGGACCCGTCGTGGCGCTGACCAATTCCGCGGGCGGCTGGCGCGCGATGATGTCGGCCGTCAGGGCCAAGGGTGACAACATGAAAGGCATCGTCGCCTACGAAACCCCGGGCTTTGTATTCCCGCAAGGCGAGGGGCCCGAGCCGCAGCCGAAGGCGCCGTTCGGCCCCAATGCCGTGCCGCTCGACGAGTTCATGAAGCTGACGAAGTTTCCGATTCAACTCGTGTTCGGCGACTATACCGACACCCGTCCGATCTGGGCCAGTTCGGTCAAGCTGGCGCACACCTTCTGCGATACCGTCAATCGCCACGGCGGCGATTGCGAGGTCTTGCGGCTGCCCGATGTGGGCTTGCACGGCAACACCCACATCGCCTTTGCCGATCTCAACAACGAGGCGGTAGCGGATGAGCTCTCCAAATGGCTGCACCGCAAGGGTCTCGACAAGTTCGCCGGAGAATAGGTCCGCTCAGCTCCAGGGCGGCTTTGACAGTTGCGCTGATATCCATTCCACGAAGGCGCGCGTCTTGCTGGGCGTAAAGCGGCCGGGTGGTCTGACGACGTAAACGGCACCCTCGCCAACCACGGTCCAATCCTGCAACACGACTTGGAGGCGGGCATCGGCGCGCTCCTGTGACGTGAGCCAATCGGAGCACATCACGATTCCCGTGCCCTTCACGGCCGCGGTAACAAGCGTTTGGGCGTCGTCGGCGGTCAGTGGTCCAGAGACCTGAACCGAGGTGATCCGGTTCTCTTTCTTGAACCGCCATTCCGGATGGCGGGCGAGACGCGAGAAGCGCAGGCATGAATGGTTTGCGAGATCGGCAGGCGTTCTCGGCACCCCTCGCGTTTCCAGATAGTCCGGGGAAGCGCAAATCAGCCTTTGGTGCTCGGCAATCTTCTTGGCAACCAACTGGCTATCTTCCAGCGCTCCCAACCTGATCGCGACGTCGAACCCTTCCGCCACCAGATCAACGTAACGATCGGCGTATTCAAGGACGACCGATACGCCTGGATGCTCTTTCAAGAACGCCGGCACGATGGGCGCGATCCAGAGCCGCCCGAATGTTGCGGGAACCGCGATCTTGAGCGTGCCGGTTGCCGCACGGCTTGCCTGAGCGGCCTCCGCCTCCGCTTCCTGAATGGCGGAGAGGGCCAGTCGCATTCGCTCGGCGAAGCGCGTGCCGGCCTCCGTCGGAATGACCCTTCTGGTCGAGCGCTCGACGAGCCTGATCCCGAGGCGAGCTTCGAGCGCGGTTACGCGCCTCGACACCACGGAGGCATCGCGTTCGATCAAGCGGCCTGCCGCCGTGAAGTTCTGCGTGTCGAGAACCGCGAGGAATGCATTGATCTCGTCCATCTGGGCCGCGTCCATTCCCGTCTCCCCATGCAGGGTCGCCCTGCGAAGCACCGATATTATCGTTTCGAAAGCACGAAGTTAGCATTCCCTGCAAATGGCACGAGCCGAGCAGCCGCTTTGCCGGAGTGCCGTCATAACGCAAACGGCAGCCGAGCCGACGGTCGGCTGCGAAAGGAAGATGATGTCCAAATCCAGCGATCTTCGCAGCCTGGAAGTGCGCTCCAAAGTGACCTCACAGGGCGAGTTGGAGCTATGGCTGGATGAGTTCGGCGTGAGCGAGCCTTCGGCCGGCGAACTCGTTGTCAGGATCGATGCCGCGCCCGTCAATCCCTCCGACATGATCCTCATGTTTGGACCTGCCGACCTCTCGACCATCCGCGTCGAGCGAGGCTCGACGAGGCCAGCCATCTCGGCCTCAATCCCGCCGTCGCGGCTCGCAGCGCTCGCGAATAGGCTCGATCAAGCGCTCCCGGTCGGAAACGAGGGCGCCGGCGTCGTCGTCAGGGCTGGCCAAGGTGCTGAAGATATTGTCGGCCGCACGGTTGCGTTCCGCTGCGCGCTCGGCACCTATGCGCAATATCGCACGCTGCCGAAGTCGGAATGCATGATCCTGCCTGAGGGGTTCGATCCGAAGCGGGCCGCCTCGGCGCTTATCAATCCGTTGACCGTTTTGGGCATGGTGGAGACGATGAGACGGGAAGGCCATCGGGCATTGGTGCATACCGCCGCGGCCTCGAATGTCGGCCAGATGCTGAACAGGCTATGCCTGAAGGACGGCGTCGATCTGGTGAACATCGTGCGCAGCAAGGCGCAGGCGGACCTTGTTCGCAGTCTGGGAGCCAGGCATGTCATTGATAGCAGCTCAGAAAACTTCGAAGATGAATTGACGGCGTCGCTCGAACAGACCGATGCCACGCTCGCGTTCGACGCGGTCGGCGGCGGAGCATTGGCTTCGCAGATCCTGATTGCCATGGAGCGCGCGCAATCGCGCAAGCAGACCACCTACAGCCGCTACGGATCTGCGACGCACAAGCAGGTCTATATCTATGGTGTGCTGGATCCGGGACCAACGGGGATCGACAGGGCGGCCGGCACCGCCTGGGGCGTCGGAGGCTGGCTGATGACGTGGTTCTGCCAGAAGATTGGCCTCGAGGCGACCCAGCTTCTGCGAGACCGGGTTTGCGCAGAACTGACCACGACTTTCGCCAGTAGCTACACAGCCGAACTATCGCTGAACGATCTGCTCGCTCCGGAGATGATCACATCTTACACCAGACGGGCGACCGGGCAAAAATACCTGCTGACGCCGAATGTGATTTGAGTGCACGGAGGCTCACGCCTGCGGCGCGGCGGAGAGGGCCGGCCGTGCCAAACGAAGAAAGCCGATGTCGTGTCCGGTCGAGCCGTCGCCCGTCGCCAGGTCGGCCAGGATTTCACCGATGACGCTGCAAAATTTATAGCCGTGACCGGAGCAGGGGGAGGCCACAACAACCTGCTTGTGCGCGGGGTGATGATCGATGATGAAATGCTCGTCCGGGGTGTTGGTGAACATGCAGGCGCGAAGCGCCATGGTCGGTCCGTTGCCTTGCGGGAAATAGCGGTCCGCAAATTGGCGCAGCAGCGCTTCGTCGGCTTGATCGGCCTCGCGTCGCAGCAGATCCGGAGCGCAGTTCTCGCCACGGTGGTGATAGCGTCCGAACTTGAAGCCGGGGACCTCATAGATCGGAAAGCCGTAGTAGCGGCCTTCCTCGACGTCGATGTTGAAGACCGGGAAACGCTCTCTCGTGAACCATTCGGGGCGCTTCGGATGCAGCCATGCCAGCACCTGACGTTCGGCGATAGCCAGCCGCCGGACGATCGACGCGAGTTCGCCGATCCATGCGCCCGCCGTCAGGATCAAGCGTTCCGCCTCGTAGCGGCCGCGGTCCGTCGTCACCACGACACCTTCGCCACCCGGATGCGCGTCCCAGCCCAGCACGCGTTCGCGGGCGTGGATCTCGGCGCCAAAGGACATCGCGGCGTTGACATGCGCCACGATTGCCCGCTCGCTTGCCAACAGACCGCCTTGCGGCTGGAAAACGGCGCGCAGGGTGGAGGGCAGATTGTACCCGGGATAGCGGGCGTTAACCTCCGCCCCGGTCAGAACCTCGTGAGGCAGCCCATGCAGTCGGGCGGAGGCCAGCGCGCCACCGAAGAGCTCGCCGTCTTCCCGGCCGGCGTCGATCGATCCCGTGATCACCAGCAGCTCCTGGCCGCTCAGCGTCTCGATCTCGCGCCAGAGCACGAAAGCCCGTTTGAGCAGCGGGACGTAGTCGCTGTGCTCGTAATAGGGAAGGCGGATGATGCGGCTGATGCCGTGCGACGAGCCCATCGAATGGGGGATGTCGAATCGTTCGAGGCCGAGGACGCGCTGCCCCCGCCGGGCCAATTGGAAAGCCGTGGCACTCCCCATGCCGCCGACGCCGACGACAATGACGTCATAGCTCATTTGCGTTCCATCGATCAGAATGACAGCGGCGGCAGCGGTTGAGGCCGGTCACGCCGCCATCGGCCTCGCAAACTATGTCAGCCGGAAGCCGGTCGCTCTTGTCGCCAGACGACACGCGCCAGTACAAATCCGACACGGCTGGCGCATGATCCGGAAAAGTGTGCAACGGTTTTCCGAAAAGATCATGGCCAACAAAGGCGGCGACCCGACGCCTCAGGCGAGAGCGCTTTCCTGCGCGATGGCGCGCAATTGCGACGGGGTCTTCTGGAATTCGGCCTTGAAGCTTCGCGAAAAATGCGAGCAATCGTTGAAAGCGCAATCCAGTGCGATCTGTGTGATCGATCGATCGGTGTGTTCGATCATCCATTTGGCCCGGGCAAGGCGCAGCCGATGCCGATAGTCGCGCAGGGTGACGCCGAGGTCGGCGACAAAGCGCCGCTCCAGCTGGCGGAGGCTGACGCCGAGCGCGCCGGGCAAGCGCGAAAACAGCGAGGCATCGTTCAAATTCTGCTCGATGATCAGCATGGCTTCGCAGACCAGGCTGTCCGACGCTTTCCGTGTGAGCGAAGCCGCCGGCTGCAACGGGTTCGACGGCAACGGCGCATCCTCGATCAGGATCCGCAGGCTTTTGACGGCTTCGGCCTGCCCGCAATGGCGCTCGATGAGATGAGCCGCCAGATGCACCACGCTGGTCCCGCCCGCGCAGGTCATCCGGTCGCGATCCACGACGAACATCTTGTCGGACCGCACGCTCATCGCGGGAAACTCCTCGAGAAAGTCTTCGCGGTGAAACCAGCTGGCGCACACTTCATAGCCGTCGAGCAGCCCGGCGCGCGCCAGGATGAGCGGGCCGGTGCAAAGCCCGATCAATGGCACCTTGTGCCGCGCCGCCTGGCGCAGGAACGAAAGCGTTCCGGGCAGAACCTTCTGGCCGCCGTGAAGCAGGCCACCGACAACGACGATATAATCGTATCGGGACGGTTCGCTCATCTCCGCCCAGGGCTGCACGGCGGCGCCGCAGCTCGAGACGATGGCTTCATCCGGCCGGCCCAGAATGTCCCAATCGCACCTGATCCTTCGGCTGCGATCGCCCTCGTCGGCGGCCAGACGCAGCGCATCGACGAAGCCGGCAAAGGCGGTCAGCGTAAAACGCGGCGCAAGCAGAAATCCGATGCGCAGTTTCGGCGTCGCCGACCTGCGGCCGGGAAAATCGTTCCTGGTTTGCCCGTTTCGCGGCATGGCGATGCTCCAACGCAAACAATCAGCGCCGGTGCTTAGGCAACGCGATGTCGCCTAACAACGACAGCTCGTCGTATTTATGCAAGTAGCATGCCGTCTCGTCGAGTATCAAAATAGCGCGTGCGCCAAAACTTTCGGAGAAGACGAGATGCGAATCAGGTTGCTGGGAACGGGCACTCCGACGCCGTCCTTGCGGCGTATGTGCTCCGGCTATGTGGTCGAGACCGGCGACGACGTGATTGTCTTCGACCACGGCTTTGGCGCCCATCACCGGCTGCTCGAGCTCGGTATTCCCGCGACCAAAGTCTCGCATCTGTTCCTCACCCATCTGCACTATGACCATTGTGGCGACTATGCGCGGCTGGTCCTGACGCGATGGGACCAGGGCGCGGGGAAGGTACCCGAGCTCTCGGTGTTCGGTCCGACGCCGCTGACGCAATTCAGCGCCGCGCTGCTCGGCGAATCCGGCGCCTTCAATTCGGACCTCGTGGCGCGCACGTCGGACGATTGCAGCCTGCGCATCTATGAAGCGCGCGGCGGCGTGCTGCCACGCTTGAGACCTCGTCCCCATCTTACCGAGCTGGCGCCCGGCGCGGTGGTGAAGGAGAGGGGCTGGACATTGGAAGTCTCCGAAGCGAGGCATTTCCACCCTGCTCTGAATTGTCTGGCGTACCGCCTCACGACGGCAGCGGGAACGTTCGTCTATTCCGGCGACAGCGGCCCTTGCGAGGCTATCCGGAAGCTCGCACGCAACTGCGATGTCCTGGTCCACATGTGCCATTACATTTCCGGCACGCAGCTCAGCGATGGTTTTGCCGAATCCTGCATGGGCCACATGGAGCTTGCCACGCTCGCGAGGGACGTCGGCGTGCGCAATCTGGTCACCACGCATATCACCGAACAGTTCGACAAGCCGGGCGTTCGCGAACGGGTCATCGGAGAAATGAGCGCGGTTTTCAAAGGCAATCTCTTCTTCGGCGAGGATCTGATGGAGATCCCGCTTTCGCCGCCCGCGCTGGAAAAACTGATGTAGGCGGGCGCGGCGCAGGAGAAGTCAATGCTCACATCCGAAGCTCATTCTCCGCCGCTGGCCGACGCCGGCAACCCCGCGCCGATTGCGAAAAAAGCCATCCTGGCGGCATCGATCGGCACCGCGCTGGAATGGTACGACGTCTTTCTCTTTCTCTCGTTCTCGATCCAAATATCCAAACTGTTCTTCCCGGCGGCCAACGCCTGGGTGTCCTTGCTGGCTGCCGTTGGCACCTATGCGGTGTCCTACATCATGAAGCCGGTCGGCGCGCTGGTGCTTGGCTCATACGCCGATCGCGTGAGCCGGAAGTCCGCGCTGACCGTGACGCTCTCGCTGATGGCCGTCGGCATCGGCATGACGGCATTTGCGCCGAGCTTCGCTTCCATCGGGATTTACGCGACCCTCATCATGATCCTCGCGCGCTGCGTTCAGGGCTTCTCGTCCGGCGGCGAGTACGGGGCTTCCACCGCCTTTCTGGTCGACCGGTCGCCGCCAACGCGGCGCGGCTTCTATGCCAGCTTCAATATCGCCGCGCTCGGCTTCAGCTCGGTGCTGGCGGGCGTTGCCGGCATGCTGGTAGGCGGGCTCCTTACGCCCGATCAGGTGCTGGCCTGGGGCTGGCGTTTGCCTTTCATCTTCGGGCTCTGCGTCATCCCGGTGTCGCTCTATATCAGGCGTATCGTGCCCGATGACGCTGTGGAGCGCGCATTGCCGCGCTCGCCGATCCGCCAGGCCATCGCCGGCCATAGCCGTTATCTTCTGCTCGGCATCGGCGCGTTCGTGCTGGTGACGGTCGCCAATTATTGCCTCGCATTCTACCTGCCGACCTACGCCGTCCGTAATCTGGGCCTTCCGCCGGTCAGCGCTTTTGCCGGTACGCTGTTGATCGGCGCCATACAGACCACCCTCGCTCCCTTCTTCGGCGCGCTTTCCGACCGCTACGGTCGAACGCCGATCATGCTGCTCGCTTCGCTGGGCCTCGCCGTTCTGGCCGTTCCCTGCTTCCTTGTTCTCGTCGCTCATCCGACGGTGTTGCTGTTGCTGCTCTCGCAGGCGGTATTGGGCACGATGCTGACCGCCTATCAGGCTCCGATGCCGGCCTTGCTCTGCGATCTATTTCCGTCGTCGCTGCGTGCCACGAGCGTTGCCATCGTGCACGATTTCACGGCAACGCTGATCGGCGGGCTTACGCCTTTCGCCATTACATTTGCTATCGGAATGACAGGCAATAATCTCATTCCCGGCATCTATGTCGGCATTGCCGCCTGTCTCAGCCTCGCATGCCTGTGGACCATCCGCTCGACGCTTTACGCCCGGCCCGGTGCGGAAATCCTGTCGTCCTACGCGCCGAGCAAGGTGCTGGGGTCGAGGGATATCTGATCACGCGAGGCGCCTTCGCCTCCGCTTTCCACCGGATACGAAAACGGCGCTGTTGCCAGCGCCGTTCTGGTGCACCTTACGCGCGGATCGAACCCACTTTGACTGGCACTGACGGGAGCGACCCGCTCGGGCTCTGCTGGCGTGGGGAGCCGGTTCCGATCCGCCGGATAGGCTATGCCGCATCCGGAGTGAGTCAATTTAAACTTAGGTGAGCCATCATGACCGATTTGGACGATGCATATCTTCATCTTTCACGCTCACGTCAGCGCTAACGCATCGAAGGGGTGACCGGAAGGCGTGGGCACTCCGTGCTCTTCGCCCACAGATTATCTTGACATGTAAGATAATCTTTTTCTAAGAGATATACACGTCGAGATAAATCGAGCGGACACGCCATGCAAGCGACCTTGCCTTTCGTCGTGCTGGCGCCGCTTTCCGCAGCAGTCCTTGGCGCGATCATGCTCGGCGGCGGCATTTACGAGACGCTCCTCGTCGATCGTGTCTGGCCCGACAATCCCGCGCTCATCCAGCCCGGTCGGGGAGGCATCGACCGAGCCCCATTCTGGATGCCGGCTCATACGCTCTACGAGCTTGCCCTCTTCATTACCCTTTGGATGCTCTGGAGTGTGAACGATGCCCGCTGGTGGACCGCTGCCGCCTTGGTGGTGCATTTCGCCGCGCGCGCGTGGTCGATGGCATATTTCATTCCGAGGGCGCTTCGCTTTGAAAAGCTGGGCGATCTCACCGAGGAACAAAGGCTCGAAGCCAAACGGTGGACGCGGTTGAGCCGGTGCCGGCCCGTGCTCGAAGCGGTCTCGATCATGGCGCTGTGCGTGGCGATCCTGCACGTCGTGCAACGGTGAGCCTGGGCGTCTGCCGTTTGACACGTTAGTCACGCGTGCATGAGGCGCATCGAAGGTCGGGAATGTTTTTCACTTCCGCGCAGTCTGGTTTCGGGCAAGCACCCGAGATTTCGCCTGCCTTCGGAGCCCCCATGCACGCCATACGCGGAGAGACGCGCCGCCCATTCGACAGGCGCGACTGGGACATGCTGGCAGCCGAGGCGTTGGAGTTGGCGCGCCAATTGCCGCCAGGGCCGAAACGCAACGAGGCGCTGAAAGCAGCCGGACGGCTTCGCTGTTGTGCCGACGCTCGGGGCATCGTTTTCGCCAAGCGCGGCCGGCCGCGAAAGTAGGATCGTCGGCGACTGCGGCACGCCGCCTCACGAGCCGGGTCCGATCATGCGGCTACGCGGCCGCAGCCGTTCGCGTCCGAACAGCACTAGCGGATTCAGAGCGCAGCCGCCGACGGCACGAGCCGTCGCTTCGCATTGCTGCCGCGTCGAATAGAAGCAGGAGAGATAGCCCTCCCGTTCCAGGCACCAGGGATAGTCGGTCCAATCCGACGCCGCGACGGGGGAAGGGTCAAAGATGGCGAGTGCGGCCGCCAGCGTCGCGACGGCGACAGCGGCAAACGTCATCGAAAGTGCGATCGATCCGTTATTGCGCGAACGAGGTTCTCGCATGCTGTGCTCCTGCGCTCACAACTCGCGAGAGAATCCCGCGAGGCTGAACAGGAGAGTTGCCAGCCGTATGCGATATTCCGGCGACACTGCGCACAATGGGGTGAGCGCTTGTCGTGGCCCGTCGCGCCTACTTCACGCGCAACGCATCGAGCAGGGCGTGAAAGGCGCGGGCGTAGTCGATGCCGGCCTTGGCGAGGTCGCGGCCCGAACAGGCGATCGCCACTTCCGTGACGGCGCCGAGCAGGAGCCGCGCCAGCGGCTCGACCGGTTGCCGGGCGATCAGGCCGTCGTCCATGGCGCGCGCCAGGGCCACCGGGAAGCGGCCGCCGAAATGGCGGTTGTCGATCTCGCGCCAGCGTTCCCAGCCGAGCACCGCCGGGCCATCGTGCAGTACGATCTGCCCGGTCGTGTCCTTGGCGCAGGCGTCGAAATAAGCCTGGGTGCCTTTCGCCATTGCCGCCAGCGCGTCCTTCTCGTTGCGCGCGGCGCGATCGACCTCGACCAGCAACTCCTGCGAGACCTGATCGAATACCGCTTCAAACAGCGCCTCCTTGGTTGCGAAGTGATGATAGACCGCGCCCTTGGCGACGCGTGCGCCGGCCGCGACGTCGTCGATCGTGGTCGCGGCAAAGCCGCGCTCGCCGAACAAGCGCCTTGCCGCTTTCAGGATCGCGGTCTGCGTCGCCTGCCGACGCTCCGGTTGGGTTGCCATGCTCACATTGTAGCGAGCAGCAAAATCTCCGCAATTGACTTTCCGACCCTTGGTCGGTAAATACCGACTTGTAGTCGGTAAATGGAGATAGCCAGATGCCATCACGTGACACGCTGCAGGCTTTCGCCGATACGGTCGAGGCCAACGACCATGTCGGCGCCATCCTGCGCTTCTACGCGCCTGACGCCTCGACCCGCGAGAACGACAATCCACCGCTTATCGGCCGCGAGAAGCTCGCGGAAAAAGAGAGCAAGGTACTGGCAAGCGTCGCGGGCGTGAAGACGACACGACTCGGACCGCTGTTGCTCGACGGCGACCACAGCGCGATCCGCTGGCGTTTCGAATTCACCGGCAAGGACGGCTCGAGCCGTGTGATGGAGGAGGTCGCCTGGCAGAGCTGGCGCGGCGAGGAGATCATCGAGGAGCGCTTCTTCTACGATCCCGCCGCAATCAAGAAGACGGCCGCCGTTCCGGCCGCGGCGACGGGCGAGAGTCCATGACCTCCGCGCCGGGTGCAACAATCCTCGCGAGCCTGTCGGCGGGGCTGGTGGCCGGCACCACCAACCTGATCGCCGCGGGCGCGATCTTCGGCGGCACGCTCACGTATGGCCTGCAGCAGATCGCATCCGGCCTGTTCGGTGAGGCGGCGTTCGAGGGAGGTGCCGGCTTAGCGCTGCTCGGCGCGGGCCTGCATTATTTCATCTCGATCGTCGCCGCCGGCCTCTATTGTGCACTGGCGTTACGGCAGCGATGGTGGCGGGACCATCGGCTCGTCGGCGGCACACTGTTCGGCGTCGTGGCCTATCTCGCCATGAACCTCATCGTCGTGCCGCTGTCGAGCGCGCCGAATCCGGACTTTGCGCCTGCGATCATCGCCAAGGAGCTGGTCGCCCACACCGTGATGTTCGGCATCCCCATCGCGGGCATCGTCAAGCTATGGCTGCGAAGATCAGAGCCGTAGCGGCCGCGCACTCGCGTGCCATCCGGGTGCCAGGGCGTGACCCCATGAAAATTCGGGGCGGACGTCCGCCTTGCTGCGCATTCCGGACTCAAGTCCGACCTGGCGCGAGGTCCGAAAAGCGGCAGCAAGCGGAAGTCGTAAGCGTCACTCGATCACCTCATCGGCCCGCAACAAGTATGACACAGGAATTGTCAGCCCGATCGCTTTGGCCGCCTTGAGATTGATGACCATCTCGTATTTGGTCGGGAGTTGCACCGGCAAGTCCTGCGGTTTTTCGCCTTTGAGGATACGATCCACGTACGTCGCTCCACTTCGGAACAGATCGGCCGTGTTGTTGCCATACGACAACAGACCTCCACTTTCAGCGAAAGAACGATCGCCATAGACCCCCGGCATATGATGCTCTGTCGCTAGTCCGACGATGAGATCACGACTGGATATTAGCAGCGCATGGGACGGGACAATCAAACCCAAATTGGAAGTGTTGGCGGCTATCGCCATGATGCCATTTTCGATCTCGTTCCTGTTGTGAACGGGAAGTGGAAGCACCTTTATCGCAAGTGCAGGTGACGCCGCTTCTGCCGCGCGGAAGAACCCGACATTGGGTGGTGCGTCTGGATGGAAGATGAACCCTGCACTGTCGATTTGCGGTGCGATCTCATGGAGTATCTCGAGCCACTTACCGCCAATCGCGTTCTCGTAATTGGCGAAACCGGTGGCATTACCGCCGGGTCTTTCTATGCTGGCGGCGAAGCCACTGCCAACTGGGTCGCCGACAAACACGAACACGACAGGTATGTTGCTGGTTTCGTGCAGCAGAATCTCCGTTACCTGATTGCTACTGCATACGATCACGTCGGGGGCCATGCCGATCAATTCTCTTGCGAACGTCCTCGCTTTTTCAGGACCCCCGCCAGCCAAGCGATAGTCGATCTGGATGTTATGACCCTCGATCCAGCCCAGTTTCAGAAGGCTTTCGCGCAATGCTGTCAGATTGACTTGTGCTCGCGGATCACCTTCGGGGTTTCCCATCAGCACGCCAATCCGCCGCATTCGCGCGGACTGCGCATGTAAAATGCGCGGCAACGCGGCTGCCGCACCCCCGACAAATGTGATGAACTCGCGCCGCCGCATGTGCCACCCGAGAACGTGCGTTGCCGATTTCGAAAATCTAGCACTTTGCGAACGGGTCGTGCGCGCTAAATGGCCTAAACCTGACTCAGATAGATCGGGCAGAGCGTCCGAAGTGGGACATTCGCGTCGATCTTGTTAGGTCCGCGCCATGTCTGGCTAGCGGGCAATCTCGGAAATGCCAGTCGTCCGTTTTTGTCGGTCGAAGGCATCAGTTTGGACGTGATTCAACCGCCCAAACCAAAACGTCCATGCACGCGGTATGAACTCACGGACTTTGAGTCTGGTTGCGTGCTAACAAGTCCTTGTCGCTAACCCGCGCCCAGCTCGTGCACCCAGGGCTCGGCAACGAGCTCATAGGCGTCACCGCGCCGGGCCAGTCGCGAGAAGGACGGGAAGTGCACGTGCATGCCGGCAATCAGGATGCCGTCCGCGGCGACGCGATCGAACATGCGTTTGCGCGCGGCGGCAGCTGCGGCAAGATCGGTGTCGAAGGCCATGCCGGCCTCGGGGATCGCAGTCTGTACTTCCGGCACATGCACCGTGTCGCCCCAGATCATCAACTGCTCATTGCCGGAGGCGACGAGATAGGCGGTGTGGCCCGGCGTATGCCCGAGGCTCGGCACGGCGGTGACACCCGGAAACACCTCGCCCTGCGTGAACAGCCTCGTCCTGTCCTTGTAGGGCTCGACTTGCTCGCGGCCAGCCTGGAAATAGAGCTTCTTGCCGCGCTCGTCCGCCTTCGCCATCGCGCCATCGTCGAACCAGTGCTTCGGCTCGTTCTCATGCATGACGAGCTCGGCGTTCGGATAGAGCCGTTCGCCGTTCGTCATGTCGGTGAGCCCTGCGGAATGATCCGGATGCATGTGCGTGAGCAGCACCGTATCGATCGACTTCGCATCGATGCCGGCGCGCGCCAGGTTGCGCTGGACCATGCCGGCGGTCGGCAAGAGATAATTGCCCGATCCGGTGTCGACGATCGCAAGCCGGCCCTTGGAATGGATCAGGAAGGCGTTGACGCTGGTCCTGCGTGCGGGGCGGAACGCGTCCTTGAGAAGCTTGTGCGCCGCGTCGAGATCGACATTGCGCATCACATCGAGATTGCCGTCGAGATAGCCGTCGCTGATTGCGGTGACGACGATGTCGCCGATCTTGCGATGATAGGCGCCGGGAATTTGCTGTGTGGGTTGCATGGGAAAAGAACCTTTGGCAGGGATGAAAGGAAAGGGTCAGGCACCGACTTCGCGCAGGAAGGCGTCGATGCGTTCGAACAGCAGATCGGGCGTCTGCACCGACATGTAATGGCCGGTGCGGAGTTCGTCGAAGATGGCGTTCGGAATCGCCTCTGCCACGGCCTTAGCAAGGTGCGGCGGGCGAACGCGATCAAAACTGCCGCCGATCACGAGCACGGGACAGCGCAGTTTTGTCAGCTCATCCTGCATCTCGGTCGCCGCCAGCATGCGGTAGACGGTCGCATAGCTTGATGGATCATTGCCGAGCCATCGTGCGCGGAATTGCTCGAACCGCCTGACGTCACTACGCAGCTCGTCAGGATAGCCGTTCCGCATCGATTCTTCGACGGCGAACGCCATGCCGGCGGCTTCCAGCCTGGCGACGCGTTCGAGCACGGCGGCGCGGCGGTCCGCGGCGATGCCGGTGGCGGGGCTACCGACCGCAACGGCGCTGGTGCGCGCAGGATGGCGGGCGGCGAAATGCAACGCGATCGCGCCGCCGACGGCAACGCCTGCCAGCGCGACCTTGCCGGTGATGCCGGTGTGATCGAGCAGGGCTGCGATGTCATCGGCCATGGTGTCGATGGAAAGCGTGCCGCGCACCTTCTGGGACAGGCCCGCACCGCGGCAGTCGTAGCGCAGGACCCGGCGGGATTTGGAAAACTGTCGGGCGGCATCTTCCCAGCTCTCGAGCGAGCCGCCCATCTCGTGCACCAGCACCAGCGTGCGTTCGCCCCTGCCATCAAGCTCATAGCGCAGCCCGGCGCCATTGATTTCAGCGAACTTCATGCCGCGCTTCCCCAATCTTGTTCTTCTTTGTCACCTACATCTGCACGCAAGGCTCCCGCCGTGCAAGTCGTCCGGCGTTTCCAAGCTACCTGTTTGGCAGATGCAGCCGGGCCGAAAACGAATGGCTTTGTTCGTGTGACGCGGAAAAGAAAAAAATGTCGCTCGGTGGATGTATACTGGCTCGCGGTCCGGCCGCGGTTGCGCGCCGCGCCTTGCAACATCACGGAGAAAGCCATGACCAGTGCAGGCAACGCCGACATGAAGCTCGAAGTCGTCGTCATTCCGGTGTCAGACGTCGATCGCGCGAAGCGCTTTTACGCGGACCTTGGCTGGCGGCTCGATGCCGACTTCGCCGGGGGCGACTGGCGGGTGATCCAGTTCACGCCGCCGGGCTCGCCCACATCGGTCATCTTCGGCAAGAACGTCACCGCCGCGGTGCCCGGCTCCACGCAAGGATTGTACCTGATCGTCTCTGACATCGAGGCTGCCCGTGCCGACCTGGTGCGTCGCGGTGTCGAGGTCAGCGAGATCTTCCACGGCGGCGGCGACGAGCATGGCGGTCCGGACGAGCCTTATATTTTCGGCCGGCTCCGTGTCAGTGGTCCCGATCCCAAACGTGCCAGCTACAGCTCATTGGTCTCATTTCGCGATCCGGACGGCAATGGCTGGCTGTTCCAGGAAATCACGGCGCGCCTGCCCGGACGCGTCGATGCCGACACGACGTTCACCTCTTCGGCAGAACTGTCGAAGGCGCTGCAGCGTGCGGCGGCCGCGCATGGCGAGCATGAGAAGCGGATCGGACATCACGATGACGATTGGCCGGACTGGTACGCCGACTACATCGTCCGTGAGCAGGCAGGCGAGAAGCTGCCGGAGTGAGCGAGGACGTGTCGATCAATCCCCGAGGCGGCGCGGGAGACCAAGCCCTCGATATCGGTCGCTCACGCGCCGATCTCCTTGCAGAGCCGGCCGCGCTCGATCGCGTCGATCTGCAAGGCGATGTAGCGGCTATAGATGCGGGCCTGCGAGAACGCGCCGGCGGTGAACCAGAGTCCCGGCTGCGGCGTGCGCGTCCACATGTTGCGTAGCTCGCCCGTCGCCTCGTCAAAGCCCCAGACGCGTCCGACGCGTCCTGCGACCTCGTCGCCGAACAGTTTTGCAAGGAGATTGTCGATGCCTTTGTAGCCGGTCGCGAGCACAAAGAGTTCGGCCTGCGATGCCGAGCCGTCTTTCAGCCGCAAGCCATCCGCTTCGAAGTACGCGATGTCGGCGGCCTGGATCAGGCGGATTTTCTTCTCGGCGATCAGCTCGGAAGCGCCGACGTTGAAATAATAGCCGCCGCCGCGGGTGCGGAATTTCAGCGGCCAGCCGGTGCCGTCCTCGCCGAATTCGAGCCGGAAGCCGGCTTGTTCGAGCCGCGACAGCAGCGGCGCGTCTGATCGTTTCACCTCGTCGGTGATTTGCTTGTGCGCGATCCGCATCACCGGAAATGGCACGCCGGAATTGAGGATGTCGCGCGTTTCGATCGGCGGGCCGTCGCCGAGATAGGTCTTGTCGTAGATTTGCGCCGGCTCGACATTGACGACCATGGTCGGGCTGCGCTGCACCATGGTGACGATGGCGCCGCTGGCTTGAAGTTCCTGGCAGATGTCATGCGCGCTGGTGCCGGTGCCGAACACGACCACGGAGCGGCCGGCCCATTCGCGGCCCGCGCGGAAGCGGCTCGAGTGCAGCACCTGGCCTTTGAAGCTGTCGATGCCGTCGATGTGCGGGATGTTCGGCGTGCCGCTGACGGAAGTGGCGAGCACGATATGCTTGGGACGCAGCGTGCGCGGCACGCCTTCGCGCGTGATGTGCGCGGTCCAGCGTGCCGAGGCGTCATCATAACTCGCGCCTTGAAAGGACGTGCGGGTCCAGAAGCCGATGTCGAAGATATCGACATAATGCTCGAGCCAGTTCGCGATCTGGTCCTTCGGGATGTAGTCCGGGAAGGTGAGGGGAAACGGCAAATAGCACAGGTGATTGACCGGCGTCTTGTTGTGCAGCTTCAGCCCGCGATAGCGCAGCCGCCAATTGTCGCCGATGCGCTCCTCGCGGTCGACGATCAACGCGGATAGCCCGATCCGCTTCAATTCGACGGCAGCCGAGATGCCGGTATGGCCGCCGCCCACAATGAGCACGTCGGGCTCGCGACCGTCATAGGTGGAGGATGTTTCCCGCTGCTCGATCCAGTCGGGAGCGGCGAAGTCGCGCATCTGCGACGTCGGCGCTGCGTGTCGGACTCGCTCGTCACAAATCCGGTCGAAATCGAGCGAGGTCGAGATCGTCCAGGCTCTTGCGCGTCCGTCCGCAGCTGGCAGCAGCCGCAGCGCGCCATAGCCGGGGCCGTTTTTGGTGTCGAACGAAAAGATCGCTTCGATCAGCTCGCGTCCGGCCATGACGGATCGACGTGGCGGAAGCGGCTCCGCATCGATGCGAAAGCCCTCGGCACCTACCTCGCGCGCGGATCGCAGAAGTTCGCGGCCCAACACGTCGTTGCCGCTGAAGGTCGCAAACTGCCAGGAGATACCGAACAGGTTCCGCCAATGGGCGTCATCGGCGAACATGCCGGACAAAGCGCGCTCATCACCGCGCGCCACCTCCACGCCGAACGCCTCGATCCATGCCTCGGTGGTCTCCCGCGCCGTTTCCTCCGTCGGCGGGGCCAGCTTGTCGAGCATTGTCCTGCTTTCTTGTCGAACCTTTGGCTTATCTGACTATAGGCTCTGGTCGAGCACAACCCGCGCCCACGGCAAGGGCGCGCGGCATTTTTGCCGCCAGGAGGCAGGGGCCGGCAGTTTGCCATGACATTTCTGCGACGCGGCAATTGCCGAAACATTGCCGCCTCAGTGGCAAACTTCTGACAAACGATCGCGGAGAAAAGGGTCGCTTCGACATGGGTCTGCGACAGCGGTTTTGCCGGCTCGTCAAACCAAGAAAATGGGGTCTTCGTGTCGCACAAACTGTTTTCCGCGATCTTGATCGCCTGTTCCCTGTTTGCTTTCCCCGCTCTCGCCCAGGACGCGGCTGCGCCGCCGGCGCCATCAGCCAACAATGCGAACGCGCTGACGCCGGATCAGGCGCGGCGTGCGCTGGAAACGTTGCAGGACGACGCCAAGCGCGCGCAAATGATCGACACGCTGCGCGCCATCGCCAGTGCGTCGCCGCAGGCGCAACCTGCGCAATCGGCCCAAGCCCGGTCACCACAAGCCCCGTCACCACAAGCCGCGCCGCCGCCGGACAAGCCGTCCGCGATCCCGCTCATGGCCGACAGCCTCGGCGCGCAATTGCTGCTGATGGTTTCCGAGCAGGTGCGCGACGTTTCGAGCCAGATCGCGGAGCTCGCGCACACGCTGACGCATTTCAAGGCGTTCTATTACTGGTTCCTGCGCACCGCGAATGATCCCTACGCGACCAATCTGCTGTTCGACACGGCATGGAAGCTGGCGCTGGTGTTCGGCTGCGCGTTTGCCGCCGAGTATCTCGCCTTCCGCCTGATCAAGCGCCCGGTGGCCGCACTGGAAGCGCGCGTGCCGCAGCCGGGGCACGCGCCCGCGCTCGCGATGACCGTCGATCCGCCGTCGTCGGTGGCTGATGTCATCGCCGAGCCCGCGCGGCATCAGCGCCGCCTCAGCCTCGCACGCGCCTGGCAATCGGTGGTCAGGCTACCTTTTGTGCTTGGGCGGCTGTTGCTAGAGCTCTTGCCGGTAATCGTCTTTATCGGCGTCGCAACTGCCTTGCTTGGTACCGAGATCGGCGATCTGCCAACCACCCGGCTCGTGATCCTTGCCGTCGTCAACGCCTATGCGTTCTCACGCGCCTTCATCTGCCTGGTACGTGCCCTCGCAGGTCCCGTCGGCCTGTTCCAGGTGCGCGCGGAGACCGCGGCCTATATCGAGATCTGGACGCGGCGCATCGTCACTGTGGCCGTCTCCGGCATCGCCTTTGCGAATGTCGCCTTGCTGCTCGGGCTGCATCGCGGCGGCTACCTGACGATCGTGCGACTGGTGATGCTGGTCGTGCATCTCTTCATCGTCGTCATCATCCTGCAATGCCGCAAGCCCGTCGCCGATTTCATCAGCGCGCCGGCCAGCCGCACGGGCTTTGCCTCGCGGCTGCGCGATCGTGCCGCTGGGCTCTGGCATTATCTCGCGATCGCGCTGGATCTTGCGCTATGGGCGGTGTGGGCGCTCAACATCCACAACGGCTATTCGCTGCTGTTGCAATATTTCGTCGGCACCATCGCCGTGGTGCTGGTGACGCGCCTTGCCATCGTCGTCGCTCTGAGCCTAATCGACCGCGGCTTTCGGATCAAGCCGGAGATCTTGCAGCGCTTTCCTGGCCTCGAGATCCGCGCCAACCGCTATCTGCCGCTGCTCCGCCGGATCGTCGCTTCGGTGATCGTCTTCATGGGCTTTGTCGGCGTGCTGGAAGTCTGGGGCGTCGATGCCATCGTCTGGTTCTATGGCGGCCAGATCGGCAGCCGCCTGGTGTCGGCCGTGGTGACGATCGGCATTGCCGCGGTCGCGGCGGCGGCGATCTGGGAGGCGAGCAACGCCTATCTCGATCGTCAGCTCAACACGCTGACGCGCGAGGGCCATTATGCCCGCGCGGCGCGGCTGCGTACCTTCCAGCCGATGCTGCGCACGGCGCTGCTTTGCGTGATCGTCGCGGTCGTGGGGCTGACGGCGCTCAGCGAAATCGGCGTCAATGTTGCGCCGCTGCTCGCGGGCGCCGGCATCGTCGGCATCGCCATCGGCTTCGGCTCGCAGAAGCTGGTGCAGGACCTCATCACCGGGCTGTTCCTGCTCCTGGAGAATACCGTGCAGGTCGGCGACGTCGTCAGCGTCTCCGGCCTGTCGGGAACGGTCGAGAACGTCTCGATCCGCACCATCCGCCTGCGCGCCGGCGACGGCTCGGTGCATATCGTTCCCTTCAGCGCGGTGACAACAATCACCAATTCCAGCCGTGGCGAGGGCAACGCGGCGGTCAGCGTCAATGTCGCTTACAAGGAAGACACCGACCGCGCCGGGCAAATCCTGAAAGACATCGTCGCCGAGATGCGACGCGAGGTGGAATATCGCCACGCGATCCGTGGCGACCTCGAATTGTGGGGTGTCGACAAGGTCGACGGCTCAATGGCCTCGATCGTCGGCCAGATCCGCTGCACCGACGGCGGCCGCTGGCCGGTGCAGCGCGAGTTCAACCGTCGCCTGAAGCGGCGCTTCCAGGAATCCGGTATCGAGATCGTGCCGTCGGGCCAGGTCTTCCTGATGCAGGTGCCGGCGCTCGCGTCTGACGACGCCTCCGCCGATACGCTGCCACGGCGCGCGGCGGGCTGAGATTACTGCTCCAGCTTCGCGGTGTGGCGCTGGAAGAAGGGCGGGAAGCCCACCACCATGGCCGCCTGCGGCGGCCTCTGCTTTTTCACTGCGTCCTTTGCAGCGTCTTTGGCGGCCTTGGCGTTCTTGATCTTCTCGATGCGCTTGGCCTGCGCGATGTCGGCAAAGGCGCGCTCGAACTTCTGCAGGCGATAGAGCAGGATGCCGCGATCGATATAGGCCGCCGAGAATTTCGGATCGAGCTGGATCGCCCGATCAAAGTCGGACATCGCGCCGTCGAGATCGCCGGTGCGATAGGCCGAAATGCCGCGTTCGCGATAGGTGGGGGCATCGGCCGGCGTGAGTTCGAGCGGCGGGCCGACGCTCGCCATCGCGTTCTCCAGATCGGCTGGCGGCTTGGCCACAACCGGCGTGATTGCGATCGGCGTGACCACGATCGGCACGATCACGTCGGATGGAATGTTCGCTGCGATTTGTTGCTTCACCGTCGGCGGAACAGGTGGTGCGGCCGACGCTGCGGCATTCTGTGACGAAGCGATATCTGCTTTCGCTTCTGCCCAGGCTTCCATCAACGCCAGCGTCTGCGGCCTGGTCGTTGCGGGCCGCGGCAATCCGGCGAAATCCGCCGGCTGTGCGGTGGCGACCGTGGCGAAATGTTTGAACGTGTCTGCGAGCACCGGCTCGCGCAGCGCCAGGAGATAGCCGGTGGCGCCCACGCTCGCGGCAGCGACCAGCGCGATGACGCTGACCGCGGCCTTGTGCATTATCGTGGCGGTGGCCTGCTGCTTCTGTTCCTTGCGGGCGAGGACGAGCAGATGATCATAGGCGGCGCGCTGCTCCTCATCGCTGAGAATCTCATTGGCGCGCACGATCTCCCTGAACTTCTGGCCGGCGTCGGGATCGCCGGGATTGAGATCGGGATGGGCTCCCTTGACGGCGCGGCGAAACGCGACCCTCAACTCGTCTGCATCGTCACGCGGTAGCGCGCCGAGCAAGTCGTACAGCGTATCCATAAGCGAACTCGCGTTACTCTTACCCTTACTATCTCCTCAAATTCCGCCGAATTTGTTGTGGAGAACTGTACGCTGGTACGCCAATAATCACGTCTCACAAAGGCAAAAAGATGACTGAATTGTGCGGCTTAGTCGTCACGACGTAGGCGGGAACAACCTGCAAATATGATTAACGGGAAAAGCTCGCGTTTTCGCACTTCATCGCCGCCTGGAGCTGGCGCAGCTGTTCGCGGACGGCGCGTTCCGCACGCTGATAGCATTGCCGCTCATATTCGACCTTGAGCCGCGCCCATTGCTCGGGATCGAGCGTCTTCAGATCGGGCCGGCCGAACACGCAGTCCGGCGCCCTTTGCGGAACCAGCAGAGCGGAATCCGGCTGACAAACCTGGGGTTTTTGCGTTTCTGCCGGCGCTGGTGCGATCGCAGCTTGAGCCGCCTCGGGCCCGGGTGCAGGCGCGCAGCCGTCGAGCGCGCCAAGCAGCGGCAACGCCAAGGCGAGGCGGCGCGCGATCCGCGGGGCTATCGCAAAACTGTCATGCATCGCCTGGTCGGGCCTCGCTCCTCTCGCTGCAGATGCAGCCAATGGCACTTGGGCCCGCCGACCAAGCGGCGTGATCATGAAGGGAAGGCGTGAACGAAATTCTAAGAATTAAGGTTAATGGAAGATGAGCGGATCGCGCTTGTGCACGATCGCGCTGAACCGAGACTGCCAACGTCCAACTGGCGAGCCCAACATCGATGGTTGGCGATGCAGCGCATGCGGCCGACGGGCGCGCCGCGTCTCGGCCGACTTCCTGTCGCAAATCATTCAACTGGGGATAGTATCGATGAGGTCCGCCTTGATTTTGCGGAGCATCCGATAATGAAAACCATTTTTATTGCGTTGACTGGTTTGGCTCTGGCGACGAGCGCCGCGCAGGCGCAGACGGCTACGCCGAGCTCGACTTCCGTCGATCCGCGATGGGGCTGCGACACGGTGAAGGAATTCCCGGCGCCCGATCTCGGCGAGCCGCAGAACATCGACAACTTCAAGAAGCAGCTGATCTACTACCGCTGCACAGCCTATGAAGGCGATGTCGCCAAGGTTCTGGCCGCGGCCGAGAAGTGGGTCGCGGCGCGTGCGCCGCAGGTATCGAGGCCAGCGGTCGTGCTCGACATCGACGAGACCTCGCTATCGAACTGGCCACGCATCCTCGAGGACGGTTTCGGCTACATCGGAAGCCTGACGCACATGGTGATGCCCGAAACGAAGAACGTTATTCCGTCCGCGCCCGATTGTGATTTTTCGGAGCATGATTTCTGCGCTGATCTCGACTGGCAGCAGAAGGGGCTCGCGCATGCGATCGAGCCGACGCTGAAGCTTTACAAGGCCGCGCGCTGCATCGGCGTCACCGCGCCTTGCACGCCGATCGACGTGTTCTTCATCACCGGTCGCTTCGAGCATGAGTATAATCACGAGAAGCCGAGCGAATGGACGCTGCGTAACTTGAAAGCTGCCGGCTACACGGACGTCGCCGTGGATCATCTCTACATGCGCGGTATCACGGCGGACTCTGGCGTGTCCGACTACAAGACCTCCAAGCGCATCGATATCGAGAACCGCGGCTATACGATCATCGCCAGCATCGGTGACCAGAAGAGCGATCTCGCCGGCGGCCACGCAGAGATGACTTTCAAGATACCGAACCCGTTCTATTTCATTCCCGAGAAATGATCGGCTCGCGCTTTCGCCGCGCGTGCACGGACCTTGTTAAGCGATCGTTAGCGAGTTCGCGCGCCGGTATGGCAAATGCCCGCTTAAAATTTATGGTTACCCAAATCTCAAAGCTCAGCCTTTCTTAAGCATTTCCGCCGATCTTGGCTAACGGTTCGCACCGGTAACAAGTTCGGGTTGTGTCGTGAAAAAGCTCTTGGCGGCGGTCATCGCTCTCGGTTCGGGTTGCGGCGTTGCAAGGGCGGCGGACATGCCCATGGCCCCGCCGATGCAGATGGTGGCGTGGTCCTGGACCGGACTTTATGTCGGCGGCCAATTCGGCCCCGCTTTCGGCAATTCAAAAATCACCGATTCCGCCGGGCCCGCGATCTACGGCAACAATGTGCGAACCACCGGTGTGCTCGGCGGCGTGCAGGTCGGCTACAACTGGCAGATTCCGAATACGGCTTTCGTGGTCGGCGCCGAAGCGGATGCGAGCGCCTTGGGCAAGGCCGGATCGGCGACCTGCCTTGCATCATCGCCCTACCTGATCCCTGCGAATTGCCGCGTGCTGCCCGACGCGATGGGCACCGCGACGGCGCGCCTGGGCTACGCGACGGGCCCGCATGGACGCAACCTGTTCTACGTCAAGGGCGGCCTCGCCTGGATCGATGACCGCATCGACATGATGATCAACGGGCCGGTTACGCCCTCAATTACGAGCTTCAGTGGCCTGCGCTGGGGATGGATCGTCGGCGCCGGTGTCGATCGGGCGCTGACGCCGGCCTGGTCGCTGCGGCTGGAATATGACTATGCGAAGTTCGGTGACCTGGCGATGACGACGCCGGGAAGCGTTCTTGAGACATCCCCTCCGTCTGTCTTCAGCTACGTGTCGACGCCAGGCGGCAACGCGAGCATCAGCCAGAACGTGCAGACTGTCAAAGTCGGCCTCAATTACAAGATCGGCGAGGACATATTCGCGCAGTGGGAGCCTTCGATGTCGCTGCGCGGCGCCTATGTTCCCGATGCAGAAATCGAGGTCGGCGGCCGCGTCTGGTATTCGTCAGGCAGTTTCCAGAAAGATCTTGGCATCGGCGCGGCTCCGTCGCCTTCGAACCAGCTCATCTCGCGTCTCACCTATGACACGACCGCGGCGACCGGCGAAGTGTTCGGCCGCATCGACACCGCGTCGAATATCTTCCTGAAGGGCTTTGCCGGCGGTGGATCAATCCTCTCGGGCAACATGCATGATGAGGATTTTGGAATATATTTCCCGGCTGGCACCAACAACAACATTCCCTATTCGAACACCCTGGCTACCACGAAGGGCGATCTCGCCTATGGCACCTTCGACGTGGGCTATTCCGTGTTCCGCGGGCCGAGCGCGAATGTCGGCGGCTTCGTCGGCGTCAACTATTATCACGAGAACAAGCAGGCCTATGGCTGCACCCAGATCTCCAATTCCTTTTCGGACTGCGTTCCCGCTGTGCCTAACTCCGTTCTCAGCATCACCGAGGACGACAACTGGTATTCGATGCGCGTCGGCATCAACGGCCTGGTGTCGATCTGGAATGGTCTGAAGCTGACCGCGGATGCCGCCTACCTGCCGTTTGTGGCCTTCCGCGGCACTGACATTCACTGGCAGCGCTTCAACGTCGAAAACCAGACGTCGCCCGAAACCGGTAACGGCCAGGGTGTGCAGTTGGAGGCGATCCTCTCTTATGCCTTCGCTAACGGCTTCAGCGTCGGTGCCGGCGGCCGTTACTGGGCAATGTGGGCCAACACCGCCCAGAACAACGGTTTCAGCGAGGGCTGTCCCTGCCAGACACTGCCGGTCCGCACCGAGCGCTATGGCGCCTTCGTGCAGGCGGCCTACAAGTTCGATGGCTTGAAATTCTAGGGTTTTGGCCGGCCGGGCAGGGGTAGACCCCGCGGCTGCCAATGTGACGTCGGGCACATATCGGCCCGGCCGAGACGCGTAGCCTTTCCATCACGGATGCGATCCATGAGATCCGTTGACCCCAGATGGAAGGATGATTTCAATGAAGAAGCTTGTTCTGACCGTAGCAGCGGTCGCTGCGATTGCCGCGACCGCCAGCGCTCCTGCCGAAGCCCGTGGCCTGCGCCTGCATCGTGGCGCCGGTGCCGCCGCTGTTGCCGTGGCTGCGACTGCCGCTGCCGTTGCCGCCAGCTCCTATGGCTACGGCTATGCTCCTTACTACTATGGTGCGCCGGTCGTCGTCGTGCCCGCCTACGGCTACTATTGATCCTGATAATGGCTCACAGCTTCCGGTGCTGTGAGCCATTGCTTCCCGCCTGCCTTCTCGCGCGCTGGATGCTTGCGAGAGACCGGTTCTGACAGCTATATCAGTGGCCGTCATGTCCGATTTCCACGGCGTCTTTCCCTATCTCGTTTCGCCCATCGATACGTCCGGCCAGATCCGCGAAAGTGTGCTGGCGCGGCTCTGCGATGATCTCGTCAAATCCGGCGTGCACGGGCTGACGCCGCTCGGCTCGACCGGCGAGTTCGCCTATCTCAACGCCGAGCAGCGCACCACCGTGGTGCGCACCACGATCGAGGTCGCGCAAAAGCGCGTGCCCGTGATTGCGGGTGTGGTCTCGACATCGACGGCTGACGCAGTCACGCAGGCGAGGGCCTATCAGAAGCTCGGTGCCGACGGGATCTTGGCGATCCTGGAAGCTTATTTTCCGCTGTCGGACGCACAGGTCGAAGCCTATTTCCGCAGCATTGCGGACGCCGTCGATATTCCCGTCGTGATCTACACCAACCCGCAGTTCCAGCGCTCGGATTTGACGCTGGACGTGATAGCGCGGCTCGCGAGCCATCCGCGCATGGGCTACATCAAGGATGCTTCCACCAATACCGGCCGGCTGCTCTCGATCATGAACCGCTGCGGCGAGAGCATCAAAGTGTTCTCGGCCTCCGCCCATATCCCGGCCGCGGTGATGCTGATCGGTGGCGTGGGGTGGATGGCCGGCCCCGCCTGTATCATCCCCAGGCAAAGCGTCGAACTCTACAATCTCTGCCGGCGCCAGCGCTTCGAGGAGGCGATGGTGCTTCAGCGCAAGCTGTGGCGCGTCAACGAGGCCTTCGCCCGCTTCAATCTCGCCGCGTGCATCAAGGCCGGGCTATCGATCCAGGGCTATGACGTCGGCGATCCCGTCCCGCCGCAGGCCCCGCTGACGATGGAGCAGCGCAAGGTGGTCGAGGCGGTGCTGGCGGATGTGGCCTAGTGGCACGCGGCCTGCATCAAATTCGCGCGTAGGCGAGGTTGTCTCAATCGAAAAACCCGCTAAAACCCGCACCTAATTCGTTTTCCAAGAAAATCCAAGGACAAACTGATGAACATTCTTCCCGGCAACATGCGTTTTGGCGCGGGACAGCCTGTCAAGCGGCTGGAAGATCAGAGACTGCTCACCGGGAAGGGGCAGTTCATCGACGACAAGCCCGAAGACGGCGCGCTATGGCTGCATGTGCTGCGCTCACCGCATGCCCATGCGAAGATCAAGTCGATCGATACCAAGGCAGCCGGCGAGATGCCGGGTGTCGAGGCCGTCTTCACCGGCGCCGATCTGGTCAAGGACGACATCGGCACGCTGCCGACGCTCGCAATCTTCAAGCGGCCCGACGGCAAGCCGATGACGGTGCCGCCGCGTCGTCTGCTGGCGCATGAGATCGTGCGCTTTGCCGGCGAGGCGGTTGCGGCTGTGGTCGCGACCTCGCGCGTGCTGGCGCAGACCGCTGCCGAGGCGATCGAGATCGATTACGAGGTGCTGCCCTCGGTGGTCGATCCGCTCGAAGCCATCAAGCCTGGCGCGCCGGTGGTCTGGCCCGAGGCGCCCGACAACATCGTTGCCGCCATGAGCTATGGCGACGCTGCCAAGGTCGAAGACGCCTTCGCGAAGGCGGCGCACAAGGTCAAGCTCGACCTGATCAGCCAGCGCCTCATTCCGTCCGCCATGGAGCCGCGCTCGACCATCGCCGAGATCGAGAAGAAGACCGGGCGGCTCATTCTCCACGTTCAATCGCAGACCCCTGGCTCAACCCGCGATCTCCTCGCGGAGTCCATCCTGAAGCGACCGAAGGACAGTGTGCGTGTGCTGGTCGGCGATATCGGCGGCGGCTTTGGCCAGAAGACCAGCCTTTATCCGGAAGACGGCATCGTCGCTTACGCCGCGACCAAGCTGAACAAGAAGATCCGCTGGCGCGGCGACCGCACCGACGAGTTCGTCGGCGGCACGCATGGCCGCGACCTCACCTCGACCGGCGAATTCGCGCTCGACGAAAAGGGGCGCGTGCTGGCCTATCGCGTGCGTTCGGTCGGTGGCACAGGGGCCTATTCCTCCGGCACCGGCAACATCATTCCGCTGGTGCTCGGGCCCTTCGTGCAGACCGGCGTCTACGATCTGCCGCTGGTGCATTTCGAGGTGAAGTCGGTGATGACCAACACCGCGCCGGTCGGCGCCTATCGCGGCGCGGGCCGGCCCGAGGCGGTGTTCATCGTCGAGCGCCTGATGGATGCCGCCGCGCGCCAGATCGGCATGGACCCGCGCGCAATCCGCAAGGCCAACTACATCAAGCCGGCGCAACTGCCTTATACGAATGCGGTCGGCCAGGTCTATGATTCCGGCGCCTTCGCGCACATGCTCGACCGCGCCTCGAAGCTTTCGGATTGGGACGGCTTCAATGCGCGTAAGCGCGCCGCCAAGAAGAAGGGCCTGCTCTATGGCCGCGGCCTGACCAGCTACATCGAATGGACCGGCGGCCGCGCGCATAATGAGAAGGTGTCGCTGCACGCGACTGCGGAGGGTCGCGTAATCCTGCATTCCGGCACCATGGCGATGGGGCAGGGCTTGCAGACGACCTACACGCAAATGGTCTCCGACAGCCTCGGCATTCCCCTGGACAAGATCGACGTGGTGCAGGGCGATACGGATCTTGCCACCGGCTTTGGCAGCGTCGGCTCGCGCTCGCTGTTCGTCGGCGGCACGGCGGTCGCGGTCTCCAGCAACGATCTCGTCAACAAGGCGCGCGAGAAGGCCTCGAACTTGCTCGAGACTTCAGTCGAGGACATCGAATATCGCGATGGTGTCCTCACCGTGGCCGGCACCGACCGCCGCGTCAGCCTGTTCGAGCTTGCGAAGAAGGAGGACGGCGCAAAACTGTCGGTCAACAGCGAGGGCGAGGTCGATGGTCCGAGCTGGCCGAACGGCACGCATATCTGCGAGGTCGAGATCGATCCGGAGACCGGCGTTACCCGTGTGGTGCGTTACACCACGGTCGACGACGTCGGCGTTGCCGTCAATCCGATGCTGGTGACGGGACAGGTGCATGGCGGCGTCGCGCAGGGCATCGGCCAGGCGCTCTATGAAGGCGTTTCCTACGATGCCGAAGGCCAGCTGCTCACGGCAACCTATCAGGACTATTGCATTCCGCGTGCGGAAGATATTCCGCCGATCGAGGTGACGCTCGATGGCTCCGCGCCCTGCAAGACCAATCCGCTCGGCGCCAAGGGCTGCGGCGAGTCGGGCGCGATCGGCGGCCCGCCCTGCATCACCAACGGTGTGATGGATGCCCTCGCCGAGTTCGGTATCGCCCAGCTGCCGACACCGCTGACGCCGCAAAAGGTCTGGCAGGCGATCCGGGACGCGAGGAAGACGGCCGCGTAGCGGCCGTCCCGGGGCGATGCGTAGCATCGAACCCCAACGTGCAATTGCGCATTGGGGGACCTCGAGATTCTCAAGTGCGCAATTGCGCACCATAGTTTGCGCTAACGCCCCCCGGAATGACGGTGGAGATTGAACCTCCCGCGTCGTCCGCGCGACAAAAGCCGCGACATATCGAAAATATTGCCGCTGATTCTACAGCTTTCCTTGCTTTCCTGACAGCACCGTTCTGATAGGTTCCCGCCTGTCACCGCAACGGGAGATTTTGATGCGCAGATTTTTGACCGTGCTGGCTACGCTGGCGACGTTGAGCCTGACCAATTGCGGCTACAATGCCATTCAGACCAATGACGAGCAGGTCAAGGCGGATTGGTCCGAGGTCGTCAACCAGTATCAGCGCCGCTCCGACCTGGTGCCGAACCTCGTCAATTCGGTGAAGGGGTTTGCGCAGCAGGAAAAGGACGTGCTGCTCGGCGTCACCAATGCGCGCGCCAAGGTCGGCAGCATCCAGGCCACGCCCGAGGTGCTGAATGATCCGGCCGCGTTCCAGAAATTCACGCAAGCGCAGGGCGAGCTCACCAACGCGCTCTCGAGGCTCCTGGTCGTCACCGAGAACTATCCGCAGCTCAAATCGGATGCGCTGTTCCACGATTTGATGTCGCAGCTCGAAGGCACCGAAAACCGCATCACGGTGGCGCGCAACCGCTACATCAAATCGGTGCAGGACTATAACGTCGGCATCCGCACCTTCCCGAACAATCTGACCGCCATGGTATTCGGCTACAAAGAAAAGCCGAATTTCACGGTCGAGAACGAGAAGGAAATCTCGACCGCACCGAAGGTCGATTTCAATCCAGCGCCGGCCGCGCCGGCGCCAGCGAAATAATCCGGAGCAAGCCTCTTGTCGGCGATCTCGCGAGCCAAGGCCGTTCTGCTTGCGCTGTTCCTGTGCTGGACCCAGGCAGCGCTCGCCGACACCGAAGTGCCAGAGCTGAAGGGCCGCGTGGTCGACCTGACCAATACGTTGAACGCGAGCTATATCGAAACGCTCAACCAGCGGATCCACAGTTTCGAGCAGCGCAAGGGCAGCCAGATCGCGATCCTGATCGTGCCGACGACGCAGCCCGAGACCATCGAGCAATATTCGATCCGTGCCGCGGAAGCCTGGAAGATCGGCCGCAAGAAGATCGATGACGGCGCGCTGCTCGTCATCGCCAAGAACGACCACAAGCTGCGCATCGAGGTCGGCTATGGCCTTGAAGGTGCGCTGACCGACATTACTTCACGGCGCATCATCGATGAAGTGATCGCGCCGCGCTTCAAGGAGGGCGACTTCGCCGGCGGCATCAGCGAGGGGCTCACGCGCATGATCGGCGTCATCGACGGCGAGCCGCTGCCCAAGCCGAAGCCCGAGGCATCGCACGGGTCGGATATCGACTTGATGCGCGGCCTGTCGGATTTTTGGCCTTTCATTCTGGTTGGCGCCCTCATGGTCGGCAGTTTCATGCGGGCGGTGTTCGGCCGGCTTCTGGGTGCGTCGGCGGCTGGTGGCGTTTTCGCTGTGCTAGGCTGGTTCATTGCGGGTTCGCTGATCGCGGGCGCCGTGATGGGAGGCGTGGCGTTCCTGCTGGTATTGATCGTCGGCGACTCGGCGTCGCTCGGGGTCAGCCCCCGCGGCCGGCGCAGCAGCGATGACTGGTCGAGCAGTTGGTCCAGCGGCAGCAGCAGCGGCTGGAGCAGCGGTTCGAGTTCGAGCGACAGCGATAGCGGCGGCGGGGGCGGTAGTTTTGGCGGGGGCGGCGCTTCGGGGAGCTGGTGAGGCAATGGCGATTGGGCGTATCGCAAGGCATCTGGTCGAACACCGCTGGCGGGTGCGGCGGGTGTTTCCATCCAAGGTGCTGGCGAATATCGAGGCCGCGATCAAGGCAGGTGAGGCCACGCATGCCGGTCAGGTGCGCTTCGTCGTGGAAGGCGCGCTTGACGGCGCTCCGCTACTGCACAACCAGCCGGCGCGCGCCCGTGCGCTCGACATCTTTTCGCATTTCCATATCTGGGACACCGTGCACAACAACGGTGTGCTGATCTATCTCCTGCTCGCCGATCGCAAGGTGGAGATCATTGCCGACCGCGGCATCGATGCCAAAGTCGGCGCAGAGGGATGGCAGCACATCTGCCGCGACATGGAAGCCGATTTCACCGGCGGCCGCTTCGAGGCCGGCGTGATCAAGGGCATCGAAGCCGTCTCGCGCGAGCTCGCAAAACATTTCCCGCCCGACGGCCATCCACGCAACGAGCTGCCGGACGCGCCGGTAGTGATCTAGCACCGCGAAGTCTAGAGCACGATTAACCGGCTTGCGAGGAAGTCGACGAACGCGCGTACGCGCGCCGGTACCAGCCGCGACGTCATCACGGCGTGCACCGGCATGGGCGGAAAGCTCCATTCATTCAGCACCTGGCGGATCGCGCCGGCATCGAGCGAGGGGCGCGCGATCGGCGGCGAGAGCACGGCAATGCCGTGACCTTGCTCGGCGAATTTCAGCGTCATCGAAATGTTGTTGGTGGCAAAGCGACCTTTCACTTTCACTTCGGTGGATTTCCTTCCCGAGACGAGGCGCCAGATGCCAGGCTTTGCCATGTAGGTTTGCAGGATGCACGGATGATCGTTCAAATCACGGGGATGTTCGGGCGTGCCGTGGCGGGCGAGATAGGCGGGCGAGGCATAGAGCAGTCGCGCGGCGTTGCCGAGGCGGCGCACGATCAGTGACGTGTCCTTGAGCTCACCCAGCCGGATGCTGACGTCGATCGCCTGGTTTGCGAGATCGGCCGGCCGCGGCGACAATTCCGCCTCGACGGTGATACCCGGATAGAGCCGCGCGAATTCGTCGATCGCGGGCGCGATCACGGTCAGGCCGAATTCGACCGGCATCGACACCCGCAGATGCCCGGTCAATTGCTCGGCCGATTCCTTCAGCACGTCTTGTGCGGCGGCCGCGTCCTGCACGATGCGCTCGCAGCGCTCGAAATAGCGTCGGCCGGGTTCGGTCAGCGCAAGCCGCCGCGTCGTGCGCTGGAACAGCCGCACCCCAGCACGCTTCTCCATCAGTGCGACGCGGCGTGACAGCGTCGCGATCGGAATGCCGGTGGCATGGCTTGCCCGGGTGAAGCTCGATGCGCGCGCGACTTCGACGAAGAAGGCCATGTCCTCCAGGTGGAGCGAGGCGGGTGTCGATACTGCCATCCGATATTCTCATAAATGAGATAAAGATTTCCAAAATACCATATTTATCCATTTATTGGAAAGTCCATCTTTCCGGTCAACGCGGGCGCCGCTGCGGCGCCGGCCCAACTCCGGAGACGGACCATGTCCACCCAGCAACTTGCCGAAATTCTCAAGATCAGTGCGCGAAACCCTCCGCCGCCCAACGCCACGCCCGCGATGATGCGCGATTGGGCCGAGGGAATAACCAGCCAGGCGCCGCTCGCGGGCGGTGTCACGATCCGCCGCTTCAAGCTCGGACCTTATGAGGGGGATCTGGTAATGGCCGCCGGCGGCGACGCGTCGCGGCTTGTCATCTACTATCACGGCGGCGGCTTCCTCCTGTTCTCGAGCCGCACCTATCGCGTCGTCACGACCCGACTCGCGCGGTTGTCGGGCGCTACGGTGTTCGTGCCCGACTACCGGCTTGCACCAGAGCATCCGGCGCCGGCCGCACACGACGACGCCTTCGGCGTCTACCTATCGGCGGTGCAACGGGGGTACGCGCCGGAGAAGATCGCGCTATCGGGCGATTCCGCCGGCGGCAATCTTGCGCTTGCCACCGTCATCCGCGCGCGCGATGCGCAGCTGCCATTGCCCGGCGCCATGGCGCTGTTCTCGCCCTGGCTCGATTTTGCGGAAGAGGGTGCATCCTATCGCGCGATGGCGGATGACCCGATCCTACCGCCAAACGTGCTCGACGGATTCAAGCTCGCCTATCTCGGCGATACCGACCGCAAGTCGCCAGCCGTGACGCCGTTCGATGGCGATTTCGGCGGGCTGCCGCCGACATTGGTCCATGTCGGAAGCTGGGAGAGGCTGCGCGACGACTCTGTCACGCTGGCGGAGCGTCTGCTTAAGGCCGGCGTCGATGCCGAGCTGAAGATCTTTGATGGCATGTGCCACGGCTGGCAATTGTTCGCGCCGACGCTGGACGAGGGCATGGCCTCGGTCGAGGAAGCCGCTCGCTTCATCAGGGCCCGTCAGGTGCGGTCATGAGCGGCCTCCTCTCGATGCAGATCCTGAGCTGCGCACTGAGTGCTTTCTTCGGCCTCGGCTTTGTCATCAACACCTTTGCGGTGAAGATGGTCGGCCCCGAATACCAGCGTTGGGGCTATCCGGACTGGTTTCATTTCGTGACCGGCGGCCTCGAGCTCGTCGTGGCGCTGTTGCTGCCGTTGGCGATGACGCGGCTGTTCGGCGCGGCGCTCGGCAGCGCCATCATGATCGCGGCGATCGTGACGGTGACCTATCATCACGAGTTTCATCGCGCGGTGGCGCCTTTCGTGGTGTTGGTCCTGCTCGCGATCGTCGGCTGGACGATGATTTGAAGACGCCGCAAACGAGATGCGTAGGGTGGGCAAAGCGAGAGCGTGCCCACCATTGCGTGCGAGATGCCCCTGGTGGGCACGGCGCAAGAGCGCCTTTGCCCACCCTACGGAACCCGTCGCGAATGGGGTTGCAGGTGCAGTAGCGAATTCTTAACGATAACATCTTTCCGCGGTGGCGCGTGAGGGTGCACAACCCTTTAAACACCCTTGGGGCGATACGCTTTTCGATGAAGATGTTCCCTGAACGGGATCAAGCCCCTTGATGTCCGTGCACGACCGACCTGCGGCCGAAGCTTCCGACGTTCTGCTGGCCGCACTCGAGCGGGCGAATGATGCCGTCGTGATCCTGGATCAGGATCATCACGTCAGTCATTTCAATGCGGCCGCCGAGCAGATCTGGGGACGCGCCCGCGACGAGATTCTCGGCCGGCCCGCCGGCGCGCTCGGCCTCGAACACCTCGACGAGGACCGCCAAACTGAAATCACGATTGTGCGTCCCGACCGCAGCCGCCTGCGCGTCGCGCTATCGGTTTCGCATGTCGATGCGGGAGGAGCGCGCCACACGATCGTGCTCCTGCGCGACATCACGCCTGATCTGGAGCTGCGCGAGCGGCTGGCGCTGCATGTCATGATCGCCGACGGAACCAATCGCGCGGTGGTCATCGTCGACCGCGGCATGAAGATCGTCTACGTCAACGCCACCTTCGTCGGCATGTTCGGTCACCGGATCGAGGAAGCGCAGGGCCGGCAGATCGGCGAGCTGCTCGCAGGGTCCCACACCGATCGAAGAGTGTTGACGCGGTTGCAGCGCTGCATCGCGAGCGAAAACGGCGTGGATGAGGAAATCCTCGCCTATGACAGCACCGGCGAGGAGATGTGGCTTTCGGCTCACGTGAAGGCGTTCCGCAACGCCCGAGGCCGGGTCAAATACATTGTCGCACTCCTGGCCGACATCACCGAAAGCCGACAATTGTGGTCGCTGCAACAATTGATCATGACGGCGCTCGCCGATGAAATCCCGATCACGGAAATCGCCGATCAGCTTTGCCGGCGCGTCGAGGAGATTGCGCCCGATGTGGTTTCCTCGCTGCTGCACATCGACGCCGAGGGACTGGTTCATCCGCTGGGCGGCCCGAGCCTGCCCGACGACTATTCCCGGGCGCTGGACGGCATTGCGATCGGACCCGATGTCGGCTCCTGCGGATCGGCCGCCTATTACGGCAAGGCGGTGCTTGCCATGGACCTCGACACCGACCCGCGCTGGCAGCCTTACAAGACGCGGCCGCTGGAAGTGGGCTTGCGCGCCTGCTGGTCCTCGCCGATCAAGGCCAAGGATGGCCGCGTGATCGGAACCTTCGCGTTCTATTTCAGGGAAAGCCGGGCCCCCTCGCGCTGGCATCAGCGGATCGTCGACGCCTGCGTTCATCTCGGCGCGCTTGCCATCGAGCGCAAGGAAGCACGCGCCCAGATCGCGCAGCTCGCCTATTACGACACGCTGACCGGCCTGCCCAATCGGGCACGTCTGCGGCATCTGATCTCGGAAGCGATCACGTCTGCGGCGGATGGCAGAAGGGTCGCGCTGACCTTTCTCGACATCGACAATTTCAAGGACGTCAACGATTCGCTCGGACATTCCGCCGGCGACGAGATGCTGGTCGAGTTCGCGCAGCGGCTCCGCTCGCAGATTCAGCCGGGCGACGTGCTCGGCCGTCTCGGCGGCGACGAATTCGTGATTCTGCTGCCCGACCGTGACGGCGCGGGAGCCTCGCAGGTCGCTTCCCGGATCATGGAGGCGATGGCTTCGCCGCTCAAAATCGGGACCAGGCAGGTGCCGATGTCCGCCAGCATGGGCATCAGCATCTATCCGGATAACGCGATCGACCTCGACACGCTGATCCAGCAGGCCGACGCGGCCATGTACAAGGCAAAGCAGGCCGGCCGCGCCACCTATCGTTTCTTCAGCGCGGACATGGACCGTCTCGCCGAGCAGCGGCTGGCCTATAGCGCGGCGCTGCGGGCTGCGCTCGCCAAGGGCGGCCTCTCGCTGCACTATCAGCCGCAGATCAGGACGAACGACGGATCGCTGCATGGCGTCGAGGCGCTGGCGCGCTGGCATGATCCCCTGCTTGGCGAGGTGTCGCCCGCCAAATTCATCCCGCTCGCCGAGGAATGCGGGCTGATCGAGCAGATCGGATTGTGGTCGATCCGCGAGGCCTGCCGGCAGATGGCGCAGTGGCGTGACGCCGGCCTCGATATTCCCTGCGTCTCGGTCAATCTTTCGCCGATCAATTTCCAGAACGCCGGTCTCGCTTTCGCCGTCGCCGAAATCCTCACCGAGTATCAACTACCACCGGAGCTGTTGATGCTCGAGGTCACCGAAAGCGTGTTCCTGAACGAACGCTCGGCGGCGATCGAGACCATGAGCGCCATTCGCAAGCTCGGTGCCGGGCTGTCGCTGGACGATTTCGGAACGGGTTATTCGAGCCTGAACCGGCTCGCGCATTTGCCCATTCGCGAATTGAAGATCGACCGCAGCTTCATGCGCGATGTCGAGAGCGATCCCACCGCGCGGGCCATCGTAACGACCGTGGTGCGCGTCGGGCAGAGCCTGCAGCTCATCGTCGTCGCCGAGGGCGTCGAGACCGATGGGCAACGGAATCTGCTGTCCGGGCTTGGCTGCGATGTTATTCAGGGGTTCCTCTACGCTCCCGCCCTCTCACCATCCGCCTTCGGGCGCTGGCTGCTTGACCACAGCGCGAGCCAAGCGAGTGCCATGCTGCGCAGCGTCGGCCGATCGCTCACCGCGGAGCCAGCCGATGCTGCGAATACGGACAGCCTGTCGGATCAACCTGCGGTGATGTAGTCTTCATCCGCGGAACAATTTCCGGCCGTCGAGCTATTCCCGCCATGACGATCGCGCGATCATTCTGGCGCTACGCTCCGACTGGTTTTCATCACCGTGGGCCGCGCCGTCGCTATATCTTGCGCACGGCCTTGCCAACCGGCTCAGCATAACCAGGGGCGAGCAGGGGAAGCGTCATGCTGATGGTCGTACCTTTTCCCGGTTCGGAGTCCAGCGTGATGCGACCGCCGAGCTGCTCCGTCACCAGATTGTGGACGATATAAAGTCCGAGCCCGGTATTGCCGCCCGCGCGCCTTGTGGTGAAGAACGGATCGAAGACGTGACGCTGGACGTCCTCCGGAATGCCGCAGCCGTCGTCCGAGAAAATGAGCTCGACCTGATCCATGCCGAGGCGGTGCGCCTTGATCAGCACGTGTCCGTCGGCGCCGTCGGCGAAGCCATGAGTGACGGCATTGAAGATGAGGTTGGTCAGCACCTGGCCATAGGCGCCGGGATAGCTGTCGAGCGCGATATCGAAGGGAATATCGAGCGCGAGCGAAGCCCTGGATTTCCGCAGGCCCGGCCGTACGCTGGCGACGATCTGCTCGGTCGCCAACCTGAGTTCAAAGCGGCGCCGCTCGGCGCCGCTGCGATCGACAGCGACCTGCTTGAAGGACTGGATCAGTTCCCCGGCGCGCTGCAGGTTCGCGACGAGTTGGCTCGCGGCGTCTTCGCAGCCGTCGGTGAAATCGGCGAGCGCGGATCGGCGCACTGTGCCCGTCGCGATCTGGCCGGCGAACTTCTTGCAACGCTGCGCCAGCGTCGAGGCCACGGTGAGGCTGATGCCGACCGGGCTATTGAGCTCGTGCGCGACGCCGGCGACCAGACGGCCCAGCGCGGCGAGCCGCTCCGTCTCGATAAGATAGCGCTGGGTCTCGCTGGCGCGCAGTGCAGCTTCCGCCGACCTTCGTTTGTCCCTGATCTCTGCAAATGCCGCCGCAAGCACCGAGGCGCCGATCGCCACCAGCAGAATGCTGACCTGAGCCGCGGTCACGCGCTCGCCGATCGAAAGACCGGGATTGCCGAAATAGCCGATGCCGAAAGTGGTGGTCCAGACGATGGAAAGGCTGACAATGAACGCCGCCGCCGCGGCAAAGACCGGCTGGCAGCGCGCCGAGAGCCACAACAGGGGCGCGAACAGCACCGCGACCGGCCCGACATTCGCGAGCAGTTCCGAGCGCAGGAAAATCGCAACGGCGCTCACCAGCGCCAGTACTGCGACCGTCAAAACGCCTTCGGCGAACTCGCTCGGCGACGGCCGGTTCCGGAAGGCCGCGGCGAGCTCGATCAGCAACGGGGCAACCGTGATGATTCCCAGTCCATCGGAAGCGAACCAGTGCTGCCAAATCGTCGCGATCGGTGCCGTCGTACTTTGAAACAGCTTGAACGTGATGGCGCCGCCGACGCCTGAGACGGCGGTGCCCGCCGCCGCGGCCGCAACCAATCCGGCTACATTGCGCAGCTTGTTCAGCCTGAAGTCTGGACCAAAGAAATGTCCGATGAGCGATGCCGAGAGCACGGCTTCACCGGCATTGCACAAGCCGAAAAGAATGGCGCCCGAGAGATTGCGGTCGCCCAGGAGATTGGCAATCACGGTCGCCGCGACCGTGCCGGCTATGACGGGCCATCGTGCGCGGTCGCCGAGTGCGATCAGGGCGCCCGCCGATACGCCTGCGGCGGGCCAGAACACGGCAACGCCCTCGGGCTTGGTGAGCAAGGCAAGGCTGAGCCGGGCCGCGACGAAATAGACGATGCCGATGGCGATGGCCAGCCCGATGGAGCCGCCCCACTGCGCCAGATCGATGCCGGCGGAGAGCTCGCGCTGAAACGGTCTACGTAGGGTCTGCAGCACGCCAACGTGCTCCCTGCTTGTACAGTGCTATCTAGCGTAGGATGACATGGAACAATCCGTAGTTGATCATCGCGCTCATGACCTGGCCCACACGTCCAGCGCACACCGCGCAGACGATGATCGGTCTGAGAATGAATGGAAAAGGTTGGGCGCCGGAGCTTCTGATGTACGCGGAAATCACACGACGTTCTCCTCGAACGCGGATCCAACATCTCGCAAGCTGCGCTGACCTATCCACTATAGCGCGCGGGCCGATACGTTCAAGCCGTTCTGGTACGCTACGGCATTATTGCGACAACCGGTCCGCCGGTTCGCGGCCGGCGGCTGGTCCCATGGCGAGCTTCCGGTTGCGCCGTCGGCGATATAGCTTCGGCCCGCCATCTTCGTCCCAAGGGCTAGTCTCGCCATGTCGATCTTTCGCGTGATCATCCCGACGCTCTGGCTTGTTTTCGCTGTCTATTGGGGCATCTCGGCCCTCAGCGCGAAGCGCAGCCTGGGCATCACGCCTTGGTGGAGGCAAAGCCTGCTGCGGGGCGGCATTGTCGTCCTGATCATCGCTGCAATTCATTTCACGGGCGCAGGCCGCCTGTTGCGCGCCGCCCACGCCTATCAGGCCCACAGCATCCTGCTCGGCGCCATCGGTGCGGCGATTGTCCTGCTAGGTGTCGGCTTTGCCGTGTACGCCCGCATCTATCTCGGCCGGAACTGGGGCATGCCGATGTCGAGGAAAGAGGAGCCCGAGCTGGTGACCGGCGGTCCCTACGCGTTTGTCCGCCACCCCATCTACACCGGGATCATGCTTGCCATGCTGGGCTCGGCGATCGGGGAGAGCGTGATCTGGGTGGTGCTGCTGATCGTGTTCGTTCCCTATTTCGTCTACAGCGCGCGGCGCGAAGAGGAATTGATGCGCGAGCAGTTTCCCGCGCAGTATCCGGAGTATATGCGGCGGACGAAAATGATCGTGCCGTTTGTGTTGTGAGCGGTGCTTGCAAATCTGGCCCGTCATTGCGAGCGAAGCGAAGCAATCCATGCTTCAGCGCGCGCAGTATGGATTGCTTCGTCGCGGAGCCTGTCATCGGGCCGCGCGTTCGCGCGGACCCGTTGGCTCCTCGCAATGACGACCTAGCTAATCGTCCAGCTTGTTGAGGTCGCGCACCGATTGCATGATCGGCTCGAAATTCGAGCGCGCGTCGAGCGCGTCGAACAATTGCGCGGTGTCCGACAGCAGGGCGTGTGAGCGCTGGATTGCGATCCGCACATCCTCCTGCGGCGTGTCGGAGAGGCGGCCGTGGCCGGACAGGAGGATCTTCGAGTTCAGGCCCTTCAGCTTCTCCAGCGACTGGATGTAGTCGGAGATTGAGCCTGAGCCGAATACACCGCCCATCACGCCGCCCGGCATCAGCGTGTCGGCGGCAAACAGCAGGCCCTTCTCCACGTCGAACAGCGTCATGCAGGCCGAGGTGTGGCCCGGCGTGTACAGCACATCGAGGCGGAAATTGCCGAGGTCGAGCACATTGCCTTCCTCTAGCCAGATGTCGATGTCGATCGGCACGTTGGGCTCGTTGAACATCTTGCGCAGCATCGAGAAGTCGTCGCGCAGCATGATCTTGTTGGCGGCCAGCCGATGCGCCGCGATGTGGGTGCGCCCCGCGAAATGAAAGGCCGCGCCGATATGGTCGAGATGTTCGTGCGATAGCACGACCATGTCGATCTTGTCGGGCGTGACGCCGACATACTCGAGGCAGGTGAGGAGATGCGGGTAATTGCTCGACAGCCCGACGTCGACCATGATCGTGCGCCTGGAGCCTTTGACGAGATAGGCGTTGGCCGCGCGGTTCTTGAAGCGGACCTGATAGACGTCGGGCGCCGCCTCGATCAGCGTGCAGACGTCGGTCTCGAGCAGGGTCTTGAACGGGGACGGGCGACGGTCGCTCATAGGTTCGCCGCCGCCTTGAAGGTGCGATCATTCGAAGCCCGCAGGCGCTTACTGAGCGCATCCATGATCATCAGCGCGAAGGCCGGCTGCTGGCTGACGAGATAGACGAAGCGGGCGTGGTTGATCCGCATCACGCGGGTGCCGGCCGTGGCTGCGATCGCGGTGGCGGACCGCGAGGAGCCGTCGATCACGGCCATCTCGCCGAAAAACTCGCCCTTGCCAAGGGTGATGATGACGGTCTTGCTGCCGCCATTGACCTTGGCGATCTCGACCTCGCCGTTGAGCACGACATAAAGCTCCCGTCCTGTGGAGCCTTCCTCGAAAATGACGTCGCCGACGCCATACTCGTTGATACACTTCTCGATCGCCATGGCGCCCCTGCCGTCTGGCTGGTGAGGCCTTCATGTTAGTCGGGAAATCACGCTGCGCAAACGACGGTTAAGTGACCGTTAACCTTTTGCCGCAGGGCAGCACGGTCCCGCCCCGGCTTCGCTTGCCACGCCAGCGCCCCCAACTGGACCAAAAACCGCCCCGTAAAAGTTCCTAAAATTTAGGTAATGGGCGGTGGCAAGGACCGGTCGGTAACGATTTGGCAAGTAATGAAAGTTACCAAATGGTCAACCCATTCTGGAGAATTGTATCGTGACCGAACAACAGCCTGAAGTAACCGAGTCCGGTTCCGTCAGCACCGGTTCGACCGTTTCCCTTGCCACTTCTCCTGCCACCGACGCCCCGAGCCTGGCTGCCGCGGTCGCTGATCTCGCCGCCAGCGTCCTCGAGGCGCCCGCGATCGCGCCGGATCATGAGGCGCTGCCCAAGGACGAAACGAAGGTTACGACTTCGCAGCTCGAAGTTCCGAAGCAGGAAACCCCGCGCGGCACCGGCAAGGTGCTGATCATGGCGCCCAGCGACCGTACCTGGCACGACCACAGCGCCGACGTGAAGGTCGACGCCGAGGCGCGTTCCAACGACCGGCCCGACAGCGATTACAAGACCGAACAGAAGGCCAAGCGCGGCTTTCCGGCCATGGCGGCCATGGTAGCCTTGGCGACGATCGCAGGCGCCGTCGGCGGCGCGCTCGCGACCACGGGGTTCACCCATGTCGCGGATGCGGCAGCGACCACGCCGGCCAATAGCGGGCTGGAAGCCTCCATCGCGCGGATCGATTCCGACGTGATGGCGCTCAAGGCCGGTCTCGAGCACACTTCCAAGGCCAGCGTGAGCCAGTTCAACAAGACCAGCGACCGCCTCGACAAGATCGAGAGGGCGCAGTCCGAGCCCAATGCCAAGCTTGTCAAGCTTACGGAAGCCGTGGACAAGCTGCGCGCGACGCCACCCGCACCTGCTGCACCCGTCCAGGCCGCCGTCACGCCCGCCGCGGCGAAGGAAGTCACGGGCTCGGTGACGACGCCCGCAGGCGCCGCTCCGTTGCCGGTGCAGGTGGCTGCGGCTCCCGCGGTCCCGGCCAAGTCTGAAGTCAAGCCTGAAGTCGGGCGGCTCCCGACCGTCGACGGCTGGGCGCTGACCGATGTCGGCTATGGTGGCGCGATGATCGAGAATCGCCGCGGAACCTATGAAGTCTATGCCGGCGACTTCGTGCCCGGCCTCGGCCGCATCGATGCGATCCGCAAGCAGGACGGCCACTGGGTCGTCGTCACGCAGAAGGGCCTGATCCTTCCGCGCTGAGCGGCACGTCGTTCTATACAAAGCGCTTCACCACGGCGTGAAGCGCTTTCCGCTTGAATAGACACATTTGCGCGGTGTTATTGGGGGCATGAGCCTCGCCGCGCGACTATCCACGATCATCCTCGTTTGCTGTTGCGTGGTTTCGGCGCACGGCGCTGACCGTCATCCGCTGGAGCGCGGCACCGCGATCATCGATCCGCTGGCGCTACGCGAGCTCGACCATGACCGCTTCGGCCTGACGCGGATCATGCAGCCGTCGCGGTCGGCCGACACCCCGCTTACCAATGCGCAATTATTCGCGCTGCCGTCGATGGCGCCGGTGCAGAAAGCACTCGATGAGGATTTCGAGCGCTATGTCGCCAGGCATAAAGCCGAGATGCCGAACGAAAGCATTGGCATTGGCACCGAGTTTGCCTTCCAGCTGTTCGACCGCGCCCAGCTCACTTCGCCCGACACGCGCTTTGTGCTGTCCGGCATCGTCAACCGGATGGACCGCGGCTATGTGCCGGGCTTCGATTGCGGCGAGATCAGGCTGATCTATCGCCTGACCCCGACCAATGCCGCAGCCACCATCGGCGAGGCCGCGGTGTCGCCGCGGCTGCCGATGACGCTAAACGTGGTGTTGAAAGCGAAAGCCGACATCCCCGCTGGCGGCACAGGCGTCACGATTAGCTGCGCTGAAATCGCCAAGCGATGGCTTGCTGCTGGAAGCTTGACCGCAACAGGCGCAGAGCTGGCAGAAAAGCTGACGGCACCGGGCGCAGCGCTCGATCTCGTCACGCCCAAGAATATCGACCGCATCGAAACCAACTTGCAGATCGCGCATGCGCCGAAATCGGCGACGCGCGATTTCCGCACCGACTATCTGATGAAGGTGTTCGACTATGACGCCAAATCGGAGACCTTTGTCGAATCGGTGCTGGAAGACCAGATCGATCGCGACCGGCTCTTGTCGGATGCGAGCCTGGCGCACGACTTCAAGACGTGGCTGCTCGATCCCACCCACCTTGCCGAGCTCGATCGCGGCACGGTGTTGATCCCCGATCGCTTTCTTCTGAAGAGCGCCATTGCGCCGACCCCGACCGGCTTTTCGCCGTCGGACATGCAGCCGGCCTTTGGCCTGGTGGAGGGCGAGGACGGCACGAAGAATCCGATCTTTGGCAAGAGCGACGTCGTGCTTGCGCTGGCCAAGGCCGCTGCGCTCGACGTGAAATTGCGGAACATCCGCTCGGTCGGCGGCTTCGAGCGCCGGCTCAACGACGTGAGCTGTGCGGGTTGCCACCAGACCCGCGGTATCGGCGGCTTCCATTTCCCGGGCGTCGACTGGATGGCGGCAAAGCCGTCCAACTCCACCGTCGTGCCGGCGTCGCCGCATTTCTTCGGCGACCAGGTGCGCCGCCGTGACGTCGTCACGGCCTTTGCCGATGGGAGGCTGCCTGATTTCTCGCGCGGCTTTGCCAGCCGTCCGCAGCTGCGCGGCAGCTCCGAGCTCGCCGGCACTGAATATGAAGACGGCTGGGGCGCGCATTGCTATGCCCAGCACGCCAAAGCCAGCGATAACGACAAGAGCTTTGTGGGCTGGACCTGCGCCGAAGGGTTGACCTGCCAGACCGCCGGGGACACCGCGCGAATGGGCATGTGTTTTGTGAAAACCCGCTGAAATGCGGGATTCTGGCAGTTTTCGTCATTGCGAGCCAACGGGTCCGCGCGAATGCGCGGCCCGATGACAGGCTCCGCGAAGCAATCCAGATCGCCTCCGCGGGCGGATTCTGGATTGCTTCGTCGCTGCGCTCCTCGCAATGACGGCGGGTGAGAGATTGACAGTAGGCTTACTAATATAGTTTCATCCTGCAAGTTTTAGGGATGGAAACATGGACGACGTTATTATCGTCGGCGCCGGCATCGGCGGCCTGACGCTCGGATTGGCGCTGCATCAGGCGAAAATACCCTGCCGCATCTTCGAGTCGGTTGGCGAGATCCGCGCGATCGGCGTCGGTATCAATCTGTTGCCGCATGCGAGCAAGGAATTGGCCGCTCTGGGCCTGGAGGAGGCACTGGCGAACGTCGCGATCCAGACCACGGACGCGACCTTCTTCAACCGCTTCGGGCAGCTGATCTACCAGGAGCCGCTTGGCCGCGCCGCCGGCTACGACCATCCGCAATTCTCGATCCATCGCGGCGATCTACAGATGGTGTTGCTCGACGCGTTCCGCTCTCGGGTTGGTCATGACCGGATCGTCACCGGCCGTCATTGCCTCGGCGTCGAGCAGGATGAGGCCGGCGTCACCGTGACCTTCGCGGACGGCCCCGCCGGCGCCAACCGCTTCACCGTGCGCGGCAGTGTCGCGATCGCCTGCGACGGCATCAACTCGGCGATCCGCAAGCAGTTCTTCCCGGACGAAGGTGAGCCGCGCTATTCCGGCGTCAATATGTGGCGCGGCGTGACGCGATGGAAGCCGATCCTCTCGGGCGCGAGCATGATACGCGCCGGCTGGCTGTCGCACGGCAAGATGGTGATCTATCCGATCCGGGCGGCCGACAGCGACGGTTTGCAGCTCGTCAACTGGGTCGCCGAAATCGAGACGCCGAACTATCGCAAGCGCGACTGGAACCGCGCCGGTTCGCTCGATGATTTCATCGGCCCGTTCTCCGACTGGCATTTCGATTGGTGCGATGTGCCCGCTTTGATCCGCGGCGCCGACAGCGTGCTGGAATTTCCGATGGTCGACCAGGACCCGCTGCCGCGCTGGACGTTCGGCCGGGTGACGCTGCTCGGCGACGCCGCGCATCCGATGGTGCCGCGCGGTTCGAATGGCGCTGGCCAAGCGATCCTCGACGTACGGGTGCTGACCGACGCGCTGCTGGAACATAGCAATCCGGCCGCGGCGCTCGCCGCCTACGAGAAACAACGGCTGGAAGCGACCACGCGCGTCGTGCTGACCAACCGGACTAATCCGCCGGATGCGATCCTGCGCGAGGTGTTCGAGCGGACGCACGACACGCCATTCAAGGCGATCGACGACGTCATCAGCCGTGAGGAACTGGTCGCGCTGTCCGAAGGCTATAAGCGTGTCGCGGGTTATTCGAAGGACGCCTTGCGCCGGTAAGGGACCGGGTTAGGCTAGCCGCAAAGCAACAACGGTCGGCAAGAACCGTACTCATCAGGGGAGGGGAACCCATGTCTACTGATAAGGTGGCTATGGACAAAGTGGACCAGACGCAGGCCGGCGGCACGCCGGCCATCGACCTCGTCGACTTCATCGATCGCCAGCCGGTCGGCGGCTTTCAGATCAAGCTGCTGCTGATTTGCGCGGGCGTATTGTTCCTCGACGGTTTTGATACCCAGGCCATCGGCTATGTCGCGCCGGCGGTCGCCAAGGAATGGCAGCTCGGCAAGGGTGCGCTGGGGCCCGTGTTCAGTGCCGGTCTGTTCGGGCTGATGATCGGCGCGCTGGTGTTCGGTCCACTCGCCGACCGAGTCGGGCGCAAGCGCATCATCATCTTCTCCACGGTGGCCTTCGGCATCGGCGCCTTCGCCACGGCATTTGCGCAGGACATTACCACGCTGCTCGTCATCCGCTTCCTGACCGGGCTTGGGCTTGGCGGCGCCATGCCCAACGCCATCGCGCTGACGGCGGAGTACAATCCGCATCGCCGCCGCGCCACCATGGTGATGATCATGTTCTGCGGCTTCTCGGTCGGTGCCGCGCTCGGCGGCCTCCTGACGGCCGATCTGATCCCGCGCTTCGGCTGGCGCTCGGTGTTCATTGTCGGGGGCATCACGCCGCTTTTGATCGTGCCGGCGCTGGCTTGGCGGCTGCCGGAATCGATCCGGTTCCTCGCGGCGGCCGGACGCGCGCCTGAACGGGTCGTCGAGCTCCTCAAGCGGATCAGCCCCAATACCGTCTTCGCGCCCAATGCACGCTTCGTCGTGCACGAGACGCAGCTGACTGGTATCCCCGTGGTTCACCTGTTCCGCGAAGGCCGTGCTGCCGTGACGCTCCTGCTCTGGGTCGTGTTCTTCATGAGCCTGCTCGACCTCTATTTCCTCGCCTCCTGGCTGCCGACCGTGATCAACGACCTCGGCGCGTCGGTATCGCTGGCCGTCGTCATCGGCTCGCTGTTGCAGGTCGGCGGCGTGGTCGCCACCTTTGCGCTCGGCGGTGTGATCGACCGCTTCTCGTTCCGCGCGCTGGCGCTGGTCTATTTCGGTGCGGTGTTTTCGGTCGGCGCGATCGGCCAGCTCGGCCATTCCGCGGTGCTGGTCTCGATCGCGGTCTTCGCGGCTGGTTTCTGCGTGGTCGGCGGCCAGATCGCCGCCAATGCGCTGACGGCCGGCTTCTACCCGACCTCGGTGCGTGCCACCGGCGTCGGCTGGGCGCTCGGCATCGGCCGGATCGGCTCGATCGTAGGGCCCCTGGTCGGCGGCGTGTTGCTCGCGGAAAAATGGAGCGCGTCGGCCGTATTCATCGCGGCGGCGGCCGCCGCGCTCTGCGCTGCACTCGCGGCGCTAGCCCTGAGCCGGCTCACCGGCCCCGGTGCCGCCGGGCAGCCGTCATCAATTGATGCTACATTGGAGCCGGTGACGACAGCCAGGACCTGAACAACAAAGACGTGAGCGGAGACTTGCCCGATGAGCTCTTCCGATCAGGACAAACAGCAGCGCAACCGCGAAATCGCCCATAATGAGGCGGTTCGGCAGACCACCAGCGCGGTCCGCGTCAGCATCTGGGCGATCGTCTTTGCCATCATCTTCGCCGTGATCGTGGTCGGCGTAGTCTGGGCCTGGTTGAGCCGCTGATCGGAGCTACGAATACACATGCTCACCCGGCGCGGCTTCGCGGCATTCGCCGTTGTCTCCTTGATCGGCGCGCGCTGCGGTCGCGCTGCGGCCGAGAGCAGCTTGAACGCGCTCGACGCGGCCATTGCGAAGATCGAGACGGAAAGCGGCGGCAGGCTCGGCGTGGCCGTGCTGGACACGGGCAGCGGTGCGCTCGCCGGTCACCGCATCGACGAGCGCTTTCCAATGTGCAGCACCTTCAAGACGCTCGCGGCTGCCGCGATCCTTGCCCGCGTTGACACCGGCAAGGAGCAACTTGCGAGGCGTATCGCGGTCGAGCAGAAGGATATCTTGTCTTACGCGCCAATCACGAAACAGCATGTCGGCAAGGGCATGACGGTCGCCGAGCTCTGCGAGGCCGCTGTGACCTTGAGCGACAACACCGCCGCGAACTTATTGCTCGCCAGCCTCGGCGGCCCATCGGCGATCACCGCCTATGCGCGTTCGCTTGGCGATGACGTCACCCGGCTCGATCGCATTGAGCCCGAGCTGAACGAGGCTACGCCCGGCGATCCCAGGGACACCACCACGCCCGCCGCCATGGCGAAGAACCTGAAGCTGCTTGCGACCGGCACGGTGCTATCCGCCGCCTCGCGCGATCAGCTCATCGCCTGGCTGTTCGGCTGCAAGACCGGTGATGCCAAGCTGCGTGCCGGCCTGCCGAAGAGCTGGCGCGTCGGCGACAAGACCGGCTCCGGCGATCACGGCTCCAGCAACGATGCCGCGGTAGTCTGGCCGGAGGGCAAGCCGCCCGTGATCGTCACGTCCTACCTCACCGAAACCGCTGCGCCCGACGACAAGCGCAATGCCGCGCACGCCGCAGTCGGCTGCGCGGTTGCGGCGGCATTCGGAGGCTAGCGCTCACGCGTAATGCGTCAGGCGCTTGCCGGGCAATAGGTCATAGGCGGATTTCCAGCCGGGCAGCGCAGCGATGCGCCCGAGCCAGTCATGTATCGCGGGATGACTTGTGGCGAAGTCATAGCCGGTCTCATCAGCGGGATAATGCAGATAGGCCATCATGGAGAAGTCCGCGATCGTCGGCCTGTCGCCGATCGCAAATGCGTTGTTCTGCACATGCTGCTCGAGCACCGACAGGAAGTCGTCGATTCGCCAGCGGAAATATTTCAGCACTTGCGGATCGGGTGTTCGCGTGAAGGTGCGCTGGAAGCGATAGGTCGCCATGTAGCCGGTGAGCTTGTGGTTGTCCCAGAACAGCCAGCGCAGCAGCTCGAATTTCTTCGCGTCAGTCCTGGCGCCGAACCGGCCGTATTGCTCAGCCAGCATCAGCAGGATCGGCGCGGTCTGGGTCAGACGTTCGCCGCCAGTCTCCAGCACCGGGATCTCGCCCATCGGGTTGACGTTCTGCCGCCATTCCGCTGATCGCGTGACGCCGCCGGCGAAATCGGTCCAGACCGGTTCGAAGCTCTGGCCGCACAGGGTCAGCATCAGCGCGAGCTTGTAGCTGTTGCCGGATTCCGGGAAGTAATGCAGGCGATAGGTCGGCATTTTTGTGCTCACGCCACCGCGCCGGATGCGCGCAGCTTCCTGATCGCGGCTTCGTCATAGCCGGCGCTGCGCAGGATCTCGTCGGAATGCTCGCCGACACCGGGCGGCTTGCGCGGCTGTACCTTCTTCGCGCCGTGGATGAAGATCGGGCTGTTCACGGTCAGCATGGTATCGTTCTCGAACGGCACCAGCACCTCGTTCTCGATCATCTGCCGGTCGTGCGGGATGTCGTCGAGGATGCCGACCAGGCCGAACACGAGGCCATTGCCGTCGAGGATCTTGCGCCATTCGGCGAGGTCCTTGGTCGCAAATATCTCGTCGAAGATTTTGATCAGCTCGATCGAGCGCGAATGGCGGCCGGCCTTGGTCGCAAAGCGTTCGTCGGTGACGAGGTCTTCGCGGCCCATGCAGCGCGCCAGCGTCGGGAATTGCCGCTCCTCGTTCAGCAGCGACAGAATGATCCAGCGGCCATCCCTGCATTTGTAATGGTTGGTGACCGCATTCAGCGCCTGCTCGCGCGGCTTGCGTTTGGAGAACTTGGCGCCCGCGAGCTTTGCCTGCGCCAACACGCCATTGGCCCAGATGCCGTTCGCCATCAGATTGGTCGCGACATGCGAGCCCTTGCCGGTGCGCTCGCGCTGATACAGCGCGGTGACGATCGCGCCGTAGAACGCCATGGCGCAGGGATGGTCGCCCATGCCCGCGATCGACCGCGCCGGCGTGGTGTGGGTGTCGGCGCGCACAAGGTCCATCAGGCCGGAGCGCGCCCAATAAGCGTTGCTGTCGAAGCCGGGCTTGTTGGCCTCCTCGCCCTTCTCGCCATAGCCGGTGAAGGAGGCGTAGATCAGCCGCTCGTTTTTCGGAGCGAGGTGATCGTAGGTGATGCCGAGTCTCGCGCGCACCGCCGGCGGATAGTTGGTGATAAAGACATCGGCTTCGCCCGCAAGCTTGTGCAGCACTGCCTGTCCCTCCGGCTTGGAGAGGTCGAGCGCCAGGC
>DATHMA010000134.1:0-2465 GCA_035487555.1 Bradyrhizobium sp. | reverse complement strand
GTGGCCGATGATAGCGGTTTCGGTGCGCCGGCGGATCGCGAACATGACCCGCGACGGATCCTTTCCGCCGCTGTCGCACTGACACACAACGTCGGTGAGGTTGACTGGCCGGAACGCGCCATAGAGGCGGGCGGCGACGACGTCATTCGCCCAGCAGTACATCGCCGCGTAGTCGTCGGGGACGAACGGCCCGATGGTGACGTTGGCGCCGATCAGCATCGCGGCATCACGCCGTGATGTTTACGGTATTCGTGCCCGACACCGTGCTCGAACCCGTGGTGGTTGCGGCCGAACTCGAAGTCGAGGTGCTGCCGCCACTCCCATGGTGATGGCCGTGGGAATGATGGCCGCTATGGGACTGCTGCAGCGACGACACGGCCTGTTTGGCGCCGCTTAAGCTGCCGTTCTGCAGCGCCTGCCCGATCTGGCTCAGCGCCTGCGATACCGGACTATTGGGATTCGCCGATGGCCCCTGGCCGCTGCTTTGAAGTTGGCTCAATGCCGAATAGGCCTGCTGCGCACCCGAGAGGTCCCCGGAATTGACGGAGCTCACCAACTGGCTGAAATCCTGGGCAAACGTCGATTGGGAGCTTGAAGGAGGTTGATAGCTGCTTTGGGCAGGGAAAATTGCGGAGATTGACATGATGTGTCCCCAAAGAGGTGGTAGGCCTCTCGTTCCACATCGCCCCACGCGCCGTGGTAAGGGAATCCCGTTAATAATCCATTAACCGTGACCTGAGCCCCAAGTTTCATCCGCCAAGCGGCTCGCCGCAGATCGGGCGCCGCAGCGGCGACGAGCGCCGCTTGTTGCTTTGCGTCGCACAGCAGAAACTTAGTGTAACATAACCTCCGTTGGACTGAACGGCTTCGCCGTAGCCGGCTGCGTTGACTGGCGTGGCGGAACGATCGAGGTAGCATTCGAGAGCCGGTGATGTACCGGCCTCTCGCAGAAGGATTACCTCGATGACACCGTTGCGTATGCGTATGATCGAAGACATGGTCTCGGCCGGGCTGGCGCCCGCCACGCAGGCGGCGTACGTGCAGGCGGTGCGCGGTCTCGCCGCCCACTATCGGCGCTCGCCGGATGCGCTGAGCGAGGCCGAGGTGCGCAGCTATCTCCTGCATCTGCGCGATCAGCGCGGCGTGGCGCACGGCACGTTCCAGCCCGCCCATGCTGGCATCCAGTTTCTCTATGCCCGGACGCTCGATTGCGAGTGGTCGTTGTTCCTAAAAAAAGAGTCCGGAGCCCCAAGCGCAAACGCCTGCCCGGCGTTCTTTCAGACGCTGAGGCTCGCTCCATCATCGGCCGCGTAAGAAGCCCGATCGCCAAGGCCGGCTTCCTGCTGATGTATGCGTGCGGCCTGCGCATCAGCGAGGCAGCCTCGCTTGAAGTCACGACGATCGACGGCCTCAACGGATTGATCCGCGTGGTCGGCAAGGGCAACAAGGAACGTTGCGTGCCGCTCCCCACAGCGGTCCTGACCGAGTTGCGCCGGCTCTGGAAAGCCCATGGCAACAGGCGCTGGCTGTGCCCCAACCCGAAGGGTGATGGTCCGATCACTCGACATGGGCTGTGGAGGGCGTTTCAAAAGGTCGCCCGCGAAGCAAGTCTCGGGAAGCGCGCCTCGCCGCATTCGCTCCGCCACAGCTACGCGACGCGGCTGCTGGAGAACGGCGTGGACATCAGGGTGGTGCAGATCCTGCTCGGACACGCCTCAATCGGCACGACGGCAGTCTACACGCACCTGACCGAGCCGACCCGGGCCACGCTCAGGACGATTCTCGACAAGGTGATGACCGATCTCTGATCGCGGCGACCGTCCGTGATCAGCGTTGCGGATGTCTTCCGCCGTTTCGCGGACGATTATCTGTCGGCGCATGGCGCGTCGCTGCTGCCGTCACACAGCCGCGCCATCGCCGACATCCTGGCCTGCCGGACCGAAGCGCTCGGCGGGCACCGCTGGCGCTGCGAACATTGCAGCGCCGAGATCTACTCTTACCACTCCTGCAAGAACCGGAGCTGCCCGACATGCCATCGTGATCAGACCGAGCACTGGCTCGCCGCGCGCAAAACCGAGCTGCTGCCGTGCCCGTATTTCCACATCACTGTCACGGTGCCGGCCGAGCTGCGTGATATGCTGCGCACCAATCAGCGCGACGGCTACGCCGCGCTCATGCAAGCGACGGCTGAGGCCGTCGTTGAGCTGGCCCATGATCGCCGTTACACCGGCGGCACCGTCGGCGTGCTCGCCGTGCTGCACACCTGGACCCAGCAGCTTGTCTACCATCCGCACGTACACTGCCTGGTCACCGGCGGCGGCGTATCCGATGACCGCCGCAGCTGGTGTCCGGCGCGGCGGCAGTATCTGGTTCCGACCGCGGCGCTCGGCAATCTTGTTCGTGGCAAGATGGTAGCGCTGCTGAAGAAGCGTCGACCCGATCTGGTTGTGCCGGAGGCCATGTGG
>DATHMA010000133.1:0-3163 GCA_035487555.1 Bradyrhizobium sp. | reverse complement strand
GGCTGGCCCGAGAGATTGCCGAGCGCGATCTGGGTGTCCATCGACACTTTCAGCGCTTCCGGCGTGATGTCGACGCTCGGCGGATAGACGCCGTCGGCGAGCATGCGCTTCACCGCGGCCTCGACCACGGTGGGATCGAGGGTGGGGAATTCCTTCTTGGCAATCTCGACGGTCTTGGCCTCGTTCTTGGTCATGAAGCGCATCGCCATCTCCATGCCGTTGACGACGCGCTGCGCCGTGTCGGGGTCGACGTCGTTGCGCGCGGTCACCGCCGAGAAGGCATAGGCGCCATAGGTCTTCGGGAAGCCGAACACGACCTTCATGCCCTTCGCCACGACCTGGTCGAGGCCGGGTTCGTACATCACGGCAATATCGGCCTGCTTGGCGACGAGCGGCCCCGGCTCGGTACCGATCGCGACCTGGATCATCTCGACATCGGTCTTGGCGTCCATGCCGTTTTCCTTGAGCAGCTTCATGAACAGCGAGGTGGAGGTGGTCGGCATCAAGCCGGTGATCACCTTCTGGCCCTTGATGTCCTTGATGCTGTCGAACTTGAAGTCCGGGGTTGTCGCGATCCACACGGCGGCGCCGTTGACGACGTTGGCGATGACGTTGACCGGCGCGCCCTTGGAAGCGGCGATCGCGGTCCATTCCGGGCCATGGATCGAGAACTGCGCGCTGCCGGAAATCACCGCGGACAGCGCCACCGTCGGTGCGCCCGCGGTCTCCTTGGTCAGATCAAGGCCCTGCTGGGTGAAGAAGCCCTCGTCGATGGCGACATAGAGCGGCAGATAGAGCATCGACTGGAACGCCTGCGATAGCGTCACCTTCTTGCCTTCGGCCAGCGCCGGCGTGGCCATGAGCAGCGTGATGAGGGCGGCGGCGCGAACGACGCGCGAAGTCAAAGACATCGAGTACTCCTTTTCTTCTTGAACTAGACTTGAACCTGATGCGTGGTGCCGGCCTGCTTCCAGGGCAGACTGGTCCGCTCGATCAGGTCGATGACGTAATAGAGCGCAAAGCCCATGATCATCAGCGTGAACAGGCCGACCCAGACCGTGTTGAGGTCGTAGAGGCTGGACGCGGTGTAGATGAGATGGCCAAGCCCGCGCTGCGAGGAGATGAACTCGCCGACGACGGCGCCGACGAGGCCAAAGCCGATATTGATGCGGAAGGTCGCGATGACCGAAGGCAGCGTGGACGGCACCACGGCCTTGAAGAACACCTGATGTTTGTCGGCGCCCATCGAGATCAGCAGCGATTGCAGGTCGACGTCGGCATCTTTTGCGGCCTGATAGGCGGCGATCAGCGCCACGATCGCGGTCAGCGAGACCGACAGCGCCACTTTCGAAACAAGGCCGGTGCCGAACCACAGCACCACGATCGGCGCCAGTGCGATCTTCGGCACGCTGTTGATGGCGACGATGAAAGGCTCGACCAGGCGTGCGACAAAAGCCGAGTACCAGAGCGCCAGTCCCAGCAGCGAGCCGATGATGGTGCCGATGACGAAGCCCAGAATGGCTTCGAACAGCGTGAACCACGTATCCGACAACAGATCGCCGCTCAGGATCATCTTGTATCCGGTGGTAAAGATGCCGAGCGGCGAGCCGACCAGGAAGGCGGAGATCCACCCTGCCCGCACGCCAATCTCCCAGAGTGCGAAGAAGACGATCACGGCGAGCGCCTGGATAACCGAGCGGCCAAGCGTGGTGTCGAAGTTGAAGGCGCGGCGCGCACGCGTTCGTCGCTTGCGCAAGCGTTGGCTCGCGCCGGGAAGGGTCAGGGTCACGCGGTTCTCTCGGTCTGGATGTCGAGCTCGGCACAGAGCGTGTGGAAATAGCCGGAGAAGCGGCTGTCGCTGCGCGCCGTGATCGGGGAAGCGGCTGCAATATCGATGTCATGCACGGTCTTGACCCGTGCGGGCCGGCCGCTCAGCACCACCACGCGTTTGGACAGCGCGACGGCTTCATCGATGTCGTGGGTCACGAGGATGACGGTCTTATGGTAGGTCTCGACCGCGTCCTTGAGCACGCCCTCGAGATAAAGCCGGGTCTGGTAATCCAGCGCCGAGAACGGCTCGTCCAAGAGCAGGATATCGGGGTCCATGATCAGGGTGCGGATCAGCGCCACGCGCTGGCGCATGCCGCCCGACAGCGTCTTGGGATAGGCGTTCTCGAAACCGGCGAGCCCGAAGCTTTTCAGATATTCCCGTGCCTTGTCCTCGGCTGCCGCGCGGTCGACGCCACGCGTCTCAAGGCCCAGGAGCACGTTGCCGAGCACGGTGCGCCAGGGAAACAGCAGGTCCTTCTGCATCATGTAGCCGACGCGGCCGCGCAGGCTGTCGATCTCCTCGCCGTGATAGATCAGCGTGCCGGCGTCGGGCTCGACGAGGCCGGCGATGATGTTGAAGATCGTGGTCTTGCCGCAGCCGGACGGGCCGATGATGCTGACGAAATCGCGGGCGTTGATGTCGAAGGAGAGATCATCGAGCACGCGCACTTCGCCGGCCTTGCCGTGGAAGGATTTGCGGACATTGCGGACGGAAAGCTGAGCGGGAGCGGACTTCATGTGCCGTCCAGACGCAACTTGTATGCCAAGCGCATCACCCGGAAAGCGCAGATATTTCAATTAATTGTGTGAGGGACACGCGAACGGCCCTGCCGACTCTTTAGGCAGGCGCGGTCAGACCGGCGTCGCCGTTCGTCAGGCACCTGGCGGCATCGATCCTGTTTCCTCTGATCCCAGCGATGCAAGGTTGCTTCGCTTCCATCGATGCAGACGGGCGTGCATCAGCGAAGCGCGCATACCCAGTGCTTTGGCCTGTCGTGGAAGGCTGCCCACACTCACGCGCAAGCGTTAGCTCCATCCGTATATTGCGCTCATGCATTGCGCCGCAATGCAGCGAACACAAATTCGTCTCAATCAAAAGCGCCTCGCGAAAATTTTTTCTCAATTTGCTTTCGGCTGCTTCGCTTGACGCGCGCTGCGCTTTTCACCCGCTGCGGATGTGCTAACATTTTCAGGTCTGATCTTCTTCAGACTCCTACGATCGTCTCTCAAAACGTCCAAAATAAATAACGCGCGCAGCCGCCTGGCTGCATAGGGAGTGACGCGATGAAATCGGCTTTCCATCGATCCGTTCTTGCACTGGCGACAATCAGTA
>DATHMA010000132.1:0-36983 GCA_035487555.1 Bradyrhizobium sp. | reverse complement strand
TGTCTCTGCCTTGGTGGCCCCGTCACCAGCTCAAGCGTGGCGAGGTGGTGGCTGGGGTCCTGGACTCGCGGCCGGACTAATTGGAGCGGCGGTGATTGGTGGCATAGCCTCCAGCGCCTACGCCTACGGCCCAGGTTACGGTTACTATGGCGGACCGGGTTACGGCTATTATGGCGGCTATGCCCCTGCGTATTACGGCGGCTACGCCCCAGCGTACTACAACTACGGTTACGCCCCCGCATACTACGGCGGATACCGGTCGGGTTACTATGGTCCCGGGTATCGGCGCGTTATTCGCCCCGCATACGCCCACTACGGCCCGGGGTACTATCGCGGGTATCGCTATCGTTGGTGATCGCCGGCGGCGCCCCTGAAGTCCGGACAACGAAAGGTTGCAGGGTGGCCGCGCGGCCTGTTTCGTGCCCGCGGGTGCTTGAGTGATCGTAGCGAGCGGCGAGACGACCGTGAGCATTGACGTCGGCAGCAGACAAAGACCGATGGCCGGCGTGTCTCCTGTTGGCCCATCGCGTCATTTGCTGCGGTTGCGCAAAGGTGGCCGATATCGGAGCGAAGCGGACATGACCAGGGGTCTGGGTACGCGCCTCGGGTGGCAAGCAACGCGAGAACAGCCGCCATGATGGCGGCGACTGTCCAATTACCAGACAGGCCGCGGTCGCGAAGGCGAGGCGATGCCGGCGAGGAGCACGGCGAGAATGCCGGTCAGGAAGATGCCGTCGAATGTGCCGGCGCCGCCGATCGATGCGACCGGCGCGCCGAGGCCGGTGATCTTGTCGAGGTTCGAGAGGTCGGCGCCGATCAGCGTGCCCATCGAGCCGCCGATATAGGCCAGCGGCGCGGCATATTCGCGGCTGAGGATGAAGGCGAGGATCGCGGTCACCACGACCGGCGCGAACACTGGCACCGCGATGCCGACCCCGTGTACGGGCGTCGCCGCCGAATGGATCACGACGGCGATGATCGCGACCGCGATCGCTGCCCGGCCCCAGAGCTGATAGCGCATCATCAGATAGGCCGACATCAGGGTCGGGATGACAGCGCCGCCGACATTGACGGCCAGCACCGTGCCCGGCCAGGAGTTCACCAGCGGCACCACATAGCGCATGCCGTAGAAATCGACGACCTCGCCGGTCGCGACCGGACCGGGCAGTGTCGTGATAGGGATATTGAAATAGCTGCCGATCAGCGAGCCGAACAGAAGCAGCATCGCCGCGCCCGGGCTGATGCCGAGCTTCAGATAGGCATAGCGCAGGATGCGGAGCTGGATCAGGATGATCAGCACGCCGAACATGAACACCAGGACAGCGAACAATCCCGGCGTCAGCGGCAGATAGTGCATCTGGGAGTTCATCGGCGTTTTGGTGCCCCCGGGCGCAAAGTATGTGGACGTTCGTCGTGGGCTGTCATTCCGGGATGGTCCGTTTGGACCAGACCCGGAATGACGAAGTGCCCAAAAAGAAATCGCCCCTCAAAGGGGCGATTTCAAGTTCCCGAATGCGGGCAAATGGCTGAATCTTAGCCGCCGACCTCGGCGCTGATGATATCGCCGAACAGATCCCACTTGCCGTTCTTGAACTGCATCATCTTGAGCTGCTCGATCGGGGCGAAGTCGGTGGCGCTGGTGTTGACCTTGATGCCGGGGATCAGCGTATCCGGCGCAAAGTCCTTCAGGCTTGCGGCCTGCTTCATCACGTTCTCGCGGGTGAGGTTGTCGCCGCACTGCTTGAGCACCTGAACCATGGTTTGCGCAGCGGCGAAACCGTAGACCAGGTTGGCGTCGGCGATGTTGGCGTCCGGCATGTATTTGGCCTGAAAAGCCATGAACTTCTTCATGCCTTCATCGTCTTTCCACTGCGGGTCGGAAGCATCCTTCAGGTAACCCGCCGAAAGAATACCCTCGGAGGCATCGAGGCCGGCGGGCTTCATGACAGCGCCGATCGAGATCGAGACGTCGGTCATCAAGTGCATCGGCTTCCATTGCAGCTCCGCCATCTTCTTGATGGCCTGGGCCGCGAATTTCGGGGTTGCGATGTTGACGAAGACGTCGGCGCCGGTGCCCTTCAGTTTGACGATGTGATTGTCGATCGAGGGCTCGGTGGTCTCGTAGCTCTCTTCCGCCACGATCATGTCTTTGGCCTTGTCGCCGAAGATATCCTTGATCCCCGCCACATAGTCCTTCCCGAAATCGTCATTGGCGTAGAAGATCGCGACCTTGGCGTCCGGCTTTTCCTTCAGGATGTATTTCGCGAAGATCCGTGCCTCGACGCGGTAGCTTGGCTGGAAGCCCATGGTCCAGGGAAAATCCTTCGGGTCGTTCCATTTGCTGGCGCCGGTGGCGAGGAAGAGCTGCGGCACCTTCTTCATGTTCTGGTACTTCTGCACGGCAGTCTGGGTCGGCGTGCCCAGCGCGTTGAAGACGAACAGCACCTCGTCGCTTTCGATCAGCTTGCGAATCTGCTCGACCGTCTTCGGCGGGCTGTAGCCGTCGTCATAGGAGATCCAGTTGATCTTGCGGCCGTTGATGCCGCCCTCATCATTGATCATCTTGAAATAAGCTTCCTCGGTCTTGCCGATGATGCCGTAGGCGGAAGCGGGGCCGCTATAGGCTTCGACGTTGCCGATCTTGATCTCGGTATCGGTCGCCCCCGTGTCGTATTTCTTCTGAGCCAACGCGCTCTGGGTGGCCAGCAGCGATAACGCGGCCGCGGCGGCAAGCAGGGGCAATTTCTTGTTCATCGAGAGCGTTCCTTTGTTTTTTGCTCGTGGTTGGAGTGGGGAGATTCTAGGAGGCTTTGGCCTGAACCAGATCGGTGGGGGAGACGGACGCAAAGTTCTTGCGCAGGGTCGGCTTATGGATCTTGCCGGTGGCGTTGCGCGGGAGCGCGTCGATGAAGCGGATCAGGCGCGGACATTTGAACCGGGCCAAATTCGCAGCACAATGCGCGTGGATTTCCGCTTCGCTCAGGGATTGGCCGGGCTTGATCGCAACGATCGCCATGCCGACTTCGCCCCATTGCGCGTCGGCAATGCCGATCACCGCGGCTTCGGCAATGGCCGGAATCTGGTGCAGCACGTTCTCGACCTCGGCCGGATAGACGTTCTCGCCGCCGGAGATGTACATGTCCTTCCAGCGGTCGACGATGTAGTAGTAGCCCTCCTCGTCCATGCGCGTGGCGTCGCCGGTATGCAGCCAGCCATCGGTGAAGGAGGATCGGTTGGCGTCCGGCCTGTTCCAGTAGCCGGGCGTGATGTTGGGTCCCTTGACCCAGAGCTCGCCAAGCTCGCCGACCGCGGCATCGGTGCCGTCGGGACGCACGATCCGCACTTCGGTGTGCAGCACCGGCTTGCCCGCCGATCCGGCCTTTCGCGCGGCATCCTCGCGGTCGAGCGCGAGTACGGCCGGTGAGGTCTCGGTCATGCCATAGCCCTGCTGCAACGCGACGCCGCGCGCTTCCCAGGCATTGAGCAGCGGCACCGGCATCGGCGCGCCGCCGACACCGCAGATGACGAGCCGGCTGAAGTCCGACTTCTCGAAATCCGGATGCTGCGCCATGAACTGGTAGATCGCGGGCACGCCGAAGAACACGTTGATGCCCTGCGCGGGGTCGCTGATCAGCTTCAACGCGAGGCCGGGATCGAAAGCGCGCATGATCTGTACCGTGCCGCCGACATGCAGCACCGGATTGGTGTAGCAATTGAGCCCGCCGGTGTGGAACAGCGGCAGCACGGTAAGCAGCACCGAGGATGGCGTGATATAGGCCGGCCCGCCGAGATTGACGCAATTCCAGAACGTCATGCCGTGGGTGATGATGGCGCCCTTGGGCTGGCCGGTGGTGCCCGAGGTGTACATGATGGTCGAGATGTCATCAAGCGTGACCTGCTCGATGCGGTCGAGCGGTTTTGACGACGCGATCGCGGCTTCATAGGATCCCTCAGGACCGAGCAGCAGCGCGGCTTCGATGTTGCAGAGTTTTCCGACCGCAAGCGCGGTCTCGGCGAGATCCGCATCATGCACCATCGCCTTTGGCGCGGCATCGCCGACGATGTAGTGCAGCTCCGGAACCGTCAGCCTGGTGTTGAGCGGCAGGAACACCGCGCCAAGCCGGCCGCAGGCGAACTGCACTTCCAGCGTGTCGGTGTTGTTGAGCGCGAGCACGGCGACGCGGTCGCCGCGCGCGATCTTCAGTTGGTCACGTAGATGGGTGGCGAGCCGGGAAATCCGCGCATCGAACTCAGCGTAGGTGAAGCGGCGCCCGCTCGCGAGATCGATCGCCGCCGTCTTGTTCGGTGTGCGTCGGCCGAAATGCGCGATCCAGTCGTAATAGCGAACGGCCAAGACTTCCCTCCCGTCAGTCGCGGTCGTAGCCGCAAGGTCCGTTATTCCGGTGTTTCCGAGCGCACCATGCCCAACTGCGGATGCTCTCGCCAGTCGGACTTTTGGACATGGTTTCCGCGAGGCACAGTGGCCGGTAAAGGGGACTGGTCTTGCGTGGAGTAGCTGGCATGCCGCGATGCGGAATATCAAGGCGGCGCCAGCCACTCGACGCAAGTTAGCAGGTGGCGTTGCCGCCATCTTGCGAACGCTTCACGAGAAACGCCTGCGCATGACCAGCCCGTTCTACACCGCCGAGCACGAAGCCTTTCGCGAGGTGATGCGCCGTTTTGTGGAGAAAGAGATCGAGCCTTACGCGCATGAATGGGACGAGGCCGGCGAGTTCCCACGCGCGCTTTACGAGAAGGCGGCCGGGATCGGCCTGCTGGGGCTCGGCTTCCCCGAGGAGTTCGGCGGCGTGCCGGCCGACCAATTCATGAAGATCGTGGCAAGCCAGGAGCTCGCGCGGGCCGGTGCAGGGGGCGTCAGCGCCAGCCTGATGAGCCACACCATCGGCTCGCCGCCGATCGCGCGTGCGGCGCGGCCTGAGGTGAAGGCGCGAGTACTGCCGGAGGTGCTTTCGGGCCGGAAGATCTCGGCGCTGGCGATCACCGAGCCCGGCGGCGGCTCCGATGTCGCCAATCTCACGACCCGCGCCCGCCGCGAGGGCGATCACTACATCGTCAATGGCGAGAAGACGTTCATCACCTCGGGCGTGCGTGCCGATTATCTGACGGTTGCCGTGCGCACCGGCGGCGAGGGCGCATCCGGCGTCAGCCTGCTGCTGATCGAAGGCGATACGCCGGGCCTGTCGCGGACCAAATTGAAGAAGATGGGATGGTGGGCGTCGGACACCGCGACCTTGCATTTCGACGATTGCCGCGTGCCGGCGGAAAACCTGATTGGCGAGGAAGGCCAGGGCTTCAAGCAGATCATGTTCAATTTCAACAGCGAGCGGATGGGCATGGCGGCGAGCTGCACGGCGTTTGCCCGCGTCTGCGTCGAGGAGGCGATCGCCTATGCCAAGGAACGCAAGACTTTTGGCAAGCCGATCGCGCAGCACCAGGTGATTCGGCACAAGATCGTCGACATGGCGCAGAAGGTGGCAGCATCGCAATCGATGCTGGAAATGCTGGCATGGCGGCTCGAACAGGGCGAAAGCCCCGTCGCCGAAATCTGCATGATGAAGAACCAGGCGACGCAGACCATGGCGTTCTGCGCCTCCGAAGCAGTGCAAATTTTCGGCGGCGCCGGCTTCATGCGCGGCATCAAGGTCGAGCGCATCTACCGCGAGGTCAAGGTCAACGCGATCGGTGGCGGGACGGAGGAAATCATGAAGGACCTCGCGTCGAGGCAGATGGGGCTTTAGCCAATGCTCTTCACCACCGACCACGACGAAGTCCGCCGCAGCTTGCAAAAATTCATCGCAAGCGAGATCAATCCGCACGTCGATGAGTGGGAGAAGGCGGACATCTTCCCGGCGCATGAGCTGTTCAAGAAGCTCGGCGACCTCGGCTTCCTCGGGTTGAACAAGCCGGAAGCGTTCGGCGGGCAGGGGCTCGATTATTCCTACGCGCTCATGATGGCCGAGGAACTCGGCGCCATCAAATGCGGCGGTGTGCCGATGGCGATCGGGGTGCAGACCGATATGGCGACGCCGGCGCTGGCTCGGTTCGGTTCGGACGAGGTGCGGCGCGAATTTCTGGCGCCTGCGGTTGCGGGCGATCGGGTTTGCTGCGTCGGCGTCTCCGAGCCCGGCGCCGGTTCCGACGTCGCCTCGATCAAGACGCAAGCGCGTTCCGACGGCGACGATTACGTCATCAATGGCGGCAAGATGTGGATCACCAATGGCGTGCAGGCTGACTGGATCTGCCTGCTCGCCAACACCAGCGATGGGCAGGTCCATCGCAACAAATCGCTGATCTGCGTGCCCATGAAGACGAAAGGTGTCACTGTCGCGCGAAAACTCGACAAGATGGGCATGCGCTCCTCCGACACCGCGCAGATCTTCTTCGACAATGTCCGCGTGCCCAAGCGCAACCGCATCGGCGAGGAGGGCGCTGGCTTCACCTACCAGATGATCCAGTTCCAGGAGGAGCGGCTGTGGGGAGCAGCTTCCTGCTTGAAGGCGCTAGAATCAATTATCGACGAGACGATCGATTATACCCGCAACCGCAAGGCGTTCGGCGGCTCGATTCTCGACAACCAGGTGGTGCATTTCAGGCTGGCGGAGCTGCAAACCGAGGTCGAGCTGTTGCGCTCGCTGATCTATCGCGCCGGCGAGCAGCTTGTCGCCGGCGAGGATGTCACGAAGCTCGCCAGCATGGCCAAGCTCAAGGCCGGCAGGCTCGGCCGCGAGGTCACGGATGCCTGCTTGCAATTCTGGGGCGGCATGGGATTCATGAACGAAACGCCGGTCAGCCGGGCCTATCGCGATTTCCGCCTGACCTCCATCGGGGGCGGCGCCGACGAGGTGATGCTGATGGTGTTATGCAAGATGATGGGCATATTGCCCGGCCTGAAGAAGGGAAGCGGGACATGATCACGCTCTATCATTGCGACGGCGCGCGCTCGTTCCGGCCGCTCTGGATGCTGGAGGAGATGGGGCTCGACTACGAGCTCAAGATGCTGCCGTTCCCGCCGCGGGTGTTCGCCAAGGAATATCTTGCGCTCAATCCGCTCGGCACGATTCCTTTTATGATCGACGGTGAGACCAGGATGACGGAATCTTCCGGCATCTGCCACTATCTCGGCATCAAATACGGTCCGACGCCGCTGATGGTCGGTGAGAACGACCCCGCCTATGGCGCGTTCCTGAACTGGATGTATTTCTCCGACGCTACGCTGACCTTCCCGCAGACCCTGGTGCTGCGTTACACCCAGCTCGAACCGGAGGAGCGGCGCAACCCGCAGGTCGCGACTGACTATGCCAAGTGGTTCCTGGGGCGGCTGCGCGCGGTGGAAGCCGCGACCGGGAAGTCGGAGACGCTCTGTGCTGGCCGTTTCACGGCGGCGGACATCGTGATCGGCTATGCCCTGCGGCTGGCCAGCACCATCGGGCTTGCCAAGGATTTTGGACCTAACGCCGCCGCCTATTGGGAGCGCCTGCAACAGCGGGTGGCATACCAGCGCGCGGTTGCGGCCGAGCAGAAGGCCGGCGTCGAGCAGAACATCGCGCCACGGGTGCGGGCGTAAGGTTCCCACCGTCATTGCTTCGCTTCGCTCGCAATGACGGTGGCGGCTCCATTCTCGTCACAATCCAAAAATGTCTTGAGTGACAGTCCGCCGATTTGCGCTAAGGTGCTATCCGTCGCAGCGGCCACAAGAGCCGCGCGAGGAGGAAAATCGCCATGGACGACAGAGCCAGCACGTCAGGCCATTTGATGCTGATCACGCCGGAGCGGGTGTTTTACGCCGGGCTCCTGGGGCGGCCGCGCCAGCGCTGTCCGGGCGCGTTCCATGTCTATGTCGCGCTGCGCGGCGGCTTATGGCTGTCGACCGCCGACGGCCGCGAAGCCTTTGGCGAGCTGGTCACGGTGCTGCCAAATGTGCGGCACACCATCGCCAGCGACTATCGCTCCGTCATCTGCATCACCATCGAGCCGGAAAGCGTCCCCGACGGCACGTTCGAGATCTGGGAGAAGCGGCTGCAGGGCGCCGAGCGTGATCTGTTCGCCAACCGCATCCGCCTTGCCTACGAAATGCTGCTGACGCGGCAATGCCGCACCGATATCGGCAGCGCCGAGTTCGACCAGATGTGTTTTGGCGAAACCCTGCCGCGGCGTCCGCTCGATCCGCGCGTGGTTCGCGCCATCGCCCGCATCGGCAGGTTCTCCGGCGAGCCGCTGACGGCGGTGACCTGCGCGGCGGAAGCCTCCCTTTCCGCCTCGCGCTTCCTGCATCTGTTCAAGCAGGAGACCGGCATCTCCTTCCGTTCCTTCCGAGCCTGGAAGCGGGCGCGGCATCTGCTCAACTTCGCCAACCAGGACCTCAACCTCGCCCATCTGGCGCAGGATATCGGCTATCCCGATTCCACCCATTTCAGCCATTCGATCCGAAGATTCTATGGCCTGAAGCCGCGTGCGATCTTCTCCGGTTCGCGCGATCTCATGATCTACCGCAGCGGGCAGGCAGCCGGGTCGCTCTGATAGCGGCTGGACGCAAGCAGCCGGCCGCGCCCGGCTCGCATCATCGCGTGAAGCGAAATTCACAAGGCATTTCATGAGCGACAAGGCCGTCATCACCTGCGCGCTGAACGGCGTGCTCACCGATCCGAAGCAGCATCATGTGCCGGTGACGCCGGAAGAGATGGCGCGTGAGGCCAAGGCCGCCTTCAATGTCGGCGCCAGCATCATGCACATCCATCTGCGTCAGCAAGCGCCGAACAAGGGCCATCTGCCGTCTTGGGAAGTTAACGTTTCGCGCGAAATCCAGCAGGCCATTCGCGAGGCCTGCCCGGGCGTGATCATCAATCACACCACGGGCACGTCGGGCCCGCATTATCAGGGCGCGCTCGATTGCGTGCGCGAGACCAGGCCGGAGATCGCGGCCTGCAACGCCGGTTCGCTGAATTATCTGAAGGTGAAGGCTGACAACAGCTGGGCCTGGCCGCCGATGCTGTTCGACAATTCGGTCGAGAAGATACAAGACTATCTCGACGTGATGAGGGATGCCGGCACCATTCCCGAGTTCGAATGTTTCGATGTCGGCATCGTGCGCTGCGTCGGCATGTACCGGCAGACTGGCATGTATTCCGGGCCGCTCGAATATAATTTCGTGATGGGTGTAGCCTCGGGCATGCCGGCCGATCCGGAGCTGTTGCCGATCCTGCTGAAGTTGAAGGTGCCCGAAGCGCATTGGCAGGTCACCGCGATCGGCCGCGCCGAAATCTGGCCGCTGCATCAGCGCTGTGCCGATCTCGGCGGCCATTTGCGCAGTGGGCTGGAGGATACGTTCTATCTCGGCGACGGCACCAAGGTGACCTCGAACGGGCAACTGGTCGAAGCGCTGGCGGCCTGTGCGAAGCGGGCGGGGCGGGAGATCGCGAGCCCGGCGGAGGCGCGAAAGATGTTTGGGACGAAGCACTAGATGTTGCCTCATCGTCATTGCGAGCGAAGCGAAGCAATCCAGACCGCATCCGCAAGAACAGTCTGGATTGCTTCCGCCTTCGCTCTTCGAGCTCCGGCGGACACGTCGTCGCTTCGCTCCTCGCAATGACGACTAGGTTAGAGCAATGTCCGTAATCGAAAGCACCATCGCCACCACCAGCGCCGCCTTCAAGGCGAATCGCGACGGCATGCTGGCGCTGATGGCGCGGGTGCGGGCGCTGGAAGAGCGGACGCGCACAGCATCCAGTGCTGCGAAGGAGCGCTTCCACAAACGCGGGCAGCTCCTGCCGCGCGAGCGCGTCGCGCTGGTGCTCGATCCCGGCTCGCCGTTCCTGGAGCTATCGACACTGGCGGGCTACATGTTCGACGTAGCGGATGCCGACAAGAGCGTGCCCGGCGGCGGCGTCGTCGCGGGCATCGGGTTCGTCTCCGGCATCCGCTGCATGGTCTCCGCCAATGATTCCGGCATCGATGCCGGCGCGCTGCAACCCTTCGGGCTCGACAAGATGTTGCGGGTGCAGGAGCTCGCGCTGGAAAACAAGCTGCCTTATGTGCAACTGGTCGAAAGCGCCGGCGCCAATCTGCTGCGCTACCGGGTCGAGGACTTCATCCGGGGCGGCAACATCTTTCGCAACCTGGCGCGGTTGTCGGCGGCGGGGCTGCCGGTCGTCACGGTGACGCACGGCTCTTCGACTGCCGGCGGCGCCTACCAGACCGGGCTTTCCGATTACATCGTCATGGTGCGCGGCCGCACCCGCGCTTTCCTCGCCGGTCCGCCGCTGCTCAAGGCCGCGACCGGCGAGATCGCGACCGAGGAAGAACTCGGCGGTGCCGAGATGCACACTTCGATTTCGGGGCTCGGCGATTATCTCGCCGAGGACGACCGCGATGCGCTCCGGATCGCGCGCGAGATCATGGCTGCGCTGAGTTGGGACCGGTCGGACGAGGAGATCGCCTCGTTCAAGCCGCCGCGCTACGACGCGGAGGAGCTGCTCGGCATCATGCCGATGGATCACAAGCGTCCGGTCGACATGCGCCAGGCCATCGCGCGCTTTGTCGATGATTCCGATTTCACCGAGTTCTCGCCGAACTACGGCCCCGCCACCGTCTGCGGCCATGCCCGCATCGAAGGGCGCGCGATCGGCATCATCACCAATAACGGCCCGCTTGACGTTCCCGGCGCCAACAAGGCGACGCATTTCATCCAGGCCTGCTGCCAGACCAAAACGCCGCTGCTCTACATGAACAACACCACCGGCTACATGGTCGGCCGCGCCTATGAAGAGGCCGGCATGATCAAACACGGCTCCAAGATGATCCAGGCCGTGACCTCGGCGACGGTGCCGCAGATCACGCTCTATTGCGGCGCCTCCTTTGGCGCCGGCAATTACGGCATGTGCGGCCGCGGCTTTCATCCGCGTTTCTGCTTCTCCTGGCCAAATGCCAAGACCGCCGTGATGGGCGGCGAGCAGGCGGCCGAGACCATGGCGATCGTCACCGAAGCCGCCGCCGCGCGCCGCGGCAAGCCGATCCCGAAAGAGAAGCTGGAGGCGATGAAGGCCGAGATCACGGGCGTATTCGACGGCCAGATGGATGTGTTCTCGACCTCGGCTCGCGTGCTCGACGACGGCGTGATCGATCCGCGCGATACCCGCGCCGTGCTTGCCGAGGTGCTTGCGATCTGCCGCGAGGCGGGTGCGCGCGAGCCGCAGCGCATGCAGTTCTCGGTGGCGCGGCCATGAACGGCGTGATGAAGCGAACGCCGTTCTTCAAGATTCTCGTCGCCAATCGCGGCGAGATCGCGCTTCGCGTCATGCGCACGGCGCGAAAGCTCGGCTATGGCGTGGTCGCGGTCTATTCGGATGCCGATCGCGACGCGGCGCATGTGCGCGAGGCGGATGCCGCCGTGCGCATCGGCGAAGCGCGGCCGGCGCAATCCTATCTCAACATCGAAGCGATCGTCGCCGCCGCGAAGGTGAGCGGCGCCGGCGCCGTGCATCCCGGCTACGGCTTCCTCGCCGAGAACGAGGATTTTGCCCGCGCCTGCCGTGACGCCGGCCTCGTCTTCATCGGCCCGTCGCCGGAAGCGATCAGAGCGATGGGCAACAAGGCCGAAGCCAAGGCGATCATGCAGAAGGCCGGCGTGCCCGTCGTGCCCGGCTATCAGGGCGGCGACCAAAGTGACGCCGTGATGCTGAGTGAAGCGAGCAGGATCGGCTTTCCCGTGATGATCAAGGCGGTGGCCGGTGGCGGCGGGCGGGGCATGCGGCTGGTTGCGGATGCCGCGTCCTTTCCCGATGCGCTGCGCAGCGCGCGGTCCGAGGCGAAGGCCGCGTTCGGCGATGACGCCGTGATCCTGGAGCGTGCGATCCAGAACCCGCGTCATATCGAAATCCAGGTGTTCGGCGACCGCTATGGCAACGCGATCCATCTCGGTGAGCGCGACTGCTCAGTGCAGCGCCGGCATCAGAAGCTGATCGAGGAGGCGCCGTCGCCGGCGGTTTCGCCAAGGCTGCGGCAGCGGATGGGTGACGTCGCCGTCGCCGCCGTCCGCGTGCTGCGTTACGAAGGCGCGGGCACGCTCGAATTTCTGCTCGATGAGAGCGGCGAGTTCTATTTCATGGAAATGAACACGCGGCTGCAGGTCGAGCATCCCGTCACCGAAGCGATCACCGGGCTCGATCTGGTCGAGCTGCAGCTGCGCGTCGCCAGCGGCGAGCCGCTGGGGCTGGTTCAGGAGGAGATCAAATTCTCCGGTCACGCCATCGAGATCCGGCTGTGCGCGGAAGACGCCGGACATGATTTCATGCCGCAGTCGGGGATCATGGCGCGATGGCGGGCGGCCGATAACATCCGCGTCGATCATGCCTTGCGGTCGGGTGCGGAAATCAGCCCGTTCTATGATTCCATGATCGCCAAGCTGATTGCCTTTGGCTCTTCGCGCGAGGAGGCGCGCAGCCGGCTGATCTGCGGCCTGGAGCAGATGATCGCTTTCGGCGTCACCACCAACCAGTCGTTCCTGATGGCCTGTCTGCGGCATCCGGTCTTTGCGAAGGGCGCAGCGACCACCGGCTTCATCGGCGCTCACTGCGACGAACTCGTCGGCGGTGATATCAGGGAGGAAGCCCCGGTGGAGGGCGTGGCCTCGAATGCCGCGCTTGCCGCGTTGCTGCTGACGATCACCCATCCTCAGGCGCGACCTTGGCGAGGCGGCCGGACGCTGGCTGCTGTGTTTCCGATTCCACTACGGGTCGAGAGCGATGGAAAGGTGCACGAGGTGGAATTGCTGCGTCATCGCGAAGGCGGTTATCGCGTCAATGACGCCGGGCGCGAACATGGCTTTGCGCTCGAGCAGCTGACACCGGAGAGCGTTCGTTTTCGCAACGGTGCCGTCATCGAAAGCGCCGAATATTTCCGCGACGGCAACCGCCTCTATTTTCTCCACCGCGGCGTCACCCACACCGCGCGCGATCTCACCCTCGCCGCGCCGGAAGCCGCGGCAACCAATGGCGGCGACGGCAAGGTCCGCGCCGCCATGAACGGCCGCGTCGTCGCAGTGCTGGTAAAGCCGGGCGATCGCGTCTCGGTGGGACAGCCGGTGATGATGCTGGAAGCGATGAAGATGGAGCATGTGCACACGGCCGGGATCGCCGGCACGGTGTCGGCGATTGATGTGGCGGAGGGTGAGCAGGTGGCGATGGGGAAGGTGGTGGTGGAGATCGAACCGTCAGGCGCGCCTGGCTAGTTGAGCGCCGTCATTGCGAGCGCAGCGAAGCAATCCATCGCGCCACGCGCTGAGCCATGGATTGCTTCGTCGCTACGCTCCTCGCAATGACGAGTTATAAAGCCCGCCCCGTCCCATCATTGAGCAAACACGCCACCTGATGCCCCGCTCCCGCTTCCGTCAGCGCCGGGCGCTCGGACTTGCAGCGGTCGATGGCGTAGCGGCAGCGGGTGTGAAAGGCGCAGCCGGAGGGCGGGTTGACCGGGCTCGGCACGTCGCCATCCACCAGCGGCTTCAAGCGCTTCATCTTCGGGTTGGCGACCGGCACGGAAGCGAGCAGCGCCTGGGTGTAGGGATGGCGCGGATTTCTGAACAGCTCGGTCTTGTCGGCGATCTCGACGATGCGGCCGAGATACATCACCGCGACGCGATGGCTGATATGAGCGACGACGGCCAGATCATGCGCGATGAAGAGATAGGAGAAATCATGCTCGCGCTGCAGGTCGATCAACAGGTTGATCACCTGCGCCTGGATCGAGACGTCGAGCGCGGACACCGGCTCGTCGCAGACGATCAGCCGCGGCCCGAGCGCGAGCGCCCGCGCGATGCAGATGCGCTGGCGCTGGCCGCCGGAAAATTGATGCGGATAGTTCTTCATCTGGTCGGGCCGCAGTCCCACCTGCTGAAACAGCTTTGCGACGCGGTCCTGCTTCTCGCTGCCGAACGCGAGGCCGTGCACGCTGAGCGGCTCGCCGACGATCTCGCCGGCGGTCATGCGCGGATTGAGCGAGGCAAACGGATCCTGGAACACGATCTGCATCTCGCGGCGAACCGGGCGCATATCGGTCTTGCTCAGATGAGTGATGTCCTGCCCGTCGATGCGGATCGCGCCACTCGTCGGCTCGACCAGCCGCAGCACGCTGCGCGCCACCGTCGATTTGCCGCAGCCGGACTCGCCGACCAGGCCGAGTGTCTCGCCGACGCCGACCGAGAAACTGACGCCATCGACCGCATGCACGGTGCCGACCCGGCGGCGGAGCACGCCGGCGCGAACGGGATAATGCTTGATGAGATCGGTGACCTCGAGCAGGGCGCGGTTCTCGCTCATGCCGCCACCGTCTCGGCTGCGCGCCAGCAGGCCGCGAAATGCTCGCCGCCAAAGTCCTGCAGCGGCGGATATTCCTGATGGCAGCGGTCGATCGCAAGCTTGCAGCGCGGCGCGAACGCACAGCCTTTCGGCAGCCGCGTCAGCGCCGGCACCGTGCCGGGAATTTCGGTCAGCCGCGCACCGGCCTTGTTGCCCATGGTCGGCAACTCGGGAATCGAGGCCATCAGCCCGCGCGTATAGGGATGGCGCGGGTTGGCGAACAAGGTCTCGACATCGGCTTCCTCGACCTTCTTGCCGGCATACATCACGATGACGCGCTGCGCGGTCTGCGCCACCACGCCGAGGTCATGGGTGATCAGGATCAGCCCCATGCCCAGCTCCTTCTGCAGGTCGACCATCAGCGCCAGGATCTGCGCCTGAATGGTGACGTCGAGCGCGGTGGTCGGCTCGTCGGCGATCAACAGCGCCGGCCGGCAGGCCAGCGCCATCGCGATCATCGCGCGCTGGCGCATGCCGCCGGAGAGCTGGTGCGGATATTCCTGCGCCCGCCGCGCCGGCTCCGGGATGCGGACCACACGCAGCATCTCGACCGCCTGTTCCCAGGCCGCCTTGGCGCTCATGTCGCGATGCAGCCGCACCGCTTCGCGGATCTGGTCGCCGATCCGGATCACCGGGTTGAGCGAGGTCATCGGCTCCTGGAAGATCATGGAGATGCGGTTGCCGCGGATCTCGCGCATCCTGGCTTCATCCAGCGCAAGCAGGTCGGTGCCGTCGAGCAAGATCTCGCCGCCGACGATGCGGCCGGGCGGGTTCGGCACCAGCCGCATGATCGACAAGGCGCTCACGCTCTTGCCGCAGCCGGACTCGCCGACGATGGCGAGCGTCTCGCCGCGTTTGACATGGAAGGAGACGTCGTCGACCGCGCGGAACAGGCCGGAATTGGTGAAGAACACCGTTTGCAGGCCCTTCACGTCGAGCACGTTGGTTTCGGAAGGAATGGCGATCATCAGCCGCGCTGCCTCGGGTCGAGAATGTCGCGCAAGGCATCGCCGAACAGATTGGTGCCGAACACGGCAAGGCTGATCGCAATGCCCGGGAAGATGACGAGCCACGGCGCGGTGCGGACATATTCGGCCGCCGATTCCGAGAGCATACGGCCCCAGGACGGATAGGGCTCGGGAATGCCGAGCCCCAGGAACGATAGCGAGGCTTCGGTCAATATGGTCGAGCCGAGCTGGGCGGTGGCAAGCACGATCAGCGGCGCCAGCGTATTCGGCAGCACATGGCGGAGCGCGATCCGCGTCTCGCTCATGCCGATCGACTTGGCGGCCTCGATAAACGGTAGCTCGCGCAGCGCCAGCGTGTTGGCGCGGATCACGCGGGCGACGATCGGCACCAGCGGAATCGCGATGGCGATGATGACGTTCGGAAGCGAGGGGCCGAGCGCCGCCGTCATCACCAGCGCCAGCACCAAGAGCGGCAGTGCCTGCAAAACGTCGGTGACACGCTGGAACACCAGATCGACCCAGCCGGAGAGATAGCCCGAGGCGAGCCCGATGATGACGCCGAAGAAGCCACCGAGCGCGGTCGAGCCGATGCCGACCGCGAGCGAAATCCGCGCGCCATGGATGATGCGCGCCCAGACGTCGCGGCCGAAGGAATCCGTCCCCAACCAGTGCTGCATGCCGGGCGCGGCGAGCGCATGGGCGGAATCGACCGTGAGCGGGCTGTAGCGGCAGATCACGTTGGCGAAGATCGCGGCCAGCACGAACAATACCATGATGACGAAGCCGACCGTGCCGAGCACATGACGCCGCGCGAGAAAGCGCACGCGGCGCCAGAACGTGTCGGCGTTGGCACCGGCGCGCCGCAGCTCGCTATCGTAATTGATCGTGACCAATCCGTCCTCTCTCAGTCATAGCGAATGCGCGGATCGAACACGGCGTAAAGCATGTCGACCGTGAAATTCGTGACCACCACGACGACCGCAATCAGCATCACGAGGTTCTGCACGATCGGATAGTCGCGCCAGCGAATGGCCTCGACCAGGAAGCGCGCCACGCCGGGGACATTGAACACCGTCTCGGTGACGATCAGCCCGCCGATCAGGAACGCCGCCTCGATGCCGACCACGGTGATGACAGGCAGGATGGCGTTCTTCAGCGCATGGTGGAAATTGACCGAAGCCTCGGAAGCGCCCTTGGCACGTGCGGTGCGGATATAGTCCTGCCGCAGGATCTCCAGCATCGAGGAACGCGTGATGCGCATGGTGAGCGCCGAGCTGCGGAACGCGACCGCCAGAGACGGCAGGCAATAGGTCGAGAACATCTCGCCCAACGTCTTCGGGTTCGGATTGAAGATCGGGATGCTGCCGAACATAGCAACACCCGCCATCAGGATCAGAAGCCCGAGCCAGAAGGAGGGCAGCGACAGGCCGCTCAGGCTGACCACACGCAGCGCATAATCGAGCCTGGAGCCCTGATTGACGGCGCTGAGCACGCCCAGGGGAATCCCGATCGAGGCGGAGAACAGCAGCGCCAGCGCGGCGAGCCGCGCCGTGATCGGTATCCGCGGCAGGATCTCTTCCAGTGCCGGTTTCTCCGAGACGTAGGAATAGCCGAGATCGCCGTGCAGCAGCCCGTAGATCCATTTCAGGTATTGGATCGCCAGCGGCTGGTCGATGCCGAGCTGCTTCTCGATGCTGGCCTTGTCGGCGGGATCGACGTAGCCGGCAGCATCGAACAGGATATCGACGATGTTGCCGGGCACGATGCGCAGCAGACAGAAGATGACGATCGAGATCCCGATCAGGGTCAGGATCATCAGGCCAAGGCGGCGCACGATATAGGCAAACAATTGGGCCTCTCCCCTGGCCGGCTTATGATTATTTACGACTGATTATTTGCGACTCTTGGACGGCTGAAGTTATTTGTCCAGCCACACGTCTTCGTAACGATAGCCGTTATAGGAGCTGTTCACCATGACAGTTATGTTCTTGACATAAGGCTGCCAGCAGGTCGCCGAACGTCCGTAGAAGATGATCGGGCGCGCCACGTCTTCCTGCAGCTTCTTGTCGATGTCCCAGACCATCTTCTTGCGCTTCTCGATGTCGGTTTCCTGCGATTGGGCGTCGAACAGCTTCTCGATGTCTTTGTTGCAATAGTTGGTGTAGTTCCGCTCCGAGCCGCAGGAATAGTTCTCGTAGAAGGACTGGTCGGGATCGTCGACGGCGTTGCCGGTCAGATTGAGGCCGAGCGCATAATCCTTGCGTGCGATCTTCGGGAACCATTGCGCGGTATCGACCACGTCGAGCTCGCCATCGATATAGATGCTCTTGAGCTGGTCGATCAGGATCACGGCGGGATCGCGGTAGATCGGAATATTGCGGGTCGAGACCTTGATCGCGAGATGCTTCTCGGGACCATAGCCCGCCTTCTGCATCAGCTTCCTTGCCTCCTCGCGGTTGGCGTTGAGATCGGGCCCATAGCCGGGGATGGATTCCAGCATATCCTTGGGCATGGCCCAGAACCCTTCCGGGGCCGGCTGCATGCTGCCGCCGATATCGGCCTGGCCTTCGAACAGGATATCGATGAACGCCTTGCGGTCGAGCGACAGCGCGAGCGCGCGGCGGATGTCGAGATTGTCGAACGGCGGCGCGCTCGAATTGACGATGATGTTGGTCGCGACGTTCAGCGGCGCGGTGACACAGATCGCGCTGGGATCCTGCTGCTTGACGTCCTTCAGCAGCGGGATCGAGACTTCGGTAGGGAAGGTGATGTCGAACTTGCCGGCAACGAACGCCAGAATCGCGGTCGAACGGTTCGGCACGATGGTGTATTCGATGCCGTCGAGATAGGGCAGGTCCTTCTTCCAGTAGTCCGGATTCTTGGTCAGCTTGATCGATTCGTTGGCCTTGAATTCCACGAATTTGAACGGACCGGTCCCGATCGGATGGGTGCGCATCTCCGCCGGCGAGACATGGCAGGGATAAACCGGGGTATAGCCGGAGGCGAGCAGCGCCAGCAGCGAGGGCTGCGGCCGCTTCAGCTTGAACGACGCCTCGTAGTCACCGTTGGTGACGACGTCGTCGATCTGGTCGTACCAGCTCTTGCGCGGGTTCTGGCGGAACTTCTGCTGCGATTTGCCCATCAGCATGTCGAAGGTGCATTTGACGTCGGCGGAGGTGAACGGCTTGCCGTCATGCCATTTGACGCCCTGCCGGAGCTTGAAGGTCAGCGTTTTCTTGTCGTCGCTCCATGCCCAGCTCTCCGCGAGCTCGGGACGGATGTCGTCCATGCTGTTCTGAGGGATGTGCTGGTCAAAGATGACGAGATTGTTGAAGATCGGCATCAAGGGGATGTTGAAGGAATAGCTCGCGCCTTCATGGATCGATGCGCTGCCGGGACTGTCGCGGTGGTACATGTGCAGGATACCGCCGGATTTCGGCTGCTCCGCCGCTGGCGCCGCGGTCAAAACCGCCAGCAAGGACAGCGCCAATGACAGCGCAGTGGCGGCGAACGCGCGCACGCTCAACATTTCCATAGCCTCCCAAGAACATCAGCATTTTCGGCTCGTCCGGCCGAATTGGCCGGGACGATAGCCACCGTGGCATGGCGAGGCAACCTGCCAAGGCAATCCGCCGCATTGGCAATTTGGATGAAGGCTTAAGCTGGGTCCGGCCGTTACTGTTTGCTTCACGCCGCCTGTTTCTGCTTCGGCAGCGACGCCAGCAGGGTGCGCAGCGCGAGTACCGAGGCCGATATCTCGCCGCGGCGCCAGACCAAAGGCGTCGTGATCTGGCTTTGTGCCTTCGGGATCGGATGCCTGCGCACATCGGCCTGCGGCATGGTATCGAGCACCGATTCCGGCACCAGCGCGACGCCGGTTCCCGCCGCGACGCAGGCGACGATGGCGTGATAGGACGACAAATCCAGCACGCGGAAGGTGGCGAGGCTGTCGGCACCGAGCCAGCGCTGCAGCACACGGCGATAGGCGCAGCCTTCGGGAAACGCGATCAGCGACAGGCCCTCGACATCGCTGGCGCGCTTGATCGGCGCGTGATCTTCACTTGAGATGAGCGTCAAGCGCTCCGCGAACACCGGAATGTGCTCGACCGTGCGCCCTGAGGGCACCTCGGCGATGAAGGCAGCGTCGAGCTTGCGCTCGCTCATCTGGCCGAGCAGCCAATCATTGGTGCCGGTGGTTAGTTCGAGCCGCACATCGGGATAGCGGCTGTGAAAGCCGGCGAGGATCGGCGGCAGCCGGCTCGCGGTCGTGCTCTCGAGCGCGCCGAGCTTGAACACACCGCGCGGCGTCGTGCCGGTGACGACATCGCGCGCTTCCTCGGAGAGCTGGATCAGCCGCTCGGCATAGTCGAGCAGCAGCTCGCCGGCCGGGGACAGATGCAGCCGCTGCTTCTCGCGGTGGAACAGTTTTACGCCCATCGAGGCCTCGAGCTGCTTGATCCGGGTGGTGACCGCGGATGGCACGCGATGCAGCTTGCTCGCCGCGCGGATCACGCCGCCCTCGTCGACCACGCTCTTGAACACCTGCAGATCGGCGAAGTTCATGGCCGCGGCTCCATTCGAATATTGAGAATATCTATGTCCATCATTTTCAATATTATAGAATATCAGAATGGGCTATTCCAGCCCCCATGCAGGGAAAAGCGCACGCGAAGAAGCTGGAAATTTCGGCCGCTGCTGCCGCCTCGATCGGGCTGCTCGCGCTTGCGAGCGCGATGGGAATCGGACGGTTCTCGCTGACGCCGATCCTGCCTTTGATGCAGCAGGACGCAGGGCTTTCGCTCACCGTCGGCGGCTGGCTCGCGACCAGCAACTACATCGGATACCTGCTTGGCGCGCTGGTCTGCATTGTGCTCACCCCGCGCCCTGCGTTCGCGATCCGTTGGGGCCTGGTCGGCGTCGGCCTCACCACGCTCGCCATGGGATTGGCGGACTGGGCGCCGCTCTGGCTGGCACTGCGGTTCCTCGCCGGCATCGCCAGCGCTTTTGTGCTGGTCGGAACCTCGGCCTGGGCCATGCCGATCCTGCGCCATCATGGCAAGGAGGATTGGTCCGGTCACGTTTTCTCCGGCGTCGGCATTGGCATTGTGGTTGCCGGCCTGTTCGGGCTTGCCGCGGGAATCGATGCCTGGAGCTCGCGTGTGACCTGGATCGTGCTCGGCGCGGTCTCGGTGGCCCTCGCGGCGCTGCTGTGGCGACCGCTCGGGATCGAGGCAGCGCCCGCGATGCCAGCGGATGCGCAAAGTACGCGCGCGCTGCCGCGGTCGGCGATCATCGCCGCCTTCTGCTATGGCGCGTTCGGTTTCGGTTACATCATTCCGGCGACGTTCCTGCCGGCGCTGGCCAAGGGCTATATCGATGATCCCGCGATGTTCGGCCTGGTCTGGCCGGTGTTCGGCGCGGCGGCGGCGCTCTCGACCTTTGCCAGCGGCTGGCTTGGACGGGGCCTGGCACCCCGGCAATTATGGACGCGTGCGAAGTGGGTGCTGGCGTTCGGCGTGCTCGCACCGGCGGTCGTCGTCAATGTGCCGACGCTGCTGTTCTCGGCAGTGTGCGTTGGCGGCACCTTCGTGATCATCACCATGGCCGGCATCAAGGAAGCGCTGCGGCTCGGCGGTGCGCCGGCGCCGCTTGCGGTCGGCGTGATGACGGCAGCCTTCGGCGCGGGCCAGATCGGCGGTCCCCTGACGGTGAGCCTGCTCGGCCGCTCCGAGCACGCCTTCGCCCTGGCAAGCCTCATTGCCGTCCTCGGCCTCGTCATCGGCAATTGCGTGCTGCTCTATTTCGGCAGCAAGTCTGCCGCCGCGAGTTAGCGCAACGCGACGTTCAGGCCGAGCTGTCCGCCATAGGTGACGACATTCTGCTGGCCGATCTGGCTCGTCAGCGTCCCGTAGCCAGTGACGCCGGGCGCGAAGGTCACGGTGGTGCCGATGGTCGCCGTGCCCCAGTCCTTGCCGAGCACGACAGCGGGCATCCAGTAGGAAGGCGCGACGATGGTAGTGAGGGTCGCCGTCACCGAACGGTCGGTTGAGGCGAGCTCATGATTCCAGACCAGTTTGGCGAACGGCTGCCATCTGCCGAGAGCGAGGCTGGCCTGATAGCCGAGCTCGGTGACGGCGGAGTTGCGCGTCTGGTCGCCGAAGGATAGCGCGGTGAAGCCGCCGATCGCCGCGAATGGATCGGTTTCGGTGTAGCCGTTCACCGTGATGTGCTGCACCACGATGCCGACCACGGGTCCGTGCGTCAGCAGCGGCCCTGGCGCGGGCGCCGGTGCCTTGAGCGGCATGACCGGTGCAGCGGGCGCGGGGCCACCGAGCGGCTGGATGAAATCATAACCGAACTCGGCGGCAAAGGAGACGTTGCGGCCTGCGGTGTTGCCGGTGTTGGACTGCTGGGTGATCCCGATCGGCACGATCCGGTTCACGTCATAGGTCAGCCCGCCATAGGTGCCGATGGCGCGGCCCCAATAGGGACCGGCGGTGTAGGCGCCGTAGAGGCTGCCGGCGATGTCGGTCTGTTTGAAATCGCCGCCGAGATCAAAGCTCTGCGTGGTCTGGCCGTAGGAGAAGGCGGCGCCGACGATCATGTTGCTGGCAATGGCATAGTCGATGCCGGCGGTGACCGCGGCCGGCGTGCCGGGATCATTTGGAAAGCCCGTCGATCCCGAATTGATGGCGAGCGACATCGCTTCACCCGTGGCCCAGACGTTGAACGTCCCGGCTTTGCGCTGACGCTCCGAGATCGCGATCTGGTTGAAGATGGAATCGACCACCGCCGCGCGCGTCTTCACTGGTGCTTCGGCGAGGAAGGAGATTTCGCTCGGCGCAACCAGCAGGCTGTATTCGTAGTCGGCCAGGATCTTCTGGCCTGCGGTGGTGTAATGCTGGTCGTCCGCGAACAAATGGGTCTGGTCGGCGTCGGGCGTCACGAGATGGGATGGGGAGGCGGGATTGTTCGAGCAGAGCAGCGCCCATGCAGTGTTCACACCCGCCGGTTGGGTGCAGGCAGGCTGGCCGGGGCCGGTGCCGATGAACTGGAAGCCAAACAGTGCCGGGTTCGACGCGATCGCGAGCCGCATGGCGTTCTGGTCGGCCGGAATAAAGTTCACGCCATTGGCGGCAAGGCTGTTCCAGAGGGTCTGGCTGTAGAGCAGGCGGTCGGTATGCTGTGTCACGTTGGCCGCGCTGTTGCCGGTAGGAAACGAATAGGGCAGATCCGGCACGATGATGTAGCGCGCGCCCGCCGCCTGCAGGCTGGCCACCGAGCTTGCGAGGCTGTTGGCGGCTGACACCAGATAGGCCTGCGGATTGGACGGGAACGGTCCCGTGCCCGAGCCACCTGTGGCGAAGCTGACGTCGTTGCTGCCAGAGCTGATGAGATAGAGGCCGTTCGCGTTGGCGCGGCCGCCGTTCGCGGCCAGATAATTGTTGATCTGCGTCACGGTCGGAATGGCGGCCTGGAAACCGCCGGTCTGCGCATTGTTGACGGTGACATTCTTGGCGCCCGACGTCGCATAGTTCGAGCCGCCCTGGTCGGCGGGCAGGGCACTCAGTCCGAACCGCGCCGCTAGTGCCTGGGAGTTCATGGGACCGGGGCTGGTGGTCGGGGCTCCGGCGCCGGCCGCGACGGCCGCGGCCCAAAGCGAGTTGAACGTAGCGCCGCCACCGGGCGAGGCCAGCGAACGATAGTAGCCGCTGTCGATCGTGCTATCGCCAAAGCCGATGATTTGATTGAGCGCCTGGCTGCTGGCGGGCTCGCTGGTGACGAGCAGGCTGGCGGCAACGATAGCCAATGCTCCGGCAAAATCCTTTGCGTGATGGCTCATTCCAAGCTTCTTCTTGCCAAAAATCTTCGTGCTGCAATGCATTTGAGTATAGCCACCATCAGCGGTTTCGACTGTGACGAGTCCGCAACAAGCCCGGTAAATCGCCGCGAAAAAGCCGCCGTCGTGGGACCCAAGCGACAATGACCGGTACTGGAGCGCACTTCGCTCGTATCGCGAGTGGCCGCCTCATGTTTTGTGTGGTGCAGCCGCCAGCAATGCCTGCCTCTATAGGCGGAAGACATCATCTGCGCTTTCGGGACTTCTTATCTTTTTCTTACGAAAGCCTTCATTTTGCGCCGGAGGCATTTCGCGCGCTGGTCGTCTGGCCGTCACACGATCCGCGAGGTTTTGTTGCCCCAATAGCGGTCGCGGAGCAGCCGCTTGTAGAGCTTGCCGGTCGGCAGCCGCGGCAGCTCGGCCTCGAAATCGATCGAGCGCGGCACCTTCTGGCGCGACAGCGACTGGCCGCAGAAGGCGATCAGCTCCTCGGCGAGGGCTTCGCAGGGCTCGATGCCCGGCATCGGCTGCACCACCGCCTTCACCTCTTCGCCGAGATCGGGATTGGGCACGCCGAACACGGCGGCATCCGCGATCTTGGGATGGGTGATCAGGAGGTTCTCGCATTCCTGCGGATAGATGTTCACCCCGCCCGAGATGATCATGAAGGTGGCGCGGTCGGTGAGATAGAGATAGCCGTCGGCATCGACATAGCCGACGTCGCCGACCGTGCTCATGCTGCCATCGCCCGAGCGCGCTTCCTTCGTTCGCGCCGGGTCGTTGAAATATTCGAACGGCGATGCCGTCTTGAACCACACGGTGCCTGACGTGCCGACCGGGCATTCCTGCATGTTCTCGTTGAGGATATGCAGATCACCGAGCAGCACCTTGCCGACGGTGCCGCGATGGGCGAGCCAATCCTCGCTGTTGCAGGCGGTGAAGCCGAGCCCTTCGGTCGCGCCGTAATATTCGTGAATGATGGGGCCCCACCATTTGATCATGTCGTCCTTCACCAGCGCCGGGCAGGGCGCGGCGGCATGGATCGCGATTTCCAGCGACGACAGATCGTAACGGTTGCGTACTTCGTCCGGCAGCTTCAACAGCCGCGAGAACATGGTCGGCACCAGCTGGCTGTGGGTGATGCCCCATTTCTCGACCAGCGCGAGGTAGTGCTCGGGGTCGAATTTCTCCATGATGACGACGGTGCCGCCCATCCGGATGGTGAGGTTGACCGCGGCCTGCGGCGCCGAGTGATAGAGCGGCGCCGGCGAGAGATAGATCATGCCCTCGCGGTAGCGCCAGAGCCTTTGCAGGAAATCGAACAGCGGCAATTGCCGCGATGGCGGCTGCTCGGCCAACGGCCGCAGGATGCCCTTCGGCCGGCCGGTCGTGCCGGAAGAATAGAGCATGGCGGTACCGGCCCATTCATCCGCGATCGGCGTTGCCGGTAGATCAGCGGTCGCTTCCTTGAGGCCGACGATGCGCTCGCTTTCGCCTGGTCCGTCGGCAACGATGCAGAGCTCGATGCGCTCGCATTCCCTGATTGCTTCACGAGCGATGTCGAGCTTGGCGATCGAGGTGATGAGAATGCGTGACTCGCTGTTCTTCAGGATGTAGGCGAGCTCGTCGGCGGTCAGATACGAATTGACGCAGGTGTAATAGAGCCCGGCGCGTTCGCCGGCGCCGCAGGATTCCAGATAGCGGCTGTTGTTCTCCATGAAGATCGAATAGTGGTCGAGCCGCTTGAGCCCAGCGCTGCGAAACAGATGCGCGAGCCGGTTACAGCGCGCCTCCAGCTCGCGGTAAGTCACGGCCTCGCCGGTCGAGGCCATGATGAAGGCGGGTTGCAGCGGGCGCAGATGAGCATGCTTGCCGGTGTACATGGTTGGCCCGTCTCCTTACGCCGCCAGATCCAGAATCTCACGCACATCTGCAGGGCCGCTGATCTGGCGCGGATTGCGCGGCACCCAGGGCGTCGACATCGCTTGCTTTGCAATCGAATCGAAATGCTCGGACGTCACACGCACCTCGCGCAGGCTGCGCGGCATGCCGAGATTGCGGATGAAGCGGTCGAGCACGTCAGAGGCGTCCTCGCCCTTGTGTCCCATCGCCTCTGAGACCAGCGCCTGCCGCTCGGCATTGACGGGCTTGTTCCAGCGCATCACCGAGGGCAGCATCACGCAGGAGGTATAGCCATGCGGCACGCCATGCGCAGAGCCGAGCACATAGCCGATGCCGTGGCTTGCACCCATCGGCACACCCGAGGTGAGTGCGCCGGTCGAGAGCCATGTGCCGATCTGGCAATCCATCCTTGCCGCGAGATCGTTCGGATCGGCCTTCACCCGCGGCAGCCCCGAGGCCAGCATCGAAAGTCCCTTGATTGCCTGCGCATCGGCATAAGGGTGTGCCTCGCGCGAGCAGATGCCCTCGACGCAATGATCGACCGCGCGGATGCCGGTCGAGAGGAACAGCCATTCCGGCGTGTGCAGCGTGATCGCGGGATCGAGGATCACCGCATGCGGGATGGCGAGCCGGTGCCGGAACGATTCCTTGAATTTGGTCGCGGTGTTGGTGACGCCGGCTTGGGCCGAGAACTCGCCGCCGGCGATCGTCGTCGGCACGCTGATCTGGCGAATATGCGGCGCGTTCATCGGCGGCGGCGCGCCCTTCACCGCGCGGATCGCGTCCATGCCAGCGACATCGCTGATATCGTTGGCGAGGCAAAGCTGCACAGCTTTCGCGCCATCGGTGATCGAGCCGCCGCCGACGGTGATGATGACGTCAGCCTCGGCGGCGCTGGCCTGTTCGGCGGCCGCGATCACCGCCTCGCGCGGCGTATGCTGCGGCATCGCGTCAAAGATCGCGGCACAGCGGCCGCCCAGCGCACGCTCGATTTTGGCGACGGCATCGGTTTGCCGGCGCAACGTGCCGGAAACCATCAGGAAGGCGCGGGATTTGTCGAGGCGATCCATTTGCGCAGCCACCGCTTCCGCCGCCGGCTCGCCGAACACGACCTCATCCATCGCGCCAAATACGACACGTCCTTTGTGCACGCTTGTCCTCCCGGAACCGTTTGTTGTTCTTTGGGGCGAGACTAGCGAAGGAATCCCGGGCCGTCATGCGTGAAGATGCTGCGGGAGTTGCCGGGAATTACCGGCTTCGCACTTGGCCCGGCCCTTGACCCGGCCCCTGGGGCTGCCTCGATAAGGACGGCGGTCAGCTAATTTCGAGGTGATTCGTGAACGCTTCCGCGCCATTCCTGAATCCTTCCGAGGCCGCCATGCGGCTGGGCGTCTCGGTGAAGGCCTTGCGGCTCTATGAGCAGCGCGGCTTGATCGCACCGCTCCGCACCGCGGCCGGCTGGCGCGCCTACGGTCCGGACGAGATGGCCCGTGCGGCCGAGATCGTGGCCTTGCGCCAACTCGGCCTCAGCCTCAGCCAGGTGGCGCGCGTGCTGGCTGGCGATTCCGATGGTCTTGAACCGGCGTTGGCCGCGCACCAGGCCGCGCTGGAAGATCGCGTTCATCAGCTCGTCGACGCCGTTGATAAAGTCCGCAGCCTTCGGGCCGATCTCGCCGGGGGACGGGCACCGGAGGTTCGTGAACTGGCGCGCCTGTTGCGACCGGCGTCCGGCTTCAGCGTCGCGTTCGATCTTCCCTGGCCCTGGGGCGGCGAACGCTTTGAATTGCAGGACATCCGTGCGCTGAACTACATCATCGGTCCCCTGGGCAGCGGCAAGACGCGGCTTGCCCAGCGCATCGCGGAGACCCTGCCGGGCGCTGCGTTCGTTGGCCTGGAGCGGCAGGCGGATGATGGCGCGGTCGGCGGCGCGCTGCTGGATCGTGATCCCGCTCTCAAGTCACGGGTAGATCAGGCGCTGGCGTGGCTCGTTGAGGATGGGGCCGCCGTTTCCGACGCTCTGCTCTGTCTGCTCGCTGCACTGGAAACCGAAGGGCCGACTGTCCTGGTCATCGACATGGTGGAGCAGGGGCTCGACAAGGCGACGCAGGAAGCTCTGATTGCGTGCCTGCGCCGCCGAAGCTCCCCGGTTCGACCGCTTTTCCTGCTCACGCGATCGAGTTCAATTCTGGATTTGGACGCCGTGGGAGACGACGAACAGATCATCCTTTGTCCTGCCAATCACAGTCCGCCAAGTTGTGTCCGTCCTTATCCCGGCTTTCCGGGTTTCGAGGCCGTCGCGACCTGTCTTGCGCCGCCTGAGGTCCGGGCACGGACGGAAGGTGTCATCGCGTGGCGGCCTCAAGTGGCGTGACGGTTGCCGTACAACGGGGCGACGCTGCCATCGGCCCCTTGACTTCATAATATGAAGTGTTGACTATATCATTAGTAGCGAGGAGGTCGGCATGACGACACTTCCGGCACAAGCGGCACCGACATCGACCCGCGGTTTCTGGCTCGGCGTCGCCGCCTATCTGTTTCCGACCTTTCCCATCGCCTATGCGTGGCACTTGGTCTGGCTCGCGCCAAGCTACGATGCGCTCGGCATCTATCGGCCCGATCCGATCATTCCCTTTGGCCTGGCGTCGATGCTGATCCAGGGGATAATTTTCTCGCTCGCCTATCCGCGGTTCTTTCCCGATCGCGGGAGCGCCGTGTTGCGGCCGGGGCTACTCTATGGTGCGGGACTCGCCATCCTGTCGTGGTCGTTCACGACACTCGCTGTCGCCGCCAAGAACATCTTGGGCTCGGTGCCGACCTATCTCACGCTGGAAACCGGTTTCACCGTGCTGCAATTCGTGGTCGTCGGTCTCCTGATCGCGCTGGCCTATCGCCGCTGACCGCCGCGCCCGACCATTGCATGGAAGTGTAAGGAGTTGTCATGACGAACTACGTTATCGCCTATCGTGGCGGCCGGAAATTTGCGACGCGAGAGGAAGGTGCCACCTATATGGCGCGGTGGCAGGCCTGGATGGGTGACCTCGGTGAGGCCATCGTCGAGCCGGGCGCACCGCTCGGCGCCGGCAAGTCGATCAGCGCGTCCGGTGTCTCCGACCGCGGCCCGGATTTGTTGACCGGATACTCGATCGTGACCGCCGACAGCCTGGAGGCCGCTCTCGAACTCGCGAAGAAATGTCCGCATCTCGATCATGGCACCATCGAGGTCGCCGAGGTCATGGAGATGAAGATGCGATGATCGATCCGGCTGGATTGACGGCGAGACCGCCATCCGCCATCTCTTCGAGATGAGCGGAACACGCTACGCGCAATTCTGCGCGCTCGCCCGGGCGGCGGAGATCATCGGAGAACGCTGGACGCTGCTCATCATCCGCGAGCTCCTGCTCGGGCCGATGCGTTTTGGCGACCTCGCCGCGCGGCTCAATGACGTCAGTCCCGCATTGCTGACTGGGCGCCTCAACGCGCTGATGGAGAACGGCGTGGTTCGGCGCGCGACACTGCCCGCGCCCTTCAACGCGCAGGTCTACGAGCTCACCGAAATTGGCCGCGCCATCCAGCCGGCGATCCGCGAGTTGATCCGCTGGGGCGGTCGATTTCTCTTCCCGATGCGCCCCGACGATGTGTTCGAGCCGGACTGGGTTCTGCTAGCGCTCGATGCGATCGCCGAACGCGCGCCGACGCCGGCCTGCCGCATTACCCTGCGGGTGCCGTACACAAGCGGTGCAGCGGCCTTCATCATCGAAGGCGGGCCACAGGGCACACGCATTACCAAGGGCGAGCTTGCCGATGGAGCTGCGATTGAAACGCGCTTTGATGTGTTCCTGCAGATTCTGGCGCGGCATCTGTCGCTTGACGACGCCCTCGCCAGAGGACTGGTCCGTCTCGAAGGCAATGAGCGGACGCTGCACAGGCTGCCACAATTGTTCGATCTCGCGACCGCGCGCCGCTGATATCAGTGGTTCGCACTCATGCCGCGTCGCGCGCGTCCTCGGCGACGATGCGATCCCAGAGCGCGCGGATCATGTCCTTCATCGTGAGCGCATCCTGCCAGCGATCGGAGAGCTCGCGGCCGTCGGGACCGGTGATGGCATAAGGCGGCGGACCCAGTTCGCACAGGAAGGTCAGCACGGCATCGGGGCCGGCGCGCTTGCGCCAGGAGCGGATGGCGTATTCCCACCAGCCCATGAACAATTCGACCCAGCCCTGGTGCTGGGGAAATCCGAGTGAGATCTGCACCTGCTCGCGGCTCGCGATCCGGCCGTGAATGCCCCAGCTGTTGTCGAGGATGCGGTGGATCAGCGCGTGGTTGACGTCGTCGATCGGCCAGGCGAATTCGCGCCCTACCAGATAATGCGAGACATCGGCCGTCAGCCGCAAATCGGGGAAGCAGTCGAGCAATTGCAGCGTGAAGAACAGGTCGGTGGTCATGCGGTCGCGATGGGTCTCGACATGCACTGCGATGCCGGCTTCATCGGCGAGCCGGCGCCATCCCTCGATATAGGGGATGCATTCCTGCAAGTGATAGGGCCGCACATTCGGTTGCAGGTTGACGTGATCGGCGCCCAACCGCGCTACCAGCTCCAGCACCGGCTTGAGATCGTCGACCGAGGTCGGATAGCACTGCGCCTGCCAGATCATGCCGTGCGCGCGAAGGAAGCCCGTCACATCAGTGGCGAAGGCGGGATCGATGAAGCGGACGCCGGCCCCGTCATAGCCGGCGTCGCGGATCATCTCGAGCTGTGTCCGGAGCGGCCATTCGCCCCCGTTGGCGAGCCGCCGCTCCATCGCCCACAGCGATTGCAGAATGCGAAGCTGCTGCGCCACGTGGCCTAAGCCCGCGCCGGCATCGCTGTCGGATGGACCTCTTCATCCGGCAAGGTGTTGGCCGAGATGCTTTCGTCGAAGGTTTCCGGCCCGGCCCAGATCGCGAGCGCGGTGAGCGCCGAGAGCAGCGCGGCGTAGCAGGCGACCGGCCACCAGCTTCCGGTGACCGATACGAGATAGGCCGCCAGGAACGGCGCCGGACCACCTGCGAGCAGCGAGCCGGTTTCACGCGCGAACGCAAAGCCCGCGAAGCGCCGCTGCGGCGGGAACAGCTCGGCGAAGTAGGCCGCCTGCGGACCGAACATCGCCGCCGTCACCACCGCGCGGGCGCCGATGAAGGCGAGCGCAATCCAGATCCACTGCCTGGTCTCGACCATCCAGAAGAACGGGAAGGCAAAGGCCACGCCACAGAGCGCGCCGAACAGATAGACCGGTCGCCGTCCGATGCGGTCCGACAGCGAGGCAAAGCCGACGATCGCAAACAGCTCGACGACGAATGCCAGCATCAGCGCGCTCAACGCATCCGATTTCGGGACGCCGAGCGTGGTGATGACATAGCTGAGGCCGAACACCGGGAAGAGATAGCCGAGGCCGTTTTCTGCGAGGCGCGCGCCGAGCACCACGAAGAAGTTGCGTGGATGACGTCGCAGAGCCTCCATCGCCGGGTTCTGCTCGACTTTCCCGCGCGCGACGACGGCCTCCGTGTAGACTGGAGTTTCCCTGAGCCTGAGGCGGACGAAGAGGCCGACCAGGATCAAGAGGAAGCTTGCGAGGAACGGCAGCCGCCAACCCCAGCTCATCAGGTCTGCATGCGACAGCGGCGCCACCAGCGCGAACGCGCCGGCGGCGAGCAGATTGCCGATCGACACGCCGAGCGGCGCAAAGCTGCCCCAGAAGCCGCGCCGATGCGGCGGCGCATTCTCCACGAGATAAATCACCGCGCCGCCATATTCGGCGCCTGCGCCGAGACCCTGGATCACGCGCATCAACACGAGCAGGAATGGCGCCCAATAGCCGATCTGGGCGAAGGTCGGCAGCACGCCGATCGCAGTCGTGCCGATGCCGATCATCAGCAAGGTCGCGACCAGCACGGGCTTTCGGCCATAGCGGTCGCCGAGCACGCCAAACAGGATGCCGCCGAGCGGCCGCACGACAAAGCCGACGCCGAAGGTCAGGAACGCCAGCATGGTGCCGACGATCGGATCGCCCTTCGGGAAGAACAACTCTCCGAACACCAGCGCGGCTGCGGTGCCGTAAAGAAAGAAGTCGTACCATTCGAGCGCGGATCCGATGCAGGCCGCAAAGATCACGCGCAGCTGCGGCGCCTTAGCCGATGAAATCTCCGTCATTGTTCCTCCCGGTTGGTTTTTTTGTCATTGTTTTTGTTTGGTGTTTTTGTTTGGTTCGAAGCGTTGATGCGAACAGCAAAACGCCCGCGTCGATTGCGGGCGCTTTCCAGGAAGTTTCAGGCTGCCTTGGTGAAGTAGGACTTCTTCGAGGCCGATTGCGTTTCGTAGATCGAGCCTTGTTTCTTGGCCGGCGGCAGCGGCATCCGCACCGGCACATCGGTCAGCCGTGGGGTGATTACGATGTCGCCGGCGAGCAGGCGGCTGTTGAACTCGTCGAAATCCTTGACCCCCATCAGCGGCCAGGCGTCGCTGGCGGCGACTTCATAGAGCAGGAGATTGCGCGGTCGATCGGAAGTGTTCAGCGCCGAGCCGTGCAGCGCGCGGACATGATGGAACGACATGCTGCCGGCCTTGCCCATGCAGGGCACGGCGCGCTCGATCTCGTCCTTGACTTCTTCCGGGTCGATCAAGCCGGCGAAATGGCCGTCCTCGCCATGATGACTCCAGACCTCGCGATTGTGCGTGGCTGGAGTTACCAGCATCGGGCCGTTGGAAAGATCGCAATCGTCGAGCAGCACGCCGATCGCGAGCACGTCGTCATTGGTGTGCGGATAAAACGCCCAGTCCTGGTGCCATTCGACCGGCGAGCCATACTGCGCCGACTTCATGTTGAGCTTGGAGCCGTGCAGGCGCAGGCCGGGGCCCAGCAGCTGGGTGAGGATCTCGATGACGGGCTTGCTGCGGACGATCTCGTTGAAGATCGGGTGCACCTTGTGCGGCGTCTTGATGCGGCGGACCCGCGGATTCTCGCGGCTATGGCCGGGCTCCAGGTCGTAAATCTCATTGTGCTCGGTGATCTCGGCGGCACCGGCGACCACCTCGGCAATCACCTGGCGCACGCGGGCCAGGGTTGGGCTATCCAGCACTTCCGGCACCACAATCACGCCGTCGCGGCGGTAAGCCTCGACATCCTTCTCCGAAATCATCGAAATCTCCGCGAATCTTATCTGTTATCCGGGTTATCCTCTCATGATAGCGCTATCATTTTCGATGGTAGCGCTACCATTGTGCACCCGCAAGCGCCTTGGTGTATCCAGAGCCGACATTTCGACAGCCCAGCCATGCCGCCGACCGACTTCGAACCCCAGACTGCCCCGACCCTCTCCGCCGTCGCGGAACGGGCCGGCGTGTCCGCGATCACCGTGAGCCGGGTGGTGCGGCTGCCGGAGATGGTTGCGCCGCAGACCCGGGCCAAGGTCGAGGCAGCGATGCGGGAGCTCGGCTATGTGCCGAACCAGCTCGCGGGCGCGCTCGCCGGTGCGCGCACCAAATCGGTTGGCGTGCTGGTGCCGACGATCGCCAATTCGATCTTTGCCGACACGGTGCAGGGGCTGTCCGACGAGCTGGAGCCGCTCGGCTATGCCGTGATCCTGGCGCAGTCGCGCTACGACGCCGACCGTGAGGACCACATGCTCTCGGCGCTGCTGTCGCGCCGGCCGGAAGCCATCATCATGGTGGGCTCTCCCGCGACCGAGGACGGCGCGCGGCTGCTCCGCCGCGCCGGGATTCCGATCGTGGAGACCTGGGAATTGCCGGACGAGCCGATCGACGCGGTCGCGGGCTTTGACAATTATGCCGCGGGCGTCGCGGTCGCCCAGCACCTCGTGGCGCAGGGGCGGAAACATCTTGCCTTCATCGGCGGCGACGATCCGCGCGCGACGCGGCGGTGGAACGGATTCAACGACACCGCGCTGCGCGCCGGCGCGAGCCCGCCGCGCCGGCTGATCCTGGAGCGCAATGCGAGCGGCAGCCTGGTCGCGCTCGCGGAATTGCCCGGCGTGGATGCCGTGTTCGCCGCCAATGACGCACATGCCATCGGCTTCATGTCCGGCTTGCGCAAGGCGGGCTTGTTGCGCGAGGGCCCGGCGGCCGAGCAGCCGGTCGCCGTGGTCGGCCTCGGCGATCTCGAAATGGGCCGGCTGATCTCGCCTGGTCTGTCGACCATCCGCGTCCATGGCGATGCCATCGGCCGCACCGCGGCGCGGCTGATCCTGTCGCGCGAAGGCCCGCGTCGGGTCGATCTCGGCTTCGAGCTGGTGCTGCGCGATAGCGGCTGATCAGTGCGTCAGGAGCGTGCTGACGTCCGCGAGCGACAAGTTGCGGCCTGCGAAGATCAAGTCCGCCGCATCGCCCTCCCAATCGAACGCCGCCGGCGCCAGCGGATCCTGCACGGAGAGCCGATGCTCGAGCACGAGCCGCGCCAGCAGCGCGCGCCGCGCATCGACATTGGTGTGGCTTGCCTCCCAGGCCAGCAGCACGGCGCTGGTGATATGATAAAGGCCGCTTGCGGCACGCCGCGCATTGGCTTCCAGCGTCGGCTCGGCCGCGACGCGCTCGGCAAAGGCGAGGGCGCGCTCGAGCGTTGTGCGTAGGCGATCGCGGAAGCTTGTCGGGATGCGACCTGCCTCATCCAGCAATCTGCCGAGTGTCGCGCCAAGCGCGCGATGCGCGCCGCTCCTGCCGACGGCGCGGGTGATGATGTCGAGCGCGTTGATGTTGCTGGTGCCCTCCCAGAGCACGCCGATATGGGCATCGCGCACCAGCCGGGCGTTGACCCATTCCTCGACATAGCCGTTGCCGCCGCGCACCTCCATCGCACCGGTGGCGACCGGGATGTTGTCGCGGCAGGCGCGAAATTTTAACAGCGGCGTCAGGATGCGCAGGAGATCGGCGGCGTCCTTCTCTCCGGCATTGGCACGGTCCATTGCGCTTGCCGCAAACAGGAACATCGATAGCGACTGCTCGACCGGAAGCGTGATCTTGAGCAGCTGCCGGCGCAGCAGCGGATAGTCGATGATGGTATGGCCGAAAGCTTTTCGGCCGCGCGCGCAGGCCATGGCTTCGTTGAGGCAGCGCCGCATCATCGCCGCCGCGCGCACGCCATGCGACAGCCGCGACAGGTTGACCTGCTCCATCATCTGCTTCAGCCCGGCATGGATGTCGCCGACCAGATAGGCCACGGCGCCTTCGAGCTTGATTTCGCCGCTCGCCATCGAGCGGGTGCCGAGCTTGTCCTTCAGCCGCACGATCCGGTAGGCGTTGCGCCGGCCGTTCTTCAGCCGCCGCGGCAGCGCGAACAAGGCGAGTCCCTTGGTGCCGGATTCTGCGCCTTCCGGCCGCGCCAGCATCAGCGCGACATCGGCATCGGCATGCGAGCAGAACCATTTGTCGCCGGTGAGCCGCCATTCGCCGTCCTCGAAGTGCGCGGTGGTCTCGATCGCGCCGACGTCCGAGCCGCCGGCGCGCTCGGTCATGAACTGCGTGCCCTTCCACATGGTGGCGACATCGCCGGACAGCATCTTGGGCAGCAGATAATTCTGCAGCTCCTGATCGGCGAACTTGCGGATCAGATGGATCGATGTGTCGGTGACGCTGATCGGGCACATCAGGCCGAACTCGGCCTGCACGAACAGATATTGCAGTGCGTACTTGGCAACAGCCGGCAGCGGACGGTCCATGCCAAGCGCGCCGGCGCGATGGCTCATGAAGTGGAACCCGAAATCGCCGAAGGCGATATTTTCCATCTCGCGGTAGGAGGAGTGATAGTCGATCCGGTCCTCGTCGCGTCCGAAGCGGTCGCGCGGATGAAGCACCGGCGGATGCTGGTCGGCGATGCGCGCGAGCTCGTCGAGCCGGCCGCCGGCAAGCTGGCCCATCCGATCGAAATGCGGTTCCAGCTTCGCAAAATCATGACCTGCCAGATAAAGCGGCAGCAGGTCGCGCAGGCCCCGGTCGATCGCATAGAAGTTCTGTCCCGCGCAGTCGGGCGCAAGCAGGGCGGGACCGCGGTCGGCATCGGCCGCAAACGGTGGGCGGGTAAGCGGCGCGTCCATGGTGGCCTCGCATCCTGTCGCGGCCGGCAGCGAGCCGCGGCGCAACTGCCCAATCAGGCAGTGTCGTGCGCCGCACGATTATTCCACCCTCGTCGCTCGGGCGTCATAAAAATTTGCGCCACAAAGCCGGTATATGGAACAGTGACGGGACCATCGTCGGGCTTGTACGCGGCCCGGTATGGCCGCATCTTGGACGCCGCCGCGACATCAGCGGCACGGGCACGGGAGATCTCCTTGAACGCGACGAAGCCTTCGGAGCCTTTCAATCAAATCAAAAACAGTGCCGTGTCCAAGGGGAGATCCATGCACCGTCTGCGTCCGCTGATCGTGTTGCTCGCCGTTGCGCTCACCTCCTGCGGTGAAAAGCCGCAACAACAGGCGGCTGCCGCCCCGCCGGTTACCGTCGCGCAGCCCGTGAAACGCACGGTCACCGACTGGGATGAGTTCACCGGCCGCTTCGAGGCGATCGAGGAAGTGCAGGTCCGCGCCCGCGTCGGCGGCTATGTCACCTCGGTCGAGTTCAAGGACGGCGACATGGTGCACAAGGGCGACCTGCTCTATGTGATCGATTCCCGCCCGTTCGAAGCAGTCGCCGCGCAGGCCGACGGCCAGCTCTCCGATGCGCGCGCCAAGAGCGAGCTTGCCAAGCGCGATCTCGAACGCGGCCTTGCCCTGGTCCAGACCAGCGCCGTCTCCGAACAACTCGTCGACCAGCGCCGCCAGGCCTTGCAGGCCGCGCACGCTGCCGAGACCGTCGCCGAAGGCGCGCTGAAGGCAGCCCAGCTCAATATCGAGTTCACCCATGTGTTGGCCCCGATCACCGGCCGCGTCAGCCGCCATCTCGTCAGCGCCGGCAATCTCGTGCAGGGCAGCGACACCGGCACCTCGACGCTGCTCACCACCATCGTCACCGTGGATCCGATCTACGTCTATTTCGACGTCGACGAGGCGACCTACCTGAAGAACAACAAGCTCTGGTTCGAAGGCAAACGGCCAAGCTCGCGCGACACACCCAATCCCGTGCAGGTGACGCTGACCGGCGAGACAAAAGCCACGCATGAAGGACATATGGACTTCCTCGACAACCGGCTTGATGTTTCCACCGGCACGCTGCGCAGCCGCGCCGTGGTCCTCAATCATGACCTCTCCATCCTGCCCGGCCAGTTCGGCCGCGTACGGCTGCTTGGCTCGTCGCCCTATGAGGCGCTGCTCGTGCCCGATACGGCGATCGCGACCGACCAGTCGCGCAAGATCGTGTTCGTAGTGAAGGATGACGACACCGTGGAAGCACGCGCCGTCGAGCTCGGTCCGCTGGATGAGGGCCTGCGCGTCATCCACACGGGCCTGAAGGGCGAAGACAAGGTGATCATCGACGGCATCCAGCGCGCCCGCGTCGGCGCCAAGGTGGCGCCGCATGTGGCCCAGATCGGCAACGGCAAGTCATGAATCTCGGCCGCCTTTCCATCAACCAGCCTATCCTGGCAATGGTTCTGTCGATCGTGCTCCTGATCGTGGGCGCGATTGCCTACCGGACGCTGCCGATCTCCGAATATCCGGAGGTCGTGCCGCCGACCGTGGTGGTGACCGCGCAATATCCAGGCGCGTCCGCGCAAACCATCTCCGATACCGTCGCCGCTCCCATCGAGCAGCAGATCAACGGCGTCGAGGACATGCTGTATCTCTACAGCCAGGCCACCTCGAACGGCCAGCTCACCATCACCATCACCTTCAAGCTCGGCACCGATCTCGACAAGGCGCAGGTGCTGGTGCAGAACCGCGTCGCGATCGCGCAGCCGCAATTGCCGGACGAGGTGCAGCGCAAC
>DATHMA010000131.1:0-8370 GCA_035487555.1 Bradyrhizobium sp. | reverse complement strand
ACGACGGCATTCAACGCGGTGCTTCTGGAAGGTATTGAGATCGTCTTTATCGTGTTAGCCGTGGGCGCCGGCCACGGCCTGATTGGGGCTGCGGCGCTCGGCGCCGCAGCCGCAGGTGTCCTGGTTTTGGCGGCCGGATGTGCCGTGCACCGCCCACTCGCGCGGGTTCCGGAGAACGCGCTGAAGTTCTGTGTGGGCGTGCTGCTCTCCGCCTTCGGCGTGTTCTGGACGGGAGAAGGCCTCGGCATCCCCTGGCCCGGCGGCGACTGGGCCCTTGTCGGCTTTACCCTCGTCTTCCTGCTCGCAGGCGTGCTTGCGGCCCGGATGGCTCGGCGGGCAATCCCGGAGGCCGTTGCATGAGCCTCGTCCGCGGCACGGGAAAACAGATCTTAGGCTTGTTCCTGGACGACGACTTTCTGGCCCTCGCGACGCTTATCGTGGTGAGCGCCGTCACCGTCCTTCTCAAAGCCTTCACAGTCTCGCCGCTTGCCGCCGGAGGCGCCCTCCTCGTCGGATGCGTGGGAGCGCTGTTCATCAGCGTCTGGCGCACCGCTCACGCGATGAGGGCGGGCGAGTCGTAAAGCGACAAATCTTGGAACGCGACAATCCCCAGAAGATGAGGCCGGCACATGCACGACACGTTGAAGCATGAAGCATTGAGCAAAGTCCCCGAAGTCACGCTTGTGTTCTGGATCATCAAGATCGCCGCAACGACGCTGGGCGAGACCGGGGGCGACTCTGTCACGATGACTCTCAACTGGGGCTATCTTGCCGGCACCGCGCTCTTCCTCGGCCTGCTTGTCGTGCTGGTGATCGCGCAGATTCTCGCCAAGAGATTCAATCCCCTGCTCTATTGGGCAACGATCGTCGCCTCCACGACCTTCGGCACCACCATGGCTGATTTTGCCGACCGCTCGCTCGGCATCGGCTACACCGGCGGCGCGACGCTGCTGTTCGTTTGCCTGATCGCCGTGCTCGGCCTTTGGTACTGGTCGCAGGGCACCATCGCGGTCAACACGGTGACCACCGCCAAGGTGGAAGCGTTCTACTGGGCAGCCATCACGTTCTCGCAGACGCTCGGCACCGCGCTCGGCGACTGGATGGCCGACACCAATGGGCTCGGCTATGAAGGCGGTGCACTGGTGTTTGGCGCGGGCCTCGTCGCTATCGCCGCCGCTTATTACTTCACATCGATGTCCCGGACATTGTTGTTCTGGGCCGCCTTCATCCTGACCCGGCCGCTTGGCGCGACGCTGGGCGACCTGCTCGACAAGCCGCTCAGCAATGGCGGGCTCAACTTCAGCCGCTATTATGCCTCGGCCATCCTTGCGGCGCTGATCATCGCCTGCGTCGCACTGCTGCCGCAGCGAGCCGGCACGCATCCGGGCCGAGCGGAAACCAACAGGGCCTGACGGCATACACGGGACACGCATGAAACCGATCCATCTTCCCGCACTCGGGCCGCGCTATTGGGCGGCGCTGTGCATCGCCAGCATCTTCGGGGCCAATATGGGCGACTTCTTCGCCCATAATCTCGGCCTCGGCCATGTCGCGGGGCTACCCTTCCTCGCCGCTGCGCTCGCCATCGTGATGGTGGCCGAGCGTTTCGATACGTTGCGGCATCAGGTCTATTACTGGTGCGCGATCATCATCGTCCGCACCGCGGCGACCAATTTCGCGGATTTTGCCGCGGGCGATCTGAAATTGCCGCGGCTCTGGGTCATGGTCGTGCTTGCGATCCTGCTGATCGCAGCGGTGTGGCTGAGTTGGCGGTTCACCTGGCAGCGGCTCGCGAACAAGGCCGACGAAGTGCTGTGCGCCGACCTCGGCTATTGGGTGTGCATGTTCCTGGCTGGAACGCTGGGCACGGTGATCGGCGACTACAGCTCGCATAATCTGAAGCTGGACGATGCGGGCGCGGCGATCCTGCTCTCGCCGATCGTCGCGCTGTTGTTCGTTGCCGGGCGCAATGGCAGGCTTCTGCTGCTGCCCCTCTTCTGGACGACGGTGGTCGCGATCCGCGCCGCGGGCACCGCGATCGGCGACACTCTCGCCGGCCGCCACATGCTCGGCCTGCCCGTGAGCACGGCCGTGACGGGAGCAGTCTTTGTCATCCTGCTCGTGGTCTGGAAGGAGCGGGCGAGGGCGGTGCAGGTGACCGCGCCGGAAGCCGCAGAGTGATGAAGCGATCAGCGCCAGGCTAGCACCACACCCAGGAGCAGCCGATGAATCGATAGCGGCGGATGATGACGGTGTGCGGCCGGCCGCCGGACGTGTGATGGACCGATGTTGCGACCGCGGCCGGCACGTCCGGGTTCTGGCTGGTGGGGTCGACCATCTGCGCACGGGCACGCAACGCGCCGGCCTTTTCGAGATCCTTAGGCCCGAGCAGGCTGCGCTCGTACATGATGGCGAGGAATTTCAGCGCATAGCCGTCGTCGAGGTCGGCCGCCTGCTGGAAATATTCGGCCGCCGCGTGGTAGTCGCGATCGACACCCTTGCCGTTGAAATACATGACGCCGATCTGGTTCAGGGCAAAGGAATTGCCGGCCTCGACCGCCTTCTCGTAATAGTCGAGCGCCTTGGGATTGTCCTGCTTGACGAACATGCCGTTGCTGTACATCGAACCGACATTCGAGATCGCGTCGGGGTTTCCGGCGGAGGCCGCCTTGCTGAACAATTCGAAGGCGCGCTCGGGATTTTTCACGACGCCGCGCCCGGTCGCGAACAGGAAGCCAAGCGAGTTCATCGCATCGGTGTCGCCGCCGTCGGTCGCGATCTTGTAGCGGCGCAGCGCCTCGACGACGTTGTTGGTCTTGTCGAGCGCTAAACCATAATAATACTGCATGCGCAGATTGCCCGGCTGCTCGGCGACGACGGCCGCGCAGGCCGAGACCGCCGCCGGCCAGTCGGCGTGCTTGGAGCGCTTGAGTTGCTCGGGCGTCGCAAAGGGCGGGGGGAAGGATACGAGACGGTCGCAATCGTTCTGCGGCGGTGCTGCGGGCTTCAGGACCGGCAGCGGCGCAGTCGGCATTGCGGCGACCTGCTCGTTGGTGCGGGAGCCATCGCCCGCTCCGGCTGGATTCGTGGCAGGTGCCTGCGGCGGGTTGGGCGCCACGGTCGCCTGTTGCGCCGCTGATGCGCCGGCGAGATAGACGTCGCCGGTGAGCGAGGAGCTGTCCCACGGCGTTTGCTTCCGATCCGTCGTAGCAAGCACGTCGCCGCGCACGCGCGACAGCATCTGCCGCACCTCGATGCCGGGCGTCGCGACATGCTTGAGCAGCGCGGCGGTAAAGGGCGAATTGCGTCCCGAACCGTCGAGCGCGACGTTGTTGGGCTGGGTCGAATAAACGATGAGCGAGCCTTCGCCCGACGCATCGATCCTTCCGAGCCCGCGGGAGGGCGCCGCGCGTCCGCTCTGCGCGAGGCGCTCGGCGAACGGATTGTTGCGGCAGGCGTCCAGGATCATGATGTTGACGCGTCCGTTCGCCTCGATCTCCTGCTGGATGTCGGTGAGGTTGACGGTGTTGAAACGCACGTCTGCCGGCGTCTGGATGTCGGCGTCGATAGGCAGGAGATAATTCTCGCCGTTCATCTGCATGCCGTGGCCGGCATAGAAGAACAGCACCATCTCGGTGCCGCGCAAGCGGGTCGAAAATTCCCGTAGGGCTTTGGTCATGGCGTCGCGCGAGGCGTCCTGCAACGCGATCACCTCGAAGCCGACGCCGCGCAGCGCCTGCGCGAGATCGGCGGCATCGTTGGCCGGGTTCTCCAGCGCCGGCGCGTTGACATATTTGCCGTTGCCGATGATGAGTGCCAGCCGCGCACCGGCGAAGGCCGGTGCTGCGGCAAAGAGCAGGGCTGCGAGCATCATGAGCGTGGCAATCAAGCAACGGTGCATGCGCAATTTCCTTAAAAATGAAGTTTGCCAAAATAAGCCGCCGCTCTCGGCAGCTTTTGATGAATCGCGAGGGAAAGCAATCCCGCCGCATCACGGTCGTTTCGGCCGACCGATCAAAATTTCGCTAACGGCGCGTCCATGGCGAAACCCGATCGCAGCATTTGCTTGGTCGGTTTGGTCGCGCATGATGCTCAGATTGAATTTTGTCGAGTTTGCCCCAAAACTGAGATCACAGCTCACCGCTCTGGGGCGCTTACTCACATACGACGGCTAACTTTCAAGCCGTTCGGAATTGATGGCATCGGCAAAGCGGCCGCTGTCGTTGTAGACTTCGTAGGAAGAAATTCGACCATCCCGAAACCGGAAGACATTGCAGGCGCGGGCACTGATTGTGGAGCCGCTCCGGCGAACCCGCCATTCGCCTTCCAGCGCGACGACGACAGCATCGGCCGCATCCAGGCGGTAGATTTGCGAAACCGAAACAACCTCAATGTCTGCGCCGAGCTTCTTGAAAAACGCCAAAACCGCGTCGGCACCTGAATGGCGTCCGGCCCATGGCAAACGGGCTGGGTCACCGTTCCAAAGCAGCACGACATCCTCGGTAACGACGTCCCTTAGCGCAGCAGCGTCGCCGGTCCGCACCGCGGCATACCAGCGATCGATCAGAGATTGTGTCATGCGAGTCTCAGTGCCTGTGGCCGTTGGCCGATCGAGACTTATCACCCTTATCATACTGGGCGATTCCGGAGCGGATCTCGCGGATCACCTTGTTTTGACAATCTGCCTGGCCGCGATCAGCCGGTTGACCCGATGCCGGACCTGAGGCTTTCTTGCGCGGCAGAATTGGGGCCTCCATGTCGTCTCCTCACGATGAGCTATACCGGCTGACAGCAAGCGAGGCGGTGCTTCGCTTGAAGCGCCGGGAGGTCACGCCGCTCGACCTCATTGACGCCGCGGTGCGTCGGATTGCGGAAGTCGAGCCGGCGATCAATGCACTGCCGACCTTATGTATCGATCGCGCGCGTGCCCATGCCGAAGCGCTGATGCGCGGCGAAGGTCGCGAGGCTGAGGCTGAGCCCGGCTGGCTGTGCGGCTTGCCGGTCGCAATCAAGGATCTCGCCGATGTCGCCGGAGTGCGCACGACCTACGGCTCACCGATTTTCCGCGACCATGTGCCGACGCGTTCACACCCGGTGGTCGAACGGATCGAGCGCAGAGGTGGCATTGTCATCGCCAAGTCGAACACGCCGGAATTCGGCGCCGGCGGCTCGACGTTCAACGAGGTGTTTGGCCGCACCCGCAATCCCTGGAATACCGCGTTAACCCCGGGCGGCTCGACCGGTGGCGGCGCCGCCGCGCTCGCTGCCGGCGAGGTATGGCTCGCACACGGCTCCGACCATGCGGGAAGCCTGCGTCGACCAGCCACCTACTGCTCGGTCATCGGCTTGCGGCCTTCGCCGGGCCGGGTCACGCGCGGTACGTCCAACAATCTGTTCTCGCCGCTCTCGGTCCAGGGGCCGATGGCACGCACCGTGGCCGATGTGGCGCTGTTTCTCGATACCATGGCGGGCCTGTGCCCGCGTGATCCCCTGACTTTCGAAGCGCCGCATCGTTCGTTCGCCGCCGCAGTTGCCGGCCCCGTTGCGCCGAAGCGCGTCGCCTACACCGCCGATTTCGGCGGCAGGGTGCCGGTCGACCGGGAGACGCGGGAGATCTGTGCAAAGGCGGCGCGCCGTTTCGAGGAGCTCGGCGCTGATGTCGAGGAAGCTGCTCCCGACCTCGGCAACATCGCACAGGCTTTTCTCGCCTTGAGGTCGCAACATTTCGTGGTCGAGCGCGAGCTGTTGCTCGCAACGCACCGCGACCAGATCAAGCCGGATATCATCTGGAACACCGAGCACGGCCTGCGACAGTCGCCAAGCGAGCTCGCCGCCGCCGAGCGCGAGCGGGCCGCCCTGTTCCGGCGCGTCGTCGAGTTCTTCGAGACCTACGATCTTCTGGTATCGCCGGGAGCCTCGACGCCGGCTTTCAATGTCGAGTTGCGGATGCCGGCAACGATCGATGGCAAGAAGCTCGAGAATTATCTGGGGAGCTCCCTGATAACAGCGGCAACCACCCTGATGGCTTTGCCGTCCATTGCCGTGCCATGTGGTTTCGATCGGCATGGCCGCCCGGTCGGCTTGCAAATGGTCGGCCCTCATCGAGGCGAGGCCGAGCTGCTCCAGGCGGCGGTCCTCTTCGAGCAGATGGTGGGGCTTTCCTCCCTGGTCCCCATCGATCCACGACCTGGCGCCGTGCCGCCGACCGGCTGATGGCCACAACACGGCGGGGCCGCTGCGTGTATGGCGCGAACTCGCTTTGATATGGAGACGACATGGTAGATCGATCGAACGGATATGAGCGCATCGCTGCCGAGTTTGTAAGCGCTCGATCGAAGACGATCGGGGTAAAGAGGGTCCGCGACTGGGCCAAGGCGCTGCCACGCGGGGCCGCTGTTGTCGATCTTGGCTGTGGGCCCGGCCTTCCCATTACCGAGATTCTGGTGGCCGAAGGACTTGGAGTCTATGGCGTTGATGCCGCACCGTCTTTCGTCCAGGCATTCCGACGCAATCTCCCAAACACGCCCATCGCTTGCGAAGCCGTCCAGGATTCGAAATTTTTTGATCGAACCTTCGATGGTGTCCTGGCATGGGGACTCATGTTTTTGCTTTCGCCCGAAGATCAGCGGCGCCTGATCCGAAGGATTGCCGACATACTGGTGCCGGGCGGCAGGCTGCTATTTACATGCCCAGCGGAAATAGGATCCGGGGATGATATGATGACGGGACGGGAAACACGCTCCCTTGGAGCCGAGGAGTACCGGCGGCAGCTCTCAGCGGTTGGCCTTTCTATCGCCAGTCAGTACGAGGATGAGGGCGGAAACCACTACTTCGATGTTTTCAAGAGTTGAAGCCGACTTGACGATCCTGCTCTGTCATTCCCGATGTCCGCTCTTGAGCGCATCTCGGGCGAGAAGTGCTCAGTTTCAGTTCTTCGCGTTTTGACCCTGGCTGTGTGAAAACGCTGTGCCGCTGTATGATTTCTCCCGTGCTTCTCTCGGGGGGAATTGATGAGGCGCTTCGTTGAAGAGGCGGATCGTGGGCAGTGGACGCTATTGCCCGAATGCCTCGATGATTTCATTGACGAGAGCAATCCTGTTCGCGTGATCGACGTGTTTGTCGATGCACTGGATTTGGCTGAGATGAGCTTCGACGGGGTAGAGCCGGCGGTGACTGGTCGGCCGTCGTACCATCCCTCGGTTCTGCTGAAGCTTTACATCTATGGTTATCTGAACCGGGTGCAGTCAAGCCGGCGGCTCGAACGAGAAGCCAGACGCAATGTCGAGGTCATGTGGCTGCTGGGTCGGCTCGCTCCTGATCACAAGACGATCGCGGACTTCCGCAAGGACAATGGCCTGGCGCTTCGCAAGGTCTGTGCCCGCTTTGTCGAACTTTGCCGTGAAATGGGCCTTCTCGCGACAGCGAGCGTTGCCATTGATGGCAGCAAGTTCAAAGCCGTGAACAATCGGGATAAGAACTTCACAAAGGCGAAGGTGCAGCGGCGGCGTGCCCAGCTGGAAGAAAGTGTCGCGCGCTATCTGAGCCAACTTGACACGGCCGACCGGCAGGAGCCGACGGAGGCACTGGCCGCGAAGGTGACGAGGCTTACCGAGAAGCTGACAAAGCTGAAGGACGAAATGGGCAAGCTTGCCGTCTACGAGAAGCAGATGCTTGCGTCGCCGGACCAGCAAATCTCCCTGACCGATCCCGACAGCCGCTCGATGGCAACGAGCGGCCGCGGCTCCGGTGTTGTCGGCTACAATGTGCAGGTCGCCGTGGACACCGAGCGCCATCTGATTGTGACGCATAAGGTCACGAACAGCGGCTCGGATCGGGCGCAACTTGCTAACATGGCTAAGCAGGCAAAGGATGTTCTACAGACGGAGACGCTCGAGGCCGTTGCCGATCGCGGCTACTTCAGCAGTCTGGAGATCCTCGCGTGCCGCGAGGCCGGCGTCACGGTGACTCTGCCTAAGCCGCTGACCTCGGGCGCCAAGTCGGATGGCCGCTTTGGCAAGCAGGACTTCGTATATTTGCCAGACGAGGACGTTTATCGCTGTCCAGCCGGCGAGCGCTTGCCGTATCGCTTCACGAATGAGGAAGATGGCAAGAGGATGCGGCGCTACTGGACCACAGCGTGTCAGAATTGTTCGCTCAAATCCCAGTGCACGACGGGGCCAGAGCGGCGGATTCCGCGATGGGAGCATGAGCATCTGCTCGAAGCTGTGCAGCAGCGCCTTGATGCAAATCCAAAAGCCATGCGCCAGCGCCGAGAGACAGTCGAGCACCCGTTCGGCACGATGAAAGCCCGCATGGGGGCGACGCACTTCCTGACCAAAACGCTTCCGAAAGTAGCCGCCGAAATGGCAC
>DATHMA010000130.1:0-22751 GCA_035487555.1 Bradyrhizobium sp. | reverse complement strand
GTGACCGTCGTCGAGCGTCACGGCAAGTCGAGCGGCAACGTCGCGTACGGGCTGCTCAAGGATTTCGGTCTCAAGCGAGGGGCGGTGGCGTCCAGCGTCGGCCATGACAGCCACAACATCATCATCGCCGGCACCAATGAGGCCGATATGCAGGTAGCGCTCCGTGCGATCGAAGCCACGCAGGGCGGTGCCTGCGTGGTGATGGACGGCAAGGTCACCGCGATGGTGGCCTTGCCGATCGCAGGCCTGCTCTCCGACAGGCGCGTCACGGAAGTTGCCGACGAGGTGAAGGCGTTGAAGGCGGAATGGGACAAGGCCGGCTGCAGCATTCCCTATATGGGCTTCAACCTGATCCCGCTCTCGGTGATTCCGGAAATCCGCATCACCGACAAGGGCATTGTGCTGGTCCCGGAAATGGAAATCCTGCCGTTGTTCGAAGCGGCGTGATCCGATGGATCCATATCGGCTTGGGCTCGTTGCGACGCGGATCCATTATTTCCAGCTGGTCGCGCGGCTCGGCTCGATTCGCCAGGCTGCACTGGTCCTAAGCGTAGCGCCGTCGTCGATCAGCCGCGTGCTCAAGTTGTTCGAGGAGGAGCTCGGCACGCCGCTGTTCGAGCGCGTGCGCCAGCGCCTCAAGCTGACCAGCGCCGGAGAACTGATGTTATATCACGCCCGGGTCAGCACGGCTGAACTCAATCGTGCCTCCGAGAAAATCAACGAGCTTCACGGCCTGCGCCGCGGTCGGGTCTCGGTGTCGATCATCGAAAGCGTCGCGCGCGGGCTGATGCCGAAGGTGTTGTCCGAATTCTGGGTGCATTATCCCGAAATCAACGTCGATATAAAGGTGGTCGGATCGCAGCAGGCTACCGAAGCGCTGGCGGAGGGCGATTGCGATCTGGCGGTGGCTTTCGACGTCCAGGTGCCGCGCAATGTGCGCAGGATCGCGATGGTCAGCCTGCCCCTCGGTGTGCTGGCGCCACCCGGCAGTCGCTTCGCATCGAAAAAGCAAATCAAGCTGTTCGAACTGTCCGGCGAACGCGTCATCCTCTCGGACCGGAGCCTGATGCTCGGGATCTCGATGGAAGAGGCTTTCAACCGCTCGCTGATCGAACTGACGCGCCGTTCGCGGACCAACTCGATCGGTTTGATGGTGGATCTGGCCAACCTGAATCTCGGAACTGTGCTGCAGACCCGCGTCGGCATCGAACGGGAGATTGCCGACGGCACGCTTGTCTTCGTTCCGCTGCGCGATCCCAAGATCGCTCCGCGGCGCTTGATGCTGCTGGCGCGCTCGGAGAAGGAAATGCCGGACGCCGCCTCCGCCTTCGGCGCGCTGCTGGCACGCGAGATCGAACGGCTGGGCGACTAGTCGGGTTCGTCGGCGCAACCCGGGTCGGCATCGAGGTTGTTGCCTTTTGCGCATCGTTTTGATCGAAAAATAGGGGCTATTCGGAACAGTCAGGGCTTGCGACCAGTTTTACCCGATCCTTCTTAGCTGATCCTTGGGGGACGAGGAGGCACCATGAAGCAAAGCGCGGTCGATGCGGTGATCCGCGGCCTGAAGAACGCTGGCGTCAGCATTGTCTGTTACCTGCCGGATTCGCTACTCAAGGCGCTATACCCGGCGCTCGATGCCGATCCCGACATCCGCACCATCCGCGTCACCAATGAGGGTGAGGGCGCAGCGATCTGTGGCGGGGTGTTCCTGTCGGGCAAGAAGGCCGCGCTAGTGATGGAAAATTCCGGATTGCGCGCCTCGGTCGAACCGCTGGCCCGGATGGGCCTCGGTGCCGGAATTCCCGTGGTGATGCTGATGAGCTATCGCGGCGAGCTTGGCGAAAACAACTGGTGGGCGGTTCCGCACGGGATCACCATGGAGCCGGTGCTCAACGCGCTTCGTATTCCGTATCAGGTCGTGCGAGAGGAAGACAAGATCGAGCGCGCGATCGCCGACGCCTACGCCTGGTCCTATGCCGCGTATTACCATTCGGCGGTAGCACTCGGCGGCGCGGTGGTGAGATGAAGCGGTTCGACTGCATGAAGGCGCTTGCGGTCCGGCTCCAGGATGAACTCGTGATCCTATCGCTCGGCGCCAGCGTCGACGAATGGTACAACGCAGCCCCTCATATGCGCAGCGCCAGCCTGTTCCAGCAGCAGCTCGGCTGTGTGACGGCGCAGGCTTTTGGCCTTGCTTGCGGCCTGCCGCATCGGCGTATCGTCTCGCTCGATACCGACGGCGGCATGATGTTCAATCTCGGCATTCTCGCAACGCTCGGCAACGAGCAGCCGAAAAACCTGCTGGTCGTGGTATGGGACAATGAGTGCTACCAATCGATCGGCGGCCCACCGACCCACACCGCCTCCGGCCGCGTCGATCTCGCGGCGATCGCGCGCGGGGCTGGCATCGAAAACGCCTTCGTCGTTCGTACGCTGGAAGAGTTCGATGCGCATTGCGCGAAGGGCCTTGCCAGTGAGGTGCCCTATGTAGTGGTCGCCAAGGTTGCCGGCACGGTGCAGCCGGACGTCAGGCGCAAGCATAGCGACGGACGCGAGGACAAATACATCTTTGTTCGCCATGTCGAGGCGACCGAGAACATCGTGATCATGGGACCCAGTGAGCACAACTGACTGTGCCAACGCCGTAACAGCACCGACGGCGATCCCGCATCGGCCGCTCAAGGCTGGCTATGATTATATCGTAGTCGGCGCGGGGTCCGGTGGCGCCGCAGTGACGCGGCGTCTCGTCGACGCCGGCGCGGAAGTGTTGTTGATCGAGGCGGGCCCTCCGGGAATTGGAGTAGCCGAGATCGAAGATCCGACTCAATGGGTGCTGCTCGGCCGCAGCGCCTATGACTGGGGCTACGACTATGCTCCGACGTCCCGCGTCGACGGCCGCATCATCGGAATCCCCCGAGGGAAGCTGCTTGGCGGATCGTCTGCGATCAACGCCATGATGTGGTACCGTGGCCATCCCGCCGATTACGATGCCTGGGAAGCGGCCGGTGCCAGGGGTTGGGCGTTCCAGGATGTGCTGCCTTACTTCAAGCGTTGTGAAGATTGGCAGGGCGGTGCCGGCGAATGGCGTGGCGTCGGCGGTCCGCTGCGGATCGAACGCAGCCCGGACCTTCATCCGATTGCAACGGCGCTGATCGAGGGCGCAAGCGAACTCGGTATTCCTGTCATCGATGATCCGAACGGGCAGAGCAACGAAGGCGCCGCGCCCTCCAATTTCAATATCTCGAGCGGCCAACGCTTCAGCTCGGCGCGCGGCTATTTGTGGCCGGTGTTGGCGAAGCCGAATCTAACGGTCCTGACGGATTCTCTGGCGGTACGGCTTGGCTTCGAAGGCGATCGCTGCGTTTCGGTGGGGCACCTCGTTGATGGCGCTGAGATCGAGACCCGTGCGGGAAGCGAGATCATCCTGGCGCTTGGCGCGATCGATACGCCGCGTCTCCTGATGCTGTCGGGTATAGGCGATCCGGCCGCGCTTCGCCGCCTCGGCATTCAGGTGGAGGCAGCACTTCCCGGCGTCGGACAGAACCTGCAGGATCATCCGCTGGTGCGCGCTGTCAATTTCAGGGCCAAGCGGCCGCTTGGATCTCCGCGCGACAATGGCGGCGGCGCCATGGTCAACTGGAAGACGAGCGCGATACTCTCGCAGCCCAATGTCCACGCCTTTCCGGTGCAGGGCCGCAGCGCCACCGCGGAGATCGCCAGGGCGTACGATCTCGGCGGCGATGTTTTCGCCGTTGGGTGCGGGCTGATGCGCTCGCGCAGCCGCGGCTATTTGCGGCTGCGTGGCGCCGAACCGCATTCGCCGCTTGAAATCCAGCCCAATTTCCTGATGGAGACGCAGGACATCGACGACCTCGTCGACGCCGTCGATACCGTCATGCAGCTTGCGACCAGTAGAGCCTTTACCGACTGGTTCGACGGATATGCCGCGCCGGAGAAGCGCCTGGACCGCACGGAAACCGTGCAGTTCATACGCACCGCCTGTTCGACATTTTTTCACACTTGCGGTACCGCGAGGATGGGCGACGACGAGATGTCGGTGGTGGATAGCCGGCTGGCGGTGCGGGGCATCGAGGGCCTGCGCATCGCCGACGCCTCGGTCATCCCGATCATTCCAAGCTGCAACACCCATGCCCCGGTCACTATGATCGGCGAGCGGGCAGCGGATTTCGCGCTGCAATCGGCCCGGAATTTGCGTGGCTAACGCGATGGAAGCGCACGAGCTCCGCCCATGACGCATACCCAGATAATCGTCGCAGGTGATTTTCTGCTGACCATGGACTCACGGAACCGGGTCATTCTCGGTGGCGCCGTCCTTGTCGCGGATGGACGCATCGTTGCCGTCGATCGGCTCGACGCGCTGCGCGCCGGCTATCCGCTGGTTACGGTCAAACGGATCGAAAACTCGGTTCTGATGCCGGGCCTGGTCAATGCCCACGCCCATTCCGGCTTCCTGCGCGGGACCGCCGAGCACCTCCCGGTCTGGGACTGGCTGACACTGCACATCAACCCTATGCACAGGGTGCTGCAGCCACATGAGGCAGAGGTGGCCTCACGGCTGTGCTATGCCGAATCCGTGCTCGGCGGCACCACCACCGTGGTCGACATGTGGCGCTTCATGGACGGCAGCGCCCGGGCAGCCAAGGCGATCGGCAACCGGCTGGTCGCGGTTCCCTACGTCGGTGAGCATCCCGAATACGACTATTTCGACACGCTCGACATGAACGAAGCCATGATCGAAACATGGCATCGCGAGGCCGACGGTCGCGTCAATGTCTGGGTTGGGCTCGAGCATTTGTTTTATGCCGACGCCGCCGGGCAGCGCCGCGCCATCGAACTGGCCAAGAAGCATGACACCGGCTTTCACACCCATTGCAGCGAAGCGGAAATCGAAATCGCCGAATTCGCAAGGCGCTATGGCAAGCGTCCGATGGCAGCGCTCGACGACCTTGGTTTCTTCGATACGCCGCGAACGATGATCGCCCACGCCGTCTGGCTCGACGCGGCGGAAATCGACCTGATCGCGCACCGCCGCGTTTCGGTGGCGCACAATCCCGTCAGCAACATGAAGCTTGCCAGCGGCATCGCTGGTATCGGTGCGATGCTGGCCGCGGGAATTCCGGTCGGAATCGGCACCGACGGCGAGAAGGAAAACAACAATTTCGATATGTTTGAGGAGATGAAGGTCGCCTCGCTGCTCGGCAAGCTCAGGGATCTCGACGCCGCCGCGATGGATAGCTGGCAGGTGCTGCGGATGGCAACCATCACCGGCGCGCGCGCCATCGGCCTCGACCACGAAATCGGCTCGATCGAAGCGGGCAAGCGCGCCGACATCATTGCCGTGCGCACCGACACGCCGCGCATGACGCCGTTGTTCGGCGAGGGACCATATTTCAACCTGCAACACAATCTGGTGCATGCGGTGCGCGGTGGTGACGTTGCCATGACAATGGTGGACGGCGACATCCTGGTCGAGGACGGTGTGCTGCAGACTGCAGATCTTGGCGAGATCATCGCCGAAATCCACCAGCTCGCACCCGGCCACTTCGCGCGCCGTGCTGCGTTTCTCGCCGCCAATGCCGGTGGCTCCGTGCAATGGACGCAGAACAACCAGCGAACCGATGCGGAGAGCGCCCGATGACAAAAACCACCGACGCCGCCGCGCTCGATCAATGGTACGCGGTGGAGACCATTGCCGATCTCGGTACGTCCGCGGTTCGCACCCGTCTGCTCGGCCAGGATATCGAGCTTTGTCGCGACGGTCGTGGCGTGCCAAGAATTACAGAAGTGCTGGATGACGAGACGCGGGGACCGGCACTGCCGTTTCGCGAGCGCTATGGCTGCGTCTGGACCACGCTCGGGTGCCCGGCGCGCGAAATCTTCGAGATTGCGGAAGCGGACGAGGCCGATCGCCGCTTTGTTCCCTGTGGCTGGGTGAAGATGCGGGCATCAGGCCTGCGCGTCGTTGAGAATTTTCTCGACATGGCACATTTCCCGTTCGTGCATAAGGATATTCTGGGCTCCGAGGACCACGCGACGGTACCGGCCTATGCCAGCGAGATCCGCCGCGACGTTGATGAGGTCTGGGCCAGCAACTGCAGCTTCTTTCAGCCGCGGATCGCCGCCACCGAAACCGAAGGCGCCTTCGTGCACCTGACCTACCGGGTGCCGGCGCCATTCGTGGTGATGCTGTACCGGGTCTGCCCGACATCGCCGAATCGGCTCGACGCCATTGCGCTGTTCATCCAGCCCTTGGAGGAAGATCTCTGTCGCGCGCAGCCGGTGATGTATCTGGTCGATGGTGTCTCCAGCCAGACCTCGCTGCTGAATTTCGAACAGGTGATCTTCCTGCAGGACCGGATCATTCTTGAAAACCAGCGGCCGCTGCTGCTGCCGCTGGAAGCGCGTCAGGAAATCCCGACGCGTGCCGATAGCTCGTCAATCGCCTATCGCCGCTGGCTCAAGGAAAAAGGCATCCGTTTTGGCACGCTCTCTGAGGCAAGTTGATGCATTCTCGCAAAGCCATCCAAAGCCAACATCGTCGATCCCGTATTCGCCCGGCAGGGTCACGGTCTACGATTTTATGCAACAAGGCTGCGCGACGGCCAGCCGGCTACTTTGGAACGTCAGGATCATCTGGCTCCCTAGCCTGGATCCCTTCGCTCCAAAATAAGCCGCGAGCATCCCGCGCGCATCGTCGCGTCGGGCGGGGGGACCAAGTCAGGTTGGTGGACGTGCACGACAAGGATTTCGGGGCAGGCGAGTGCTCACGAGCAGTCTCTGTGTCGAAGGTGGAAAGCGTCATACCTTCATCGCGGATTCGCACAGCCCCGCTGATCCAGCCAAGAGGGAAGAACTCCTGCAATGCGGGTTGGTAGCGCTCCTCCGCTACTTATCTCTTCGACCGGCAAACCGCATTTTGGCGCGGGCGCGAAAGGCGCCGTTGATCTGACGACGCGGAACGGGCGCGACTTGCCGGATTTGAAGGCGTTGATCGCGGGGGATGGCCTCGCGATCGCGAAGGCGGTGGCGAGGTGTGCACCCGATTACGCACCAATCCTAGCGTCGGAGAAGCTCTGGTGCATCGGCGCGAACTACGAAAAGACGGCAACGAAGCGGCAAGCCGATCTGGTAAAGCTCATCGCAAGCTATTCGGTGCGTCCCAGAGCGAAACAACGCGGGCCGTCCTACAGATCGTCGGGACCATCTATGCCCCGTTCTTCTCAAAATCGCGAAGGAGCTTTCGAATCAAGATGACGTTGGTAGTCTGTAGTCCGAGATCTCGCGCCCCTTAACAGCACGGATGCTCCCCCGCGAACCAATTCGCGATCGCGCGCTCGAGCGCCGGCAGCGCCGCGGCTAGCGCGCCGTTCGCCGCCATTCCCGTACGCATCTGCGCCAGCACCTCGCGCCGCGCCGCGTCGAGATCGACGCCGCGCACGCGGCCGTCCTTGACGATGCTGCGGCCTCCGACGATCACCTCGCTGATGTGGCGTGCGGTGGCGCGGGAGATCAGAAGATCGACCGGATCGAGATCGTCGCGCAGGTGATCGTCGTCGAGCGCCGCCCAGTCGAGCAGCAACAAATCCGCCGGCGCGCCGGCTGCGATCGTGCCGCCGTCGGCGATGTTGGTCACCGCAAAGCGTCCGTCGGCGAACGCCGCGCGCAGCATGTCGCGCGGGCTGATGCCGGTGGCAAAGCCGGTGCCCCTGTGTAGCAGCTGCGCCAGTCGCAGGTCGCGCAGCGCGTCATCATCATCGTCGAGCGCGCGGCCGTCGATGCCGAGCGCGATGCGGCAGCCACTTTGCTTCATCCGTATAGCGGGCGCGATGCCCGAGCGCAGATGGAGATTGGACGCGGTGTTGACCGAAATGGTCACACCGCGCTCGGCGAGCAGCGAGAGCTCATCCGGCCGCGCCCACACCCCATGCGCGACCGTCAGCCGCGGCGACAGCAGCCCGATTTGGTCGAGAAAGCGTAGGCCCCCGTCGGGATAGGTGGTGTCGAGCCACGCGCGCTGGTAGCGCGTTTCCAGGAGATGCATATGCACGCGGCGGCCGGTGCGCTGCGAGGCCTCGGCAATGGCCTCCATCAGCGGCTCGCTGCACCATTGCACGCCGTTAGGGCCATACTGCACGTCGAAATTCTTGCCTGCCGCCGCCTCCGCGACGGCATCCACCAGCGCGATCTGCTCCCGTGGCGTCAGCGCTGGACGGATGAAGCGCCGCGCGATCTCCGCGCGCGCATCCGCCGGCAGCGCCGCCAGCACCGGCTCGGACGGGCCATAGACCAGGGGGTTGCGGTCCTTCATCGACACCGCAAAGCCGACCCGCACGCCGACATCGCGCGCCGCGCGCGCCACCTCGGCGGCCTCCGTCGGCAGATCGGTCAAACCCTGCGTGCGGGTGTAATGCATCATCACGACGCCAGCGCCGCCGCGCGCGCTGTTGCCAAACGCCACCACCGCAGCAAGATAGGGATCGACGGAAGGGACCAGCGCCAGATAATGCAACCAGGATTCCAGCGGCTTGCCCGCAGCACCGATCGAACTCGTGCGCACCGCCCGGCCGTGGTCATGGGCGTTGACCAGCACGGGTAACGCGAGCAGCGGTTCAACCGCCGTGCCCGCCGCGCCGACAGACGCGATGGTGCCGCCAGCCAGCGTGATCTGCCGCGCCGTGGTGGGCGCGCCGTCCTCGCCGCCGACCAGATGGGCGCAGGTGAGGGTGCGGGTGGGGGTGTTTGCCATTCAGGGCCGCCTCGCGATGTGGCGATTGTTTTGAAGCTGGACACGCGGGTCAAGCCCGCGTGTCCAGGAGTGATGTGGGTAGGTGTCACCCTCTCAGCGTCATCGCCCCCTTTACGGCGCCACCGTCGGCGGTATCCGCTCGGCCTTGGCGGGCAGGAACGCACGGTCGAACACCTCGTTTGGGGCCGGCACGCGCGGAAGTTCGAATGAGGCGGCGATGGTGGCGATCGCCGATGTAAGCCGCTTGTCGCTGACGTCGCCGAGCCCGATCTCGCGCGCCTCCGGCGTGTCGATCAACGACTGGTAGACATAGAGCATTCGGCGTTTCTCGATATCCTTCTTGATCAGCGGCTCGGTCTTGGCCAAGAGCTCGATCGCGGCATCGGGATCGGCCACCGTCGCCTTGATCGCGCGATTGATGGCGCGCAGCAGGCCTTTCACCGCGTCGGGATGCTCCTTCGCCAGCTTTTGCGACACCATGACGCCGTTGGAATAGAGATCGAGGCCGGCATCGGAATAGTATAGCCAGCGGAAGTCCTTGTCGGGATCGAGCTTCAGCATTACCAGGTTCATGTAGCTCGTCGCGCTAAACACTGCCACGCAATCGACTTGACCCTGCAGCAGCATCTGCTCCTGCAGGTTCGGTGCCACCTGGGTGACGTTGATCTTCGCATAGTCGACGCCGTTGGTTTTGGCGAGCAGCGGCAGCAGCTTGAACGCGGCGCCTCCGGCAGGCGAGCCGAGCCTGCTGCCGGCGAGATCCTTCAGCGATTTGATCGGCCCGTCGGCCTTGCTGAGCAGCGCGAACGGCGCCTTGCTGTAGACCATGTCGACCATCACCGGCGTCTCGGCTGGCTTCACCGCCGCGTTCTGGATGATGGCGTTGATGTCGCCGAATCCGGCGTCATAAGCGCCCGACATGATCCGCGTCACGGTTGCGGCAGAGCCTTCGCCCTGGTCGATCGTGACGTCGAGTTGTTCGCTCGAGAAATAGCCCTTGTCCTTTGCCCAGTAGAACCAAGCGTGTACGCCCTGCAGCTTCCAGTCGAGGGTGAACTTGATCCTGGTCGCCTCCTGCGCCGTGGCCCGCGTGATGGCGCCGCTGCCGCACAGGCAGAGCGCGAGCGAAACGGCAGTCAGAATGCGGTGCATGGTCGGGTTTCTCCGTTTGAGGGTTTGGGGAGTAGGGTTCATCGTCGGCCCATCATCGTTCGGCTTGAACTGGGCGATCCAGGAGCGCCGGCGTGCGTCACGAGATCGATGCGAATATTGAAAGGATAGACCGCGATCGGGGTCGCCTCCGCCGCCGTGCCGCTTAACCTCCTCATGCCCCCACCGCAAAATCGTCCTGGCGGCGGGTCCAGCCGGTGACGCGGGCTTCGATCAGGGAAAAGATCGCGTAGAGCGCAACCCCCATCAGCGCGAGGATCAAAAGGCCGGCGAACACCAGCGGCACGTCGAAGCTCGAGCTTGCGATCATCATCAGGTTGCCGATGCCGCGGTTGGAGGCGACGGTCTCGGAGATCACCGTGCCGACGAAGGCGAGCGTCACCGCGACCTTCAGCGAGGCGAAAAAGTAAGGCATCGCCCGCGGCAGGCCGACATTGACCAGGATGTCGAGCTTGCTCGCGCGCAGCGTGCGCATCACATCCTCGAGTTCCGGCTCGGTGGTGGCAAGGCCGGTCGCCACATTCACTACGATCGGAAACACGCAGGTGATCGCGGCGGTGATGATGGCGGGCACCGTGCCGGCGCCGAACCACAAGACCAGAACCGGCACCACGGCGACCTTGGGGATCGAGGCGAAGCCGATCAGGAGCGGATAAGCGACGTCATAGGCGAGCCGCGATGAGCCGATGAGTATGCCCAGCAGCACGCCGCCGATGATGCCGAGGATGAAGCCGACCATGGTGGTGTAGGTGGTCTGCAGCGCATGCGGCCAGATCCCGGGTAGGTCCGCCCACAGCGTGTAAAGAATCTGGCTCGGCCGCGGCAGCACGATGTCGCGGACGTGGAAGATGGCGCAAAGCAGTTCCCAGAGCACGAAGAAGCCGACGATCAGCGAAGCGGAGGCGATACGGCGACGGAGCTGCGCGTTCATGCGGCCTGCTCCCTGGGCGTGCGTGCCGCGACGATCAGTTCGCGTAGGCGCTGGGTCAGCGCGACGAAATCCGGGCTGTAGGTCATCTCCACGGTGCGCGGCCGCGCAAACGACACCGCGCAATCCTCGACGATGTGCCCGGGCCGCGCCCGCATCACGCAGATCCGGTTGGCAAGATAGCCCGCTTCCTTGAGGTCGTGGGTCACCAGCAGCACGGTCGGTCGCCGCGTGAGCCACAGATCCTGCATGATCGCCCACAGCTCCTCGCGGGTGAACTGGTCGAGCGCGCCGAACGGCTCGTCCAGCATCAACAGTTCCGGCTCGTGGATCAGAGCGCGACACAGCGAGGCGCGCTGCAGCATGCCGCCGGACAGCTGCCAGGGATAATTGTCGGCGAAACCGTTGAGGCCGACCTGCTTCAACAGCGCGTCGACGCGGTCGCGGAATTCGCTGTGGCGCTTGAAGCGGAATTCGCCGCGGAACGGCGGCACGATCTTGAGCGGCAGCATCACATTGTCGCGGATGCGCAGCCAGGGCAACATGGTGGGATTCTGGAACGCCATGCCGACACGCACCGGCTCGGCACCGACCTCGCGGCCGGCGACGAACACCCAGCCGGACGAGGCCTTGATCAGGCCGGTGACGAGCTTGAGGATGGTGGACTTGCCGCAGCCCGAGGGGCCAACGAGGGCGATGAAGTCGCCCTTGGCGATCATCAGGTTGGTTTCGGCAAGTGCCGCGACGCTGCGGGCGCCCTGACCATAGTTCAGCGTGGTCTGCTGCAACTCGACGAACGCCTCGGCGCGGGCGATCGCAGTCATCTGGCCGGTCCTCCCGCCAGCGCGGACTGCATGGTCTGGTCCGGATTCTTGACCACCGGCGGCGGCATCTCTTGGATCGTATGCACCGAGCGGCCCCAGCCCTTGCTATCCGCCATCAGGGTGCGGTTCTTCATGGCGAAGCGGCCGCGCACCAGGGTGTGCACGGGAAGCCCGCAGACGGAACGGCCGTTCCACGGCGAGATCTTTGAGCGCGACTGCAGCTTGGCGTCGTCGAGCGTCCATTTTCGCGAGAGGTCGACGAGCGCGATGTCGGCGTCGGCGCCCGCCTGGATGACGCCCTTGCGCGGAAACAGGCCCCACACCTTGGCGGGATTCACCGCGCTCCAGCGTACATAGTCGTTCAGCGTGGCGCGGCCGGCGGCGACTTCCGTCAGCATCAGCGGCATCTGGCTTTCGACGCCGGGAAAGCCGCAGTCCACGCTCCAGATGTCATTGCGGGTCTTTTCCTCCGGCGTGTGGGGCGCGTGGTCGGTGGCGATGATGTCGATCAGGCCGCTCTTCAACGCATTCCAGATCGGCTCCTGGTTCTCCGTCTCGCGCACCGGGGGGTTGACGCGGATGACGCCGGCACAGCGTGCGTAGTCATCCGCCGACAGCAGTACATAATGCGGGCAGGTCTCGCCGGTGATGTCGACACCGCGCGCCTTTGCGGCTGCCAGCGGTGCAAGCTCCGCGGCCGAGGAAATATGCAGCACGTGAATACGCGCGCCGGTCCATTCGGCGAGGATCGCCGCGCGCGACACCGCCTCGATGGCGACGACGGCTGGGCGCGAGGCGAGGTGCGCCAGCGGATCGCTGCGGCCGGCCATTGTGAGCCGCTCCTGACGCCGCTCCATGGTGGAGTTCTCTTCCGCATGCAGCGACACCCGCTTGCCGGTCGGCGCCACCACTTCAAACGCTTCCAGCATCGCGCCGGTGGAGGGAGAGGGGATCTTGCCGAAGGTGTTGCCCATGTAGAGCTTGAAGCCGATGATGCCGCCGGCCACGAGCTCCGGCACGTTGGCGATGGTGTCTTCGCCAAGCAGGCCATAGAGGCCGTAATCGACATGGGCCTTGGCGCTGGCGATCGCATGCTTTGCCGCGAGGATCTCGGCGGTGCCGGTCGGCGGAATGGTGTTGGGCATGTCGAACACCGTGGTGACGCCGCCGAAGGCCGCCGCGGCGGTGCCGCTCCCCCAGTCCTCCTTGTGCGGATAGCCGGGATCGCGGAAATGCACGTGCACGTCGATGGCGCCGGGCAACAGGTGCAGCCCGGTGGCATCGAGAGTGTCCTTCGCTGTCGGCATCGCGTCCGCGGCGCCGACCACGAGAATTGTTTCGCCCTTGATGGCGACGCTGGCCGGGAACGTGGTCTCGGCGGTCGCGACAATCCCGTTGTGGATGACGAGGTCTGCGATCATGGCCGGCCTCACAGCATGGCCCAGCCGCCGTCGACCGGCAGATCGACGCCGGTCATTTGGCGCGAGACGTCGCTGGCGAGGAAGAGGCAGGCATTGGCGACATCCGCGTCGGTGGTGACGCGGCGCAGCGCGTAATCCGCGGCGTGGCGCGCCATCGCCTCCTCCAGCGTAATGTTGAACCTCTTGGCCATGTCGGCGCAGACTTTTTCGCGAAAGCGCGGGCCGTCGACCATGCCCGGTGCGACATAATTGACGTTGATGTTGAATTGCCCGACCTCGAGCGCAAAGCTCTTGGTGATGCCGCGCAGGCCCCACTTCGAGGCGGAATAGGCCATCCGCCCGGCGCGACCGCGCATGCCGAAGGTGCCACCGACATTGACGATCTTGCCGTAGCGCTGCTCTGTCATCGCCGGCAGCACCGCATGCATGGTGTGGAAGCAGCCGTTCATGTTCAGCGTCACGATCTCATCGAATTCTTCCGGCGTAGTCTGCGCGCCGGTCTTGCCGATCGGCCCGGAGCCGCCGGCGATGTTGACCAGGATGTCGATACGGCTGAACGCTTTCAGCGTCGCCTTTGCAATGGCCTCGCACTGCGCGGGAACGGTAAGGTCGCACGGCACCACGATCGCCTGGCTGCCAGCAGCGCGCACCTCCGCCGCCACCGGTTCGATCGCCGCCACGTCGCGCCCGATCAGCGCCAGTCTGCAGCCCTCCGCCGCAAACGCCCTTGTCACGGTGGCGCCCATCCCCTTCGCCGGTCCGGTGATGACCGCAACGCGATCGCTAAGCTTTAAGTCCATGCTCGCATCCCTGTTGGTTGATTGTTCTCGCCGCAAGCGCTTCGCCGAAGGAAGCTGGAGACGCAGGTCAAGCCCGCGTGCGGCGGTTTTTGGTCTTCCGTCTCAAAAAAGCTTCCTCACCAGATCTGCCGGCAGGAACGCCGGCGTGAAAATCTCGTCGACCGCCGGCGTCCGCGGGAGGGCGTCGATCGTGACCATAGTGGCGATGGCGCGCTTTATGCGCTCGGGGTCCACATTGCCGAGGCCGACCGCGGCGATCTCCGGATGATTCATCTCGGCGCGCAGGGTGGCGTCGAAGCGCGCGCGCTCGACATCGACCTTGATCAGCGGCTCGCGCCTGGCGACGGCGGCTACCGCAGCGTCGGGATCCTTCAACGCAGCGATCAGGCCCTTGTTGATGGCGCGCACCAGGCCCTTCACCGCCTCCGGCTTTTCCTTCGCCATCGTCTTCGAGACGATGACGGCGTTGGAATAGAGGTCCAGGCCGTAGTCGCCGAAATTGATGTAGCGGATCTGCTCGTCATTGACGCCCATGGCGCGGGCGGAGAAGCGGATGGTGTTGACATAGCCGAACACGCCGTCGACTTGGCCCTGCATGAGCATCTGCTCGCGCAGGTTCGGCTGCAAATTGGTGATCTTCACGTTTGCGCAGTCGATCTTCGTTGCCCTGCAGAACGCCGGGAACAGCTTTAGCGCGCCGTCGTTGGCGGCCCCGCCGAGCGTCTTGCCGACGAGGTCCTGTGGCGTCTTGATCGGGCTGTCGGCCTTCACCGCGATCGTGAAGGGTGGCTGGTTGAACATCACATAAACCGCGACCGGCGCGTCGTCCGGTTTCTTCGCGGCGAGCTCGATCAGCGCGTTGATGTCGCCGAAGCCGACGTCATAGGTCCCGTTGGCGACGAGCGGCACGGCGGCGCCGGAGCCGTTGCCCTGATCGATGCTGACGTCGAGATTCTCCGCTTTGAAGTAGCCGAGGTCCTGGGCGAGGAAGAACATCCCCTGCGGCCCCTGGTACTTCCAGTTCAACACCATCTTGAGTTTTGTCGGCGCTTCCGCTGCCGCGGGCGTAGCGCCCAGGCCGAGAGCGGCCAGCGCGACGCCGGCGAGAACGGACAGTGGCGTGATGCGGCGATGCTGAAGAAGCTTGGTCGGAGATCCGGCGGCGGTGGAGGAATTTCGGTCGGAGGTTTGGCGAGCGGGGAGCGACGGGGCAGCATGAACGGCCCGGCCGGCCCGCGACGTGGAAAGAAAATTGAATAAATTCAGTATGATACGTCTGTGCATGGGCCTAGCTTCCGTGCCGCCGGCGCGATAGGTCACTGATCCGCCGGCGTACAGCTACAAGCTACGCCGCTTGCAGTGCCGCGATCCATCGCTGAATTTCTGGTCGTCCGTTGCCGAAAAGTCTACGCTCAAGGGCGGAGGCTCCCGTCCCATGCGCCATCTTCGCTTTCTGAGGTATTTCGATCAGGTCGTCCGCTCCGGCTCGATCCGCAAGGCGGCTGAGGTGCTGAACGTCACCGCATCGGCGCTCAACCGCCGCATCATGGATCTCGAGGACGAACTCGGCACCCAGCTGTTCGAACGGCAGGCGCGCGGTATGCGGCTCACCGCCGCCGGCGAGGTGTTCGCGCGATTTATCCGCAGTCAATTCGCCGAGACGGAGCGGATGCGCTCCCAGATCGAGGACCTGAAGGGGCTGCGCCGAGGCAATGTCCGTATCGCTTGCAGCCAGGCGCTGGCGCACGGCTTCCTCCCCGAGGCCATCGGCGTGTTTCAGCGCAGCTATCCGCTGGTGACGTTCGAGGTGAGCGTGTCCGACCATGAGCGTGCGATGGCCGCGCTCGCAGGCCTCGAAGTCGACGTGGTGCTGGTGTTCCGGCCTCCGCCATTGCCGAACTTCCAGCCGTTGCTCACGCTGAAGCAGAGGCTCGTGGCGCTGATGGCGGCCGGTCATCCGCTCACGGCGAAGGCGACGCTGCGGCTGTCGGACTGCCGGCTCTACCCGCTGGCGCTGCCCGAGCGCAGCATCGGCGGCCGGCAGCTGCTCGACGAGGTCACCGCGCGCGCTGGCCTTGCGCTGACTCCCTCGATCCAGTCGAATTCGTTCGAGTTCTTGCGCGGCTGTCTGTCCAAGGGCGAGGCGATCTCGTTCCAGATCGAGGTCGGTGCGCTGCCCGACCATCTCGCCGGCTCCGGCGTCGTCGCCCGCGCGATCGACCACCGCGACGTTCCCGTCGCCAACCTCGTCCTCGGTCAACTCCGCGACCGCAACCTCCCTGTCGCCGTCGCGATGTTCTGCGAACATCTCAAGGCGGCACTGCGCCGGATGGAGACCGAGGCGGAGCTTGAGGAATACCAAGTGCAGCAAACGCCGATCAACTCGAATAGGTGAAGGTGTGACCGAACGCGCCAAATAGGACAGGCTCAGAGCGCAGGCGTCAAATTTTTAGGAAACCGGTCTTAGCCCTTTCGGGACGGCTAAACTTTAGTCAGGCTGTAAACCGATCCGCGACGGACCCGCCTTCGTTGTCGCCGTTGAAGGCTCTGTTCGGCATCAGGATAACGAGTCCTGGTGTGAAAAATCTATTGATGGCAAATCTGAGCAATCGGTCCGAGACATGATGTGGACGTCGGGATTCGACGCGATCGAATTGACAAGAGCAGTGCACCCACCTGCAACCGCGAAGCTCATCTCTTTTGTCGGCATGACGAGCGGACCTGCCCTTCACTGCCGGGCCGATGAAAATTGCATCGGGGAACGCTGCTCGGACCGCCAGCTCGCCTTCGCCGCGCTATGGCTTCGCGCCAATGAGCCCGCGCCCTGGCTAAATATCGTAGTAGAGATGGAACTCGTAAGGATGAGGGCGCAGCCGGATGGCGTCGACCTCCTTTTTCCGCTTGTAGTCGAGCCAGGTTTCGATCACGTCGGCAGTGAACACATCGCCGCGTAGCAGGAACGTGTGATCGCGTTCGAGGGCGTCAAGCGCCTGGTCGAGCGACCCCGGCGTCGACTTCACGTCCTTGGCCTCGGCAGGCGGGAGGTCGTAGAGATTCTTGTCGATCGGGCTGCCCGGGTCGATCCGGTTGTTGATGCCGTCAAGGCCGGCCATAAGCATCGCGGCGAAGGCGAGGTAGGGATTGCAGGACGGATCCGGCGAGCGAAATTCGACCCGCTTTGCTCGCGGGTTCGGCGAATACATTGGAATCCGGCAGCAGGCCGAGCGATTGCGCCGGGAATAGACTAGGTTGATTGGAGCTTCGTAACCCGGCACCAGGCGCCGATAGGAGTTCGTGGTTGGGGCGCAGAGCCCGCACAACGCCCAGGCGTGGGCTAAGAGTCCACCGATGTAGTAGCGGCCCATCTTACTCAGCTCGGCGTAGTCGCCTTTGTCGTAAAACAGGTTTGACTCGCCCTTCCATAGACTTTGATGGACGTGCATCCCCGAAGCGTTGTCCTCGAACAACGGCTTTGGCATGAACGTCGCCGTCATGCCGTTCTGGTGGGCGGTGTTCTTCACTACATATTTGTAGATCATCAGATTGTCGGCCATGCGGGTGAGCGTGGTGAAGCGCATGTCTATTTCATTCTGGCCGCCGGTCGCGACCTCGTGGTGATGGGCTTCGATCTTGATTCCGAGTTGCTCCATCGTCAGCACCATTTCGGTGCGAAGAGCCTGCATGCTGTCGGTCGGGGGAACGGGAAAATATCCCTCTTTCGGCCGCGGCTTGTGGGCCAAATTCGGTTCTTCGTCCTTACCGGTGTTCCAGCTGCCTTCGCTGGAATCGATTTCGTGGAAGGCGTAGTTGATATCCTGTCCGTAGCGCACGTCGTTGAAGACGAAGAACTCCGCCTCCGGGCCGAAGTAGCTGGTATCGGCGTGGCCTGTACCGGTCAGATAGGTCTCGGCCTTCTGGGCGATGTAGCGCGCATCACGGCTGTAGGATTGACCAGTCACTGGGTCTCTGATGTTGCAGATCAGGACCAAGGTCGCTGCCGGAGAATACGGGTCGAGGAAGGCCGTCGTCGGATCCGGGACGACCAGCATGTCGCTCTCCTGGATCTCCTGGAAGCCGCGGATCGATGAGCCGTCGAATCCGATTCCTTCACTGAGAGCATCGACGCTCGCTGCGCTTGGCGGGACGGAAAAATGCTGCCACACCCCGGGCAAGTCGGTGAACCGCAGATCGATCATCTGGATCTTCTCGTCCTTGATCGCCTTCACGAGATCTTCGGCCGTCGAACAATTGGGAAACATGGCTTCACTCCTGGAGTGGAGAAGAGCGCCTTGAGATCGCGTTGCCCTTCGAGTTGCTTGAGATTTTGATCAGGTTGCACATTCCGCGCCGCCATGCCGGACGGGCCTCGATCCGGGCATGGCGGCCTTCGCATTCAGGTTGTCCTGTCACGCGAGCCAATGGCTCTAGCTCTGGTGCGGCCCTCGCATGAGCTTCATGGCGTCTTCGATATGCCGCCAGGTCTTGGCCAGTTCCACCTCGCCCTTTGCCTCGAGGTCGATGGCATTCTGGGCGGCTTCGGCAATGGCTTTGGCGCCGTGGGCTTCCAGCAGCTGCCGCGCATAGCTATGGATTTCGATTTCTCGCATGGCGTCATCCTCCTCCTGTTTCAGGCAGCACGGCCCTGAACCAGGGCCGGGTTGAGAAGCAGACGTTGACATCCATCAAGCGCGCGAAGTCTGCATCTTGGCCTCCGGTATTTGCAAGAGACTCCAGCTCAAAGGTCGCCAAAATCGGATGCCGGCAGACGGGCCAGCTTGATGCCCAACAGTTCTCAGAAATTGCACGTATAAGATTCCGAGTGCCGCGTCGTTCGCGGTCGCATTCAGCCGTCTGCAATGGCCCGCCCACCGTGGATGTACTGCTCGAGTTGAACAATGACGAACTTCTGATCACCGATGATGCTCTTGACGAGATCGCCGATTGAAACAATGCCAATTGGCTTTCTTCCCTCAAACACCGGCAGATGGCGCACACGCTCCTCGCTCATGATGGCCATGCATTCGTCAACGGATTGTCCTGACTGTGCAATGACGACGTGTCGTTCCATGATGTCCCGCACGGGCGTTGCGGGAGACGTCTTACCCTTGAGAATAACATTCCGCGCATAGTGCCTTTCGGTGATGATGCCAACGAGTTCCTCGCCTTCCATCACCACCAACGATCCAATGTCTTTTTCAGCCATTTTCGCGACGGCGTCGAAGACGGTAGCATCCGGGTGAATAGACCAAATGTTCCTGCCTTTCTGATCAAGCAACTGTCGCAGCGTAGTCATTTGGATCCTCCTTCGGACGCAAGCTCCGGCAATTTTTACAGTAATCTTTCATGTTTCCATTGTCGCAGCCTTGTAATGACCGGCGATTGTGACGCGGCCGCAAGGACGCCTTACCCCCAGACAATCGAATTGCTTATGCTGTGCGGCAGCTTCTCGCTAAATCGGCCGTGTCGTGCATTTTCCATCAAGCTGCGGCTAGAAAGCCTCGTATCACTTGCTCTCACTTCTCATGGCTCCATGGGAAGAGAGAAGCGGGGAAATCTGTCGCGTAGCGGTGACCGATCGGCTGGCGAGGCTCTTCCTGCGGGGGGGTGGGGTCTGCTTCCACCACCTTCCGATAAAGATGCCAGGTCGCGTGACCGAGCACCGGCAGAACGACGGCCAGACCGACGAAGAAGGGTAGCGAACCGATCACCAACAGGGCCGCAACAATCAATCCCCATGCGGCCATCGCAAATGGATTCTGCTTCACGGCCTGCAGCGACGTCCAGATCGCGTCGATCGCAGTCGCATGCCGGTCAAGCATCAACGGAAACGACACAACACTGACGCAGAGGGCCACCACGGCGAAGAGGAAGCCGACGCCGCATCCGACGATGATGAGCGTCCAGCCTTCCGGCGTCGTCAACACGCGCTGTGCGAAATCAGGGATGCTTGCAGCCGGAGCATGGCCGAAGGTTGCAACGTAAATCGCGTCCGCGGTAGCGATCCAGATTCCGAACAGAACGAGCAGGAAGACGCCGAGTTCGAGAATGGCACCGAAAGACGGTGCACGCAGCACATCCATTACGTGCCACGCCGCGGCTTCCTCGCCGCGTTCGCGGCGGCGACTAAGCTCGTACAGACCGAGCCCAGCAAAAGGGCCTATCAGCGTAAAGCCGGCGGCCAGCGGAAAGAGCAGCGGCAGCACCGAATAGCCAAGGACAAGTCTGAACAAGACAAGCCCGATAACGGGATAGATCACGCACAGGACAACGGCGTGGGTCGGTATGGCCTTGAAGTCTTCCCAGCCCAAGCGCAGGGCGTCCGCCAGGTCGGAGAGGCCGATTTTGCGAACGACATATGTGGTGGAGACGCCGAAGAATTGTAGTTTCGGCCTCGCGAAGTACGGTGTGGACATGGCTCCGCTCTCCTTGCTCGTGGTCGCAGGGAACGGAGCGCCCTCAAGCCGCGCGCATCCGTCCTCATGCGCGAAAATCGCGATTGAGCCCGGCAAACCAAGTTCAACGAGAAGGAGCTTTGCCGGACGACACAGTCGCGACCGGTTGTAGTGACCTTAGCGCGGTACGCGGTAGAAGCAAGACAGCACTCGCGGTTGGGTGAATTGTGCATCTGCACAAATCGCTTGTTGCGTTGCGTGACCAAACGATATGCGCCGACGGCGGATTTAGCACCGCACGCGCCCAGATCAGGGCGTAACACTGTCCTTTATTGAGCTATTGACGGCAGGCACAGCGGGTACCATGTTGTAATTCTGGACTGCCCCCAGCTCCGACGAGATGAGCGGCCGCGATGTCCCGGTTTTGACGTCACGACCGGCTGAATGGGCGAGCCAAGAGGCACGACGACGGCGAAGGACAATTTCGCCATCGCGACAGACGTGAGCTCCGCCCTTTAGTTCGTATCCTCGGCCTTTGATGGCAAGGATGGCGAGAGATGGCTGTAGCGATCATACTGCTTCTGGTTGCGATCGCCTCGGTGCTGTTTCACCTCTACAGCCCGTGGTGGTGGACACCGCTCGCCTCAAACTGGGGCTACATCGACGACACGATTACCCTGACGTTCTGGATCACCGGAGCGGTTTTCTGCGCGGTCGTCGCGTTCATGGCCTATTGCGTCTTCCGCTTCCACCACAAGGAAGGACGGCAGGCAGCCTACAATCCCGAAAACAAGAAGCTCGAATGGTGGCTCAGCATCGGGACCGCAATCGGCGTCGTAGCCATGTTGGCACCTGGCTTGGTTGTCTGGCACCAGTTCGTCACGGTTCCGGCCGGTGCGACCGATGTCGAGGTCGTGGGACAGCAGTGGATGTGGAGCTATCGGCTTCCCGGAAAGGATGGCCGGCTCGGCACCTCCGACGCGCGCAATGTTAGCTCCGACAATCCTTTGGGGTTGAATCCCAACGATCCGAACGGGAAAGACGACATCGTCATTGAAAACGACGACTTGCACCTGCTGCTTGGGAAGCCGGTGAAGGTGTTGCTCCGCTCAATTGACGTTCTGCATGACTTCTATGTTCCCGAGTTCCGGGCGAAGATGGACATGATACCAGGCTCGGTGACTTATTACTGGTTCACGCCCACCCGCACTGGAACATTCGAAGTCCTCTGCGCGGAACTGTGCGGTGCCGCGCACGCGCAGATGCGGAGCAAGGTCATCGTGGAGGAAGAGAAAGAATATCACGCGTGGCTCGAGAAGCAGCGCACGTTCGCGGAGTTGTCAGGCCAGCGCAACGTCGCGAAGGCCGCGTACAAGACCGGTAGCGAATGAAGATGCCGACGAGGATCGGCCAGATATGAGGCGAACTCGTCGCTGAACAGAAGACCAAGGAGGGTATTCCGATGGTCGACATCCCGTTTGATGAGGTCGCAGGCATTCCGCCTGCCGAAGTGGCTGAAGTCGAGCTCTATCACCCGAAGAGTTGGTGGACGAGGTATGTCTTTTCGCAGGACGCCAAGGTCATCGCCGTCCAGTACTCGATTACGGCGATGTCCATCGGAATGGTTGCGCTGGTGCTGTCATGGCTGATGCGGCTGCAACTGGGCTTTCCCGGCACTTTTTCCTTCATTGACGCAAATCAATACCTTCAATTCATCACCATGCACGGCATGATCATGGTGATCTACCTGCTCACCGCGTTGTTCCTTGGCGGCTTCGGCAACTACCTTATCCCGCTGATGGTTGGCGCGCGGGACATGGTCTTCCCCTACGTGAACATGCTGAGCTACTGGGTCTACCTGCTTGCAGTCCTGGTGCTGGTCTCGACGTTCTTCGTGCCCGGTGGACCGACTGGTGCCGGCTGGACGCTGTACCCGCCCCAGGCGATTCTCTCCGGCACTCCCGGGCAGGACTGGGGCATCGTTCTCATGCTGGCCTCGCTCATCCTGTTCATCATCGGCTTCACCATGGGTGGGCTGAACTATGTGGTGACAGTGCTGCAGGCGCGTACACGCGGCATGACGTTGATGCGTATGCCCTTGACCGTGTGGGGCATTTTCACGGCCACCGTTATGGCGCTATTGGCCTTCCCGGCGCTGTTCGTCGCATCGGTGATGTTGCTGCTCGACCGTCTCCTCGGAACGAGCTTTTTTATGCCCACAGTCGTCGAGATGGGTCAGCTGACGAATTATCGCGGTGGCAGCCCGATCCTGTTCCAGCACCTGTTCTGGTTCTTCGGCCATCCCGAAGTCTACATCGTCGCCCTGCCGGCCTTCGGCATCATTTCCGATCTGATCAGCGTCCACGCGCGAAAGAACATCTTCGGCTATCGCATGATGGTTTGGGCTATCGTGGCAATCGGCGCTCTCAGCTTCGTTGTGTGGGCGCAC
>DATHMA010000129.1:0-7717 GCA_035487555.1 Bradyrhizobium sp. | reverse complement strand
CTGGAAATAATCGGCCGGATAACCGCGGTCCTGCATCGCCTTCAGCACCATGCCGTGGGCGGCGGAGCCGAAGGGCACGCTGACGAGCTTGCCCTTGAGATCGGCGAGATCGTAGTAGGGCGAATCCTTGTGGACGACGATGCCGTTGCCGGAGCCGGAGAGGCTATAGGCCGCAACCGCGATCAGCCGGCTCTTGCTTTCCGGATTATTCTCGAAGGTGAATCCGTTCACGATGAGGGGATAGTCGCCCATCATGCCGAACTGCAGCTTGTTGGCCATCATCGCATTGGTGACGGGCGGGCCGGAGGTGAAGTTCTGCCATTCCAGCTCGAACTTGATGTCGGCATATTTGCCCGATGTCGGCAGATATTTCTCGAGGAGATGAAGCTGGCGGATCACCGTGCCGGCGGTCACCGTGTTGGTCGTCGTATCCTGCGTGCCGATGCCAATGGTGACGGTCTCGGCGGATGCGGGCCGCGCCAGCATCAGTGCTGTCACCGATATCGCGATGGAGAGTGTTGCAAGATGGCGGGCCATTCTCATCCTCTTCCGGTTGGATGTGCTGCTTCGCCATGATTGGTTGGGCTCGGCCTGAGGGCAAATCCGGACTTGCCGTCAGGGTGGATTAGTTGCCGCCAAAGCCCGATTGCATAGTCGTTGGGCAATTTCGCACCTCAACGCCAATCAGATGTGCATCAATTTTAGTCCCGGAATTTTAGTCCCAGAATCTTAGTCCGCGGCCGAACCCCGCATTTCCTCGAGAATGTCGGGTCGGCAGACCACGATCTGCGAGCGTTTGCTCAGCACGATCTGTTTCTCCTGCATGCGCTTCAGGCTGATCGTGACCCATTGGCGAGTAGCACCCACCATGTGGGCGATGTCGGCATGGGTGAAGGCGGCGGCAATCACGGTGCCATCAGGATCGTCGACACCGTAGAGTTCCACGAGTTGCAGCAGCAGATGCGCGAGCCGCTGCGTGATCGAGCGCGTGCCCAGCATCTGCGCCATGGTCGAATAGCACTTGCCTTTGAAGCTCAGGCCTTCGATCAGGCCGATCGCAAGATTGGGAATCTCGGCGACCAGCGCGCGCAGCTCCTTGCCCGGCAATTGCACGACGCTGCAATTGCTGGAGGCGACGCCCGACCATTGATGCACGCCGGTGTCGAACACTTCAGGCCCGCCGACGAAATTGCCGACATGCCAGTAGGCCAGCGTGATCTCGCGGCCGAGCGGGGAGGTGTAGAACACGCGGATGCGGCCGCTTTCGATCAGCCAGATGCCGTCATGCTTGGCGCCCTGGCTGAACAGGGTCTGCCCGCGGTTGAGCACCTTGCGCCGTCCCTGCTTCAGGACGATTTCCCGCTCGCGCAGGGTGAGCCTTTCCATCAACGCAGGGGGACCGCCGATCGACTGCTGATTCTCGGTGAGAAGCAGCGAAGAGCCGGTAGCGGGTTTTGGCGTCGAGGGAACGCTTCCGCGTCCCGAATTTACCGCCTGCGGCAACATTAATCCGCCTCTGGATTGTTCAAGCTGATCCTAAAAGCAGCAATGTTCATGCCAGACGGCTGACCTTGCAGGTGCGCCAAAAGTCGCAAGAAATGCCTGTCGAATCAAGGTCTGCCGAATCAATGGCTGGCGAGGTCGAGCAGATAGGATTTCGGATAGATGCCGCGCCAGTGACCATCGGAGAAGGCGATGTTTAAGCCATAGCCGAGATCGGTGATGCCGACGATGGCAATACCGGGAAAGCGCGCAGGGAAGCGCTCATCGATACGGGCGCGGGTGCAGTGGGCGCATTTGCAGGCTGCGCGAAGCCGCTCCGCGGAGAAGGAGATCGAATGATCATCCGACGCGCGCATGAACAGCTCGGAAAGATCGGCGCTCAATTCGTAGTCCGTCACGGTCGGCGCAACCATTGCCGTCATGGACGTGTCCTCCTCAGGCATTGTTCTTAGCGATGCACGGCTGTCATCGATAGCAACTAATTGCCTCGATGTAGTGCGTCTCGTTGAAGCAGCGTTGGTGATTTTTGCATCATCTTTATCGATGCTCCGCAAAGTTAGAAACTAATCGACCGACAAACGCGCTTCTTCATTGCTCGCGATTCCATTCTTGTCGAAACGTTCATCGCATCGAACGCAACGGAGAGAATGACGATGAGCGCCTTCCAGCGGGAAACGGTTTTGTCGGTCAGGCACTGGACCGATTCCCTGTTCAGCTTCACCGCGACGCGCGATCCCGGCTTTCGATTCCAGAACGGCCAGTTTGCGATGATCGGGCTCGAGGTCGACGGGCGGCCGCTGCTGCGCGCCTACAGCATGGCAAGCGCCAATCATGAAGAGGAACTGGAGTTCTTCTCGATCAAGGTGCCGGATGGACCGCTGACGTCACGACTGCAGAAGATCAGGGAGGGGGACATCATCCTGGTCGGTCGCAAGGCGACCGGCACGCTCATCACCGGCAACCTCATTCCCGGCAAGCGGCTGCTATTGCTCTCGACCGGAACGGGGCTCGCGCCATTTGCGAGCCTGATCAAGGACCCTGAGGTCTATGAGTCTTACGAGACCATCGTGCTGGCGCATGGCTGCCGGCAGGTGTCCGAGCTCGCTTATGGCGAACAGGTGGTCGAGAGCCTGCGCCAGCATGAGCTGTTCGGACCGCTGATCGAGGACAAGCTCATCTATTATCCGACCGTGACGCGCGAGCCCTTCCGCAACCGCGGCCGCATCACCGACCTCATCGAGTCCGGCCAGCTCTTTGCCGATATCGGGCTTCCCGGGCTCGACCTCGAAACCGACCGCATCATGCTGTGCGGCAGTCCGTCGATGCTGGACGAGCTGCGCGCGATGTTCACGGCGCGTGGTTTCGTTGAGGGCAGTCACAGCCAGCCCGGACACTTCGTCATCGAGAAAGCCTTCGCAGAACGCTGATGCCTGCATTTGCCCGTTTGTTAGTCAAAAGCGCGTCTGGCTTTTAAGCAAACGAGCAAAATTTGGCTTTCTCACGCGAGCGACAACTAATTGCTAGCGCCGGAAAGTCGCCTGAACAAATCTGATGTGAAGATGGCGGCCTGTGGCCGTCAAAGCAGGAGCGAATGATGGCAATGGATGAAATCGTCGACGGGCTCTCGGAAGTGTCCTGCGATGTGCTTGTCATCGGCGGCGGCACGGCCGGGCCGATGGCGGCGCTGAAGGCCAAGCTGAAAAATCCCAAGGCCAATGTCGTTCTGCTCGAGAAGGCCAACGTGAAACGCTCGGGCGCGATCTCGATGGGCATGGACGGGCTGAACAATGCCGTCATTCCCGGCTATGCGACGCCGGAGCAGTACACCAAGGAGATCACGATCGCCAATGACGGCATCGTTGATCAGAAGGCGGTCTATAAATACGCCCAGAACTGCTACAAGATCGTCGAGGAGCTCGACAGTTTCGGCATCCGCTTTCTGAAGAACGAGAACGGCGATTATGCCGTGAAGAAGGTGCACCACATCGGCACCTATGTGTTGCCGATGCCGAACGGCGACACCGTGAAGAAGGCGCTGTACCGCCAGCTTCGCCGCGCCCGCATCCTCATCTCCAACCGCTACATGGCGACAAAGCTGCTCAAGGCCGCTGACGGTCGCATTGCCGGCGCGATCAGCGTCAACACCCGCACCGCCGAGATGCTGGTCATCAAGGCCAAGGCCGTGATCCTCTGCATGGGCGCCGCGGGCCGGCTGGGTCTGCCCACGTCCGGCTACATGTTCGGCACTTACGAGAACGCCGCGAACTCCGGCGACGGCTATGCCATGGCCTATCACGCGGGCGCTGCGCTCGCGAACCTCGAATGCTTCCAGATCAATCCGCTGATCAAGGACTACAACGGGCCGGCCTGCGCCTATGTCGCGGGTCCCTTCGGCGCCTACACCGCTAACAACGAAGGCTCGCGCTTCATCGAATGCGATTACTGGTCAGGCCAGATGATGCTCGAGTTCTACAATGAGTTGCTGTCGGGCAAGGGCCCGGTGTTCCTCCAGCTCAAGCATCTGCATCCGAACACGATTGAGGAGATCGAATCGACCTTGCACAAGGTAGAGCGGCCGACGCGGGGCCTGTTCCAGCAGGGGCGAGGCGTCGACTACCGCAATGAGTCCATCGAGATGCACATTTCCGAGATCGGCTTCTGCTCCGGCCACAGCGCCTCCGGCGTATTCGTCGACGACAACGCGCGCACCACGGTGCCCGGGCTCTACGCCGCGGGCGACATGGCGAGCGTGCCGCATAACTACATGCTCGGCGCCTTCACCAACGGCTCGGTGGCCGGCATCGATGCGATGGAGTTTGCCGACAGCCATGATTTCGCGGAATTCGATGCGAGCGAAATCGCCGTCGAGCGCGAGCGCGTGCTGGCGCCGACCAGGCGCGAGGACGGCATTCCGCCGAACCAGATCGAGTACAAGACCCGCCGCCTGGTGAACGACTATCTGCAGCCGCCGAAAGTCACCCGCAAATACGAGCTTGGCATGCGCCGCCTAGCCGAGGTGCGCGAGGACATGCAGGAGCGCATGATCGCGCGCAACGCGCATGAGCTCTTACGCGCGCTCGAAGTGCAGTCGATCATGGATTGCGCCGACATGGCCGCCCATGCCTCGCTGTACCGCGAGGAGAGCCGCTGGGGCCTCTATCACCTGCGCACGGACTTCCCCGAAAAGGATAACGAGAACTGGTTCTGTCACACGCTGCTGAGCAAGCAGGACGGCAAGATGACGAGCGAGAAGCGCGCCGTGGAACCCTATGTGGTGCCGATCGCCGACGACGAGAAGGACCTTTACGACAAGCAGCGTATCCGGGCCAGTGCGTAAGACGCAAACGCCAAGCAACAGGAGATTTCAGATGCCTCTCGCTACCTATCAGACCTCGGTGCCGGTGGTCGTCGATGAAGCCAAATGCATCGCCGACAAGGGCTGCACCGTCTGCGTCGACGTCTGCCCGCTCGATGTGCTTCGCATCAGCGACATGACCGGCAAGGCCTACATGGCCTATGACGAATGCTGGTATTGCATGCCCTGCGAGGCCGATTGCCCGACCGGCGCCGTCACGGTCAATATTCCCTATCTGTTGAGGTGATCATGTCGAGCCCGTTCGAATCCTACGACGATCTCGAGGACGCCGACGAGCGGCTGCAAGCCGCCGATCCGGCTGAACGCCGCGTCGCGATCATCGCGCTCGGCCATTCCGGCGATCCGGCCGCGGTTGGCCATCTCGCCAACATGGTCAGCGATCCCGACACCGGCGTGCGCCAGCAGGTGGCGATGGCGCTCGGCGAGTTCGACGGGCCTGAAGCGGCCGCGGCATTGGTGAAGCTGCTGGTCGATCCGGAAAGAGCCGTGGCCGCAGCGGCGGCCGACAGCATGGCCGAGTTCAAGGATCCTGCCTGCGCCGACACCATCCTGCCGCTGGTCAAGCATGCCCATGCGTTCGTGCGCATGGGCGCGTTGCGGGCGCTGAAGGAGCTGCGGCGCAAGGATACGCTCAAGCCTGCGCTCGAAGCATTGCAGGATCCGGACGCGGCGGTTCGCGTTCAGGCCATCGGTGTCATCGGATTCCTGAAGCTGGAGGAGTCGATCCCGGCGCTGACCGCGCTGATCAACGACACCGACGGACATGTCCGCCGCGCCGCCGTCAGTGCCTTGGCGTTCTCGCAGATGAAGACGGCGGCCGAGACGATCACACGCGCGCTCAAGGATGAGGACTGGATGGTGCGCGAGATGGCGGCCGAGACGCTCGGGCTGAACAGCAACGGCGCGCTGGCGGCCGATCAGTTGATCGCGTGCCTCAATGACACGTTCTGGCAGGTGCGGCTGAAGGCGATCCGCAGCCTCGGCAAGATGAAGATCGAGCGCGCGGTGCGCCCGATCGGCGGCTGCATCACCCATGAGCAGGCTAATTTGCGCAAGGAATCCGCCGCGGCGCTGGGCGAGATTGCAATCGGCGAGGGCGAGGCATATCTCGCGCTGGTCGCCAATGATGGCGATCCTGATGTCCGGAAGAATGCGCGCTGGGCGCTGCAACAGATCGCGGCGAAAAAGGCGAGGGCAGGAGCATAGGTTCCGGGACCGGAACCGGGCCGGCAATAGAGCCCGGCCGGTTAAGGTAAATAAAGGGTTACTATTGCCGCTCGCAGTTTAAGCGAGTTACGTCGCCGCAAAGCGTGTGCCCGTCAGGGCGCATAGGATAATTGCGGGAAGCGACATGTCCACGAACTGGCGGATCAGCTCATTCAACGGCGCGCTGCTGGCGGCCTATTTCATACCGACCTGGACCATCCTGTCCTTCAAGATCATGGTCCTGCCGATCCGCTCCTTCTTTGAGCGGCCGAATGTCTCGGTGGCGTTCTTTGCCAGCGACTATCTGCACCTGACCTCGATCGGCATGACGCGCGTGGCCTGGCTGCTTGCGCTCAGCCGGCTCGTCGTCGCGGCGTTCTTCGCCGTGTTCGTGCTGCTGCTGACGCGCCCCGCGATCCGCCGCAGCGGCGGCTGCGACGAAGCGCTCGCGGTCGCGCTCAGTCTCGGCAGCCTGATCTGTTTTACCATGATGATGATGGCCGCGCTCGTGCACGAGCCCGAGGCGATGCGGCTGCATGCGACCGAGCTCTTGATGCTGCTCGGCACGGCCATCGTCATGCTGGTCGAGCGTCCGTCGGAGCAAGTGGCCGGGCAGGGCGTCGAAACGCTAGCGCTTGAGCAGCCCCAACTCCTCCAAAATAGCTGACGTTGTTCCCTCCGTCGTCATTGCGAGGAGCGAAGCGACGAAGCAATCCAGACCGTTTCCGCGGAAAGATGGATTGCTTCCACCTTCGCTCTTCGAGCTACGGCGGACACGTCGCTTCGCTCGCAATGACGGGTGTTAGAGTCACCGCTGCGTCAAGAACCCCACCACGGTGTCGGTGAAGGCGTGCGATTGCTCGACATTGGAAATGTGGGCGGCATCGAGAATGGTGAGGCTGGCGCCGGGGATCTGGCTGCGGATCAATTCACCGGCGGCGATCGGGGTCGCCATGTCGTGGCGGCCGGCGATCACTAGCGTCGGGCTCTTGATCTTGGGCAGCAGCGCACGCTGGTCCAGGGTCGACAGCGCCTCGCAGCAGGCGAGATAGCCCTCGACGGGCGTCGCGAGCAGCATGGCCTTCATGTTGGCCGCAATCTGCGGCTCGCGCTCTCGGAAGTCAGCCGTGAGCCAGCCCGCGATGACGGCGTCAGCGACCGCGGCGATGCCGCCTTCCTTCACCGCCTTGATGCGGTTCAGCCAGTTGGTGGGATCGGCATAGTAGCAGGCGGTGTTGGAGAGGATGATCTTGCCCATCCGCTCCGGCGCGTTCGCCCCTAACCATTGCCCGACCATGCCGCCCATCGACAGCCCGCACCAGTGCACCTTCTCGATGTTGAGGTCGTCCAGGATCGCGAGCACGTCGCGGCCGAAGCGCTCCATGGAGTAGGGGCCGGGCGGCACCTGCGACTTGCCATGGCCGCGGCGGTCGTAGCGGATGACGCGGAACACTTGGCCCAGCGCCTTCATCTGCGGCTCCCACATGTTGAGATTGGTGCCGAGCGAATTCGACAGCATCAACGTCGGCCCGCCGTCGCGGCCCTCGACGGAGACATTGAGCAGGCAACCGTCGGCATCGATCATGGGCATCGCAGGTTTCTCCGTCTAATTCTTGTCGAGCGACGCGAGCA
>DATHMA010000128.1:0-7411 GCA_035487555.1 Bradyrhizobium sp. | reverse complement strand
GGCAGCGACAAAGCAATCCATTCTATCCACGCCGCACGATGGATTGCTTCGCTCCGCTCGCAATGACGTTTCACCTCGTCTCGCCGTGCTTTAGCCCCCGTAACTCTGCACCAGGCTGCCGGCGACCAGCGACCAGCCGTCAACCAGGACGAAGAAGATCAGCTTGAAGGGCAGCGACACCACGACCGGAGGCAGCATCATCATGCCCATCGACATCAGGACCGAAGCGACCACGAGGTCGATGATCAGGAAGGGCAGGAACAACAGGAAGCCGATCTCGAAGGCGCGTTTCAGCTCCGAGATCATGAAGGCCGGCACCAGGATCCGCAGCGACATCTCTTCGGGCGTCGCGGGCGGCGGCTCGCCCGAGAGGTCCAGGAACAGTTTTAAGTCCTTTTCGCGCACGTTCTTCATCATGAAGCCGCGCAGCGGCACCAAGGCGCGTTGCAGGCCTTCCTCGACCGAGATCTGGTTGGCGATCAGGGGACGGACGCCGTCGTCATAGGATTTCTGCAGCACCGGCCCCATCACGAAGGCGGTCAAAAACAGCGCCAGCGCGATCATCACGGAGTTCGGCGGCGCGGTCGATGTACCCATCGCGGTGCGCAAGAGCGACAGCACCACCACGATACGGGTGAACGAGGTCATCATGACCAGGATTGACGGCGCGATCGACAGCACCGTGAGCAGCGCGATGAGCTGGATCGCGCGCTCGGTGACGCCGCCATTGCCACCGCCGAGATTGATGCTGATGTCCTGCGCATGCGCGACCGAGGCCAGCGCGAGGGCGGCGATCAGAGAAGCCAGGAATAAAAATACTCTACGCGGAACTTTCAGCGACCTCACGAAGACGACGACTTCGGACGGCCAAGGAGCGAGGCCATCTCGTCTTCGAGATTTTCAAAGCTGGTCTTCGCCGGAGCTGCGGGAGGGGGCGGCGCCGGCGGCTCGGCGCGCATCGGCCGGGGCGCGGGCGGCGGCTCAGGGGCAACCGGCGGCGCCATGGTCTCCGGCGCGGCGGGACGGCGGAGCGCGGCTTCGAGACGCTGCGCCATCTCGGCGAGATTTTGATCCGCGTTCGGAGGCGGCGGCGCGGGAGGCGGGGGCGGAGGTGGCGGCGGGGCCGCAGCGCGTTCGCGCAGCGGCGGCGCCTTCGGCGCTTCCATCTGGCGGGCGGGGCGCGGCATCAAAGGCTCGCTGCGCGGCAGCCGCTGCGGCAGCGGTTCGGCCCGCGGCTCAGGCCGTGGTTCGGCGCGTGGTTCGAGCCTCGGTGGCTCCGGCCGCGGTTCGGGGCGGGGCTCCATGCGAGTCTCGGCACGGGCCATGGGCTCGGCGGCGAAACCGGTGAGCGGATCGGCACGGCGTTCCGGCCGCTCGGGCATCGGCATCGGCGGCGGGGCCGGGCGGCGCATCTCTTCGGCGAAGGCGGGACGCACCGGGCGCGGCGGCGGCTCCGGCATTTGCGGCTCGGCGTGCGGGAAGGGGTCTTCGTCGCCCAACGCATCCGGCAGCGGGGCGATCCGCGGCGGCGGTTCCGCGCCCGCAGGGCGGTACGGCAATTGTTCGCGGCCGGCGACGGCGCGGACGATGTTCGGCTCGACGACGATGTCGGTCGGGCCGCCGATCATCAGGAGGTGCTCGACATTATCGCGCCGGACCAGCACGAGGCGGCGGCGACCATCCACAGCAGCGGCATCGATCACAGCAAGACGCGGCATCCGTCCGCGCTGGGTGCTGGCGCCGAGGCGGTTGCCGGCGAATCGGCGCACCAGCCAAAGCACGACGCCGATCAGGGCGAGGACCGCCACGAACGCAAATAGGAAAATCAGTGCCTGCATGCTCTGTCCCCGCCAAATAACGCTTTTCTCAGGCTGGGCGACCGTCCCACATACGCCGCCCCATGGCGATCAAGACCCGAGAACGCAACGAACTCTTAACCCCCCGCGGCAGGAACTGCCGCCCCACTCATTAATAACCTATGAATCGGCAGGGCCAAAACGACTTCTTCGGATTCCACGTTCCCGTGTATTCACGGGGTTAACGCAGCTTTCGTGGCTAAAAGGCGCAGAATTGGCGTGGCATCCTCGCGGGCCGGTTAGACCGCTTCGCGCCAGGACGCAAGCCTCCTTAACCGCTTGTTAACCATACACGCGGCAAATTCTGCCTACCTCAGGGATCACGCCCTGCGGACGAACAGCGGAGCGGCGCGATGTCGATCAGCGATCTTCCGATCTTGTCGGCGTTGCGTACCAAGATGCAATGGCACCAGGCGCGCCAGCGGGTGCTCTCCGAGAACGTGTCCAATTCCGACACACCGAATTTCAAGCCGCGCGACCTGATCGAGCCGAAATTCAACGCCAGCGGCGCCGTGACGGGCACGATGGGGCAGCTTGCGATGATGCAGACCTCGACCTCGCACATGGCCGCCTCCGACGCTGTCGGCAAGAGCTTCGACGCCAACAACAAGGTTGGCTTCGAGACCCGTCCGGCCGGCAATGCCGTCAGCCTGGAAGAGGAGATGATGAAGGTCTCCGCCAACCAGATGGACTATGCGGCGGTGACCTCGCTCTACAGCAAGAGCCTCGGGCTCTTGAAGACCGCGATCGGCAAATAGGGATTAAGGACAGCACATCATGGCCGATGACATCAGCGATTTCACGAGATCGATGGGCATTGCGACCTCGGGCCTGCGCGCGCAGGCCGGCCGCATGCGGGTGATCTCGGAAAACATTGCGAATGCCGATTCGACGGCGCAGACGCCGGGCGGCGATCCCTTTCGCCGCAAGATCCCGACCTTCACTTCCCAGCTCGACCGCACGCTCGATGCGCGGACCGTCGGCCTCGGCAAGGTCGCGCCCGACAGTTCCGATTTTCGCACCAAATACGAGCCGTCCAATCCGGCCGCGGACCCGAACGGCTATGTCAAATATCCGAACGTCAATCCGCTGGTCGAAATGACCGATATGCGCGACGCGCAGCGGTCCTATGAAGCGAACCTCAACGTCATCGGCGCCACGCGGCGCATGATCCAGCGCACCCTCGACATCCTCAAGGCTTGAACAGAAAGTTTCAGACCATGGCTTCACCGACAGTTGCCGCCAACGCCTATGCCAATCTCGCCAAAATCCTGGATGGCGTCGGAACCAGCAAGGGCGCCGGCGCCGACACCGATTCGAAGGGGCCCTCGTTCGCTTCGGTCCTGAAGGACGCGGTCGGCAGCGTCGTCGAGGCCGGACACAAATCCGACGCGCAGACCGTCGCGATGGCAAATGGCAAGGCCAACGTCATGGACGTGGTCACGGCCGTTGCCGAAACCGACGTCGCGGTGTCGACGCTGGTCTCGGTGCGCGACAAGGTGATCCAGTCCTACGAAGACATCATGAAGATGACCATCTGACGGCTTCGCCGTCAGATGGTCATCCCGGGGCGCCTCGAAGAGGCGAACCCGGGATCTCGAGATTCCCCGATGCGCAATTGCGCATCTGAGCTCTGGTCCTTCGGACCATCCCGGAATGACGACCGTGAAATTGGAAACAGTGAGCATACAAAAATGACCGGTGCTGAAACCCTCGACGTGGCGCGCGATGCGATCTGGACCATCGTGGTGGTGTCGTCCCCCCTGATGGTCGTCGGCCTTGTGGTCGGCGTCGTGGTGTCGCTGTTCCAGGCGCTGACGCAGATCCAGGAACAGACGCTGGTGTTCGTGCCGAAGATTCTGGCGATCTTCGTGACACTGATATTGGCGCTGCCGTTCATGGCGGATTCGCTGCACAGTCACATGTTGCGGATATCGTCGCGAATCATCGGCGGTTGATGCAACATGCGTGAACCATGCGCCTCGATGTCTCCCTGCTGCCGGCACTCGCTGCCGCCTTCCTGCTGGTGTTCGCCCGCGTCGGCGCGATGGTGATGCTGATGCCGGCGCTGGGGGAGGAAAACATCCCCATGCGCGTCAAGCTCTCGATCGCGCTGCTGCTCACGCTGGTCCTGCTGCCGTTGCACCGCTCCGCCTACCACATCGACATGACCTCGCTCTCCGGGCTGCTGGTGCTGATGCTGCATGAGATCGTGATCGGCATCATCCTCGGCGCCACCGCGCGCGTCACGCTGTCGGCCTTGCAGGTGGCGGGGAGCGTGATCGCGCAGCAGATGGGCCTCGGCTTCGTCACCTCGGTCGATCCGACCCAGGGCCAGCAGGGCGTGCTGGTCGGCAATTTCCTGACCATGCTCGGCATCACCATGCTGTTTGCGACCGACAGCCACCATCTCGTCATCGCCGCGCTCTCGGACAGCTACAAGATCTTCGCGCCCGGCGAGAGTATGCTGACCGGCGACGTCGCCTCGCTGGCCACGCAAGCCTTCGCCGCCGCGTTCAAGATCGGGCTGCAGCTCTCAGCGCCGTTTTTGGTGTTCGGCCTTGTCTTCAATATCGGGCTTGGCGTGCTGGCGCGGCTGATGCCGCAGATGCAGGTCTATTTCGTCGGCGCGCCGCTCTCGATCCTTGCAGGCTTTTTGATCCTCTCGATCGTGCTGGCGGCGATGATGGGGACCTTTCTCGATTATTTCATCCGCGTCATGCACGACATGATGCCGCTCAACTGAAGGCTCAGTAGGGATGGCCGACGAGGACGATTCAGACGACAAACAATTAGACCCGTCGCAAAAACGCCTCGACCAGGCGCTCGAGCGCGGCGACGTCGTCAAGAGCCAGGAGATCAACACCTGGTTCGTGATCGCGGCCGGCACGCTCGTGATATCGAACTTCGGTGGATCGGTTAGCACCGGCATCCTGGTGCCGATGCGCAATCTTCTTGCCAACGCCTGGATGATCCACACCGACGGGCCCGGGCTGATGCAGCTGGCGAAGAGCCTGATGTATACAGTGGTGTCGGCGGTCGGGATGCCGCTGTTCATGCTGATGCTGGCCGCGGTCGCAGCCAATCTGGTCCAGCATCGCCTGGTGTGGTCCGGTGAGCCGCTGAAGCCGAGCTTTTCCAAGATATCGCCGATGTCGGGCTTCAAGCGCATCTTCGGCAAGCAGGCGGCGGCGAATTTCGGCAAGGGCCTGTTCAAGGTGATCGCGCTCGGCGCGGTCATGACCGCGATCCTGTGGCCCGAGCGGATGCGCATGGAGGCGATGGAGCACTTCGATCCGTCCATGCTGCTCGGCGTCACCAATTCGCTCACGATGCATCTGTTAGGTGCTGTCGTGGCCATGCTCGCGGTGGTCGCGATCCTCGATTACGTCTTCCAGTACCGCACCTGGTACGACCGGCAGAAGATGTCGCAGCAGGAGATGAAGGAGGAGTTCAAGCAGTCCGAAGGCGATCCGCACATCAAGGGTCGCCTCCGCCAGATCCGCATGGCGCGGATGAAGAAGCGCATGATGTCGGCGGTGCCGAAGGCCTCGGTGATCATCACCAACCCGACCCACTATTCGGTCGCGCTGCAATATGAACGCGGCATGGCGGCGCCGCTCTGTGTCGCCAAGGGCGTCGACAACATCGCGTTCAAGATCCGGGAGATCGCGCGCAAGCACGACATCCCGATCGTCGAGAACGTGCCGCTGGCGCGCTCGCTCTATGCCACGGTGGATGTCGACGAGGAGATCCCGGTCGAGCACTATCAGGCGGTCGCCGAGATCATCGGCTATGTCATGGGTCTGAAGCGCAACCTGTCGGGGCGGCGGGCATCCTGAAGCATTCCCTGCCGAAAAGGGCCGAAAATGCCCGCAAATCGCCAAATAAGGGCCTGACGCCCTTGCGCTTGGCGGTCCGATTCAGGCACTCAGGCTTGAGCGCGGCAGGAATCAGAGGGGTCGCGTCAACGACCGGAGGGCCATTTTTCCCGCCATGACCGCCGATACCGACCACGATCCGACGTCCGAGCCGGTGGCTGCGCATGAGCCGCTGCGCCGGCGCGGCTCGATCGTACTGGTGCTCCTGGTCGCAGGTACGCTCGTTGCGATCGCGGTGGCGCTGATGACCATCGGCCGCTCGCAGGCGCAGCCCTACATCCTTGGGCTGCTCGCCGTGCTGGCGATGGTCGGCCTGTTCAGCCTGTTCGCCTTTGCCGCCGGCATCATCCGCTTTGCCGATCGCAAGGCCGATGATCCCGTGATGGGCCGCATCGCCGATCACGCTTTCGACGGGCTCGCGGTCACCGATGCACGCGGCCATGTCGTCTATTACAACGGCGCCTATCTGGCGCTGACCGGGGCGACGGGCGCGCAGGACGTGCGCCCGGTGGAGCGCGTCTTCATCGGCAACCCCGATGTCTCTGAAGCGGTGTTCCGCCTGCTCAAGGCCGCGCGCGAAGGCAAGCGGCAGCAGGAGGAGGTACGGATCGCCGGCAGCGACGGCGGGCACGGCAAGTGGCTGCGCATGCGGGTCCGTCCGCTCGGCCAGGGCAAGCGCGATTCCCGCTATGCGGTCTGGTCGATCGCCGACATCACCCGCGATCGCGAGCGGCAGGAAGACGTGTTCCAGGAGTTGCAGCACGCGATCGAATATCTTGATCACGCGCCCTGCGGCTTCTTCTCGGTCAATGCCGCGAGCGAGCTCGCCTATGTCAACGCGACGCTGGCGAACTGGCTCGATTACGACCTCGCCGAGATCGGCTCGGGCGGTTTGAAGCTCACCGACATCGTCTCCGGCGATGGCGCCTCGCTGCTCACCTCGATCGTCGCGGTGCCCGGCGAAGTGAAGACCGAAGTCTTCGACATCGACCTGAAGATGCGCGGCGGCAAGACCATGCCGGCGCGGCTCTATCACAAGCTCGCGTTCGGCGCCGACGGCAAGCCTGGTCCATCCCGCACGCTCGTCATCAGCCGTGCCCGCGACGAGCGCGCCGATCCGGAGCGCGCCGCCGAAGTGCGCTTCATGCGTTTCTTCGATCACACGCCGATGGCGATCGCGACCGTGGACCGCTCCGGCACGGTCGTGCGCGCCAATGCCCGCTACGCCAAGCTCGCGCAGGGCCTCAACGGCGACGGTGCCTCGGCGAAATCGATCTTCCGCGCCGTCAACGCCCGCGACCGCGGCACCCTGATCACGGCGATCAACCAGGCCGCCGAAGGGCAGGGCGATATCTCGCCGGTCGAGGTGATGCTGGAAGGCGCGAAGGAGCGCTGGGGCCAGTTTTTCGTCACTCCCGTCGAACGGGACGAGCGCGATACGGAAGCCGCCATCGTCTACATGCTCGAGACCACCGAGCGGCGCGCGCTGGAGAACCAGATCAACCAGTCGCAGAAGATGGAGACGGTCGGCCAGCTCGCCGGCGGCATCGCCCACGACTTCAACAACGTGCTCTCCGCCATCATGATGGCGAACGATTTCCTGCTCAACGCGCACAAGCCGACCGATCCGTCGTTCCAGGACATCATGCAGATCAAGCAGAACGCGACGCGGGC
>DATHMA010000127.1:0-2765 GCA_035487555.1 Bradyrhizobium sp. | reverse complement strand
CGGAGCCGCTCGAAGCGAATCTACCTTTGGGCGATATGCGACTTTCGTACAGTGCAGTCATGCCTTTGTCGCGTTTTCGCCCCGTCACATCCGTGTTAAGCCCGCCCGGAAAGCCTTCGATTTGACGCATGAATCGCGTCCCCCAAGAGGGCTAGTGAACACCCATGGGAACGCCCCTAGAAGGAGATGTTGTGAGATGAAGCGTCGTGATTTTTTGAAGGTTTCCGCCACCGGCGCGGCGGCAGCGGCCGCGGTCTCCTCGCCCGCGATTGCGCAGTCCGCGCCCGAGCTGAAGTGGCGCATGACCTCGAGCTTTCCGAAATCGCTCGACACCATCTATCAGGGCGCCGAGATTTTCTCGAAATACGTCTCCGACATGACCGACGGCAAATTCCAGATCCAGGTGTTCGCTGCCGGTGAGGTGGTGCCGGGCCTGCAGGCGCTGGACGCGACTTCCAACGGCACCGTCGAGATGAGCCACACCGTCTCGTATTACTATGTCGGCAAGGACCCGACCTTTGCGATCTACGCTTCCGTGCCGTTCGGCCTCAACGCGCGCATGCAGAACTCCTGGTGGTATCAGGGCGGCGGCATGGAGCTCGGCAACGAGTTTTTCAAGAAGTTCGGCGTGATCGGCTTTCCCTGCGGCAACACCGGCACGCAGATGGGCGGCTGGTTCCGCAAGGAGATCAAGACGGTCGCCGACCTTTCGGGGCTGAAATTCCGCATCGGCGGCATTGCCGGCCAGGTCTTGCAGAAGGTCGGCGTGGTGCCGCAGCAGCTCGCCGGCGGCGACATCTATCCGGCGCTGGAAAAAGGCACCATCGACGCCGCCGAATGGGTCGGCCCCTATGACGACGAGAAGCTCGGCTTCCAGAAGGTCGCGAAGTACTACTACTACCCGGGCTTCTGGGAAGGCGGACCGACCGTGCACGCCTACTGCAACCTCGATAAGTGGAATTCACTGCCCAAGAACTACCAGGCCATCGTCGACGCCGCGACCACCTATGCCAACACCTGGATGGCGGCACGCTACGATCTGCAGAATCCGACCGCGCTGAAGCGGCTGGTGGCCGGCGGCACGCAGCTGCGTCCCTTCACCAACGAGGTGCTGGAAGCCTGCCTGAAGGCGACCAATGAATTGTGGGGCGAGATCTCGGCCAAGAACCCCGACTTCAAGAAGTCGATCGACGCCATGCAGGCCTATCGCTCGGACGAATATCTGTGGTGGCAGGTGGCCGAATACACCTTCGACAGCTTCATGATCCGCTCGCGCACCCGCGGCTGATCCTGTCCGAAAAGTAGGCCCTAAGCCTTAAGTCGAAGCCCGGTCTCCCAGCGGAGGCCGGGCTTTTTCGTCGCGGGCAGGCGGTAAGGGATGGAAATCGTAGACCGGTTGTTCCATGTTTGAGGCTAGGCCTCAGCACGAAGGCTGCAAAACAACGGATCAGGCAGGGGAGGAACACATGAAACGTCGGGATTTCATCAAGGTCACCGGTTTGGGCGTTGCGGGCGCCGCGACCGTCGCAGCGCCGGCGATTGCGCAATCGATGCCGGAGGTCAAATGGCGCATGACCACGAGCTGGCCGAAGTCGCTCGACACGCTGCATGGCGGCGCCGAGATGATGGCCAAGGCGGTCGGCGAAGCTACCGACGGCAAATTCCAGATCCAGACCTTTGCGGCCGGCGAAATCGTGCCGGGCTTGCAGGTGCTCGACGCCGTGCAGAGCGCGACGGTCGAGATGGGCCACACCGCGCCGTATTATTATTTTGGCAAGGACGCGACCTTCACATTCGGCTCCTCGGTGCCATTCGGACCCAACATGCGCATCAACCAGGCCTGGTACGTGCTGGGCGGCGGCCGCGAAATTCTCAACGAGTTCTGCAAGAGCTACAACGTGACGACGCTGCTCGCCGGCAACACCGGCTGTCAGATGGGCGGCTGGTTCCGCAAGGAGATCAACACGGTCGAAGACCTCCAGGGACTGAAATTCCGCATCGGCGGCTTCGCCGGGCGCGTGTTGCAGAAGCTCGGCTGCGTGCCGCAGCAACTCGCCGGCGGCGACATCTATCCGGCGCTGGAGAAGGGCACGATCGACGGTGCCGAATGGGTCGGCCCCTATGACGACGAGAAGCTCGGCTTCTACAAGGTCGCGCCGCATTACTACTACCCGGGCTGGTGGGAAGGCGGCACCATGCTGCTGGCGATGGTCAATCTCGACAAGTGGAATGCGCTGCCGAAATCCTATCAGTCCGTGCTCGAGCAGGCCGGTCATCTTGCCAACAACTGGATGATGGCCAAGTACGACTCCGTCAATCCGATGGCACTGCGCAAGCTGCTCGCCGCCGGCACCAAGCTGCACGCCTTCTCTCCGCCGATCATGGAGGCATCGTTCAAGGCGGCGAAGGAGCTGCACAACGAAGTCTCGGCGACCAACGCCAACTTCAAGAAGGCCTATGAATCGCTGACCAATTTCTCGAACAACAGCTATTCCTGGTTCCAGGTCGCCGAAGTCGGCTACGACAACTTCATGGCGCGGCACTCGCAGAGCTGAGGGTAACCGGCGCCGCCATTGGAATGGCGGCGCCACAACCTTGGCTGTCGTCCTGGCGAAAGCGATTATGTGATTGCTACTTATGCAATCGAACGCCTACTGCTTCGGCTGCCCGAAATCGAGCGGGGGCAGCTCGATCTGCGGCACCTCGATCTTGACCTTGTTGAGGTCGACATCGACGGGCTTGTCGAGTAGCGCGGTCACGGTGAT
>DATHMA010000126.1:0-55553 GCA_035487555.1 Bradyrhizobium sp. | reverse complement strand
CCGATAATAGACAGCCGTACTTTCCCAACTCATTCCGCCGATCAAACCAATTGTCCGCATTTCCTGCCGCTCGCTCCACACGACATTTCTGCCCTGTGAGAAGACTAGCAGCGCCGTTGCGCAAGCCGGTTGCGTATTGGCAGCTTATAGAGCCTCCCGTCCGGAAATAGACTTCATAGTTGGGACGGAATCTGGAATAGGATTTCAAAATTGCAGGATTCGCCACTCGCGATACGCTGCGAGAGGCACCCGTCTGCCCTCCCGTACCTGCCCTGAAACTTCCGTCGAGCTGAAGTAGCCCCATCCACTCAGAAGGCCTGCAGCCTTGTTTTCTGTCTTCTGGAGCGTTCCCCCGAGCAGGACTGCATCATTGATGAAGGCGTCCACGCGTTGCGAATTGACGGCGAGCAGGCCCTCGGCATTGTCTCGCACCTGGAGCACGCGAACGTTGATCTTGAGTCGATCAAGTGCTGCGCGGACATAGTGCTCGGCCGTGGTGCCGGCGGCGAGTGCAACAATCTTTCCATCCAGATCCGGCAGATCGCGGATGCCCGATGACGCCCTGACGAGCATCCTGCCCTCAGCAAGAGCAATGGCGTAGCTGAAATCAACCTGCTCCTGCCGGGTCAATGAATTCACTGTCGTGCCACATTCGATCAACTGTGCCGTTCGCGATCAGCGGAATCCGCGTTTGCGGGGTCACTGGTACGTATCGCGCCTCGATGCCGGGAATGGCGAGTTTGCGGCCGATTTCCGCTACAACCTTATTGCAGATGTCGATGGCGTAGCCGCTCGGTTGCCTGCGCTCGTCGAGATAGGCGAACGGCACCGCGCTTTCCCGAAAACCGATGGTTACGACCTTGTTTTGCCGAATGCGTGCCAGCGCGGTATCCGCTTCGTCAGCCCGCGTCGCCGCTGGCGACAGCGCGACTATGGTCGCGACCGCCAAGAAACCGAAGACTGTCCTGAACATCAACATAACGTGCTCCTCGCATATAAAGAGATCGTCACAGTTCGACCAGATCGCTAAGCGATTGAATGTCGGCAAAGATGAAATCAGGTCGCGGTACGGAATCATCCAGCGCCACTTGACGTCGGTTGATCCAGGCGATGGTCAAGCCGAGCGGCTTGCCGCCAACCAGATCCGTAAACTGCGACTGTCCGGCATGCAGAATTTCTTCGCTGGCGCAGCCAGCATGCTCGATCAGGTAACGAAACAGCGCGCCGTCGGGCTTGTACCCCCGCGCCCGTTGCGCCGTACACACGAGGTCGAACTCACGCTGCAACGGCGTTAACGCGAGCAGATCGTCATCGATGTTCGACACGAGCGCCAGCCTGTAGCGGCGCGACAGCCGGTCGAGCGTGCGGACGACATCGTCGTAGAGAAGGAAGCGAGGGAACGCATCGAAATAGTGGTTGATCAGACGCGCCTCGCCGGTGAGACCGAAATGCACGAACGTTTCTTCGAGCGAAAGCTCGCAAATCTCGCGATACGTTCGGTACGGCTCCCAATAGTGGACGATGTTTCGGTGTTCCCAGTGTTCCCAGAACGCTTTCACATCAACGCGGTACGCGCCGGTATCGGCAAGAATGCGCTCGAATGCACCGTAGGAGCTTTCCCGGACGGAGATCAACGTGCCGAACACATCGAAGGATATTAGCGTCGGTCGCAACCGTGTTTGGCGCGCTTCATGGCTCATCGATTGAAACCTGCTGGCTCTTCACTGAAAACGAAATGGCTGGCGTGACCTTCAGCGCACGGCGATGGCATCGAGCTCGATCAGATAGCCATGATGCAGCGCGGGCACGGGCACGACGGACCGTGCCGGGCGGTGTTCGCCAAAAGCTTCGGCGTAGATCGCGTTGAAGGCGCTCCAATGCTCGACGCCGACCAGGTAAGCCGTCACCTTCGCAATGCGATCGCGGCGGATCCCTGCTCCTTCGACGATCGCCAGAAGGTTGGTGAGTGACTGGCGGGCCTGAGCCTCGAACGACATGTCGGCCAGCGACGTCCCGCCCACGCGCGCCGGAAGCTGACCCGAACAAAAACGAGCCCGCCAGTATCCATGGCCTGTACGTAGTGACCGAAGGGTTTCGGGGCCGTGTCAACGTTGATAGCCGCGAGGAGAGTCGACATTGATTCACCATCCGTAGATGCGAGGCCAGATCGCGGACACGATCGAACCATCGTTTATGACGTGGTACCGGTCATGCTGCGCAGCCGTGGCGCAGGCGTGATTGGGAAGGATGCGCACCATCGTGCCGATCGGAAGGTCCGGTAGAGGGCCGGCGCCGGAACGGTGCGCGATAATGCCGTGTTCCTGATTGGCATCGATCACGATCAAGTCGGGGATCGGATTGCACCCGAGATCGCAGACGACCCCATATCCCTGATCGACGGAAAGCCGTGCCGTGCCGCGGTCGCGCGACATGGCCATCCAGCCTGCATCAATCAAAATCCACCCCTTGTCGCGCTGGTGGCCGACGACGCTCGCAAGAACGGAAATCGCGATGTCGTCGAGTGAGCAGACGCCGATGCCAGCCATTACGAGGTCGAAGAACATGAAGACCCCGGCACGTACTTCCGTCACGCCGGTAAGATCACGGGCAAAATGCGCCGTCGGCGTTGATCCCACACTGACTTCAGGACAGGTCAAGCCAGCGCGCCTCAGCGCCTCGGCCGCTGCGACAGCGCCCGATCGCTCCTGCTCCGCCTTTTCCGCGAAGGCCGCCGCTCCTTTCGAACCATACGAGCTGCCGGCATGCGTCATGACGCCGCCAAGCACTGCGCCCCCTTCGTGAAGTGCGCGCCCCACCTCCACGAGGAAAGGGTCCTGCGGCTTGATGCCGGATCGATGATCGTCGGTGTCGATTTCGATCAGGACTGGCAGGGGGTCGCGCCTTTCGGCGCACCGTGCTGCGACCAGACCGGCCATCTCGATGTTGTCGAGTACGATCGACAACTTGGCCCCACGTCGCCGCAAGTCGAATACGTGCTCCAACTTGTTCGGTGCGATACCAACGGCATAAAGCAAATCGGAGAAGCCATGATCGAGAAAATACTCCGCTTCTCTAAGCGTTGAGACCGTCAGTGGCCCGGCGGGACCGTCCGTGACAAGGCGTGCAACGTCGGCGCTCTTCGCGGTTTTAAGGTGCGGCCGAAACCTGACAGCGAACGGTTCGAGATGCGTCTTTAGCCGCGACACATTGCGAGTGAGACGCCTGGTCTCCAAGGCGAGACATGGCGTCTCGAGGCCCGCGAGGCTCCGACCGACCGAAACTTGCGACGAGGCGGAGGAAAACATCACCGGCAGGCCAGCGGCGTACGCGCGAAGGCACTTTGCATATTATATATAATCACTGGAGATTGCCCTTAACCTCTTGATCTCGAAGTCTCTCTAGATGATTATATATTATATGTCAATCCGATTCGGAGATGGGAATTTATGCTGAAGGGGCCGGGCAAAAAACTGTTGGGGGGCACGGAAATGATAGCCGGCGCACTTCGTGATGCGATTTGCAACGGTGAAATCTCGCCAGGCGCGCCGCTCAAGCAGGACGAGATCGCCGCCGACTTCGGCGTCAGTCACACGCCGGTCCGCGAAGCGCTCAAAGTCCTGGTCTCCGAGGGGCTCGCGACCCTGCATCACAATCGCGGGTGCTTCGTTGCGGATCTCTCGAGCACTGTTGCGCGCGAACTGATGGAATTCCGCGCCCTCATCGAACCTCGTCTAGCTGGGTGGGCACTCGACCACCTCACCGAGTATGACATAGAACAAGCTCGCCGCGTCATAACAAAGATCGACGCGGCCCAGTTCGCGTCAGAACGACTGCGCCTTGCCACCGAATTCCATACTCTGATCTATCAGCGAGCCAATCGGCCGTTCTTCCTTGAACAAGTAAGTCGTGCTCGCAACAATCTGAACCGCTATTGGGTTCTTGCTTGGAGAGCGAAGAGTTTTCCGACTGTCACCCAGACCGAGCACGAGGAAATGTTGACCCTCTGTGTCAAGAAGGACCGAGCTGGTCTCATGGACCTGATTGAACGCCATATAATCGCGTCGGGAAATGTCGTTCTCACGTATCTGCAGACTTTAGAATCCAGCGCGAACGAGGTTTTGCTTTTTCCAAAATAATATCCCGGTTGGAAGCCAAAACGCCGAATCTGCACTCCCGGTGCACACATAATCCAGACAGCGAGGTAGGCCATGGTGAAACCATTTCCGTCTAGGACCCACATCGGCAACCACGTGCTGCATCCCGAAACGCTCATGCTGAACTACGGCTACGATCCACAACTGTCGGAAGGGGCCGTCAAACCACCGGTCTTTCTGACCTCAACCTTCGTCTTCAGGACCGCCGAGGACGGGCAGGACTTCTTCGATTTCGTCGCTGGTCGGCGCGAGCCTCCCGAGGGGATGGGTGCGGGCCTAGTTTATTCGCGGTTCAACCATCCCAACAGCGAGATCGTCGAGGACAGGCTTTCTGTTTATGAGCGCACCGAGAACTGCGCTCTTTTCTCGTCCGGCATGGCGGCGATTGCGACCACCATCCTTGCGTTCGTCCGTCCTGGCGACGTCATTCTGCACTCTCAACCGCTCTATGGTGGGACAGAAACTCTATTTGCAAAGACACTTGCGGGCCTTTCGATTGGCGCCGTAGGCTTTACCGACGGCATCGACGAAGCCGCCGTCACGCTGGCGGCGGAGGAAGCCATGCGCAAAGGTCGGGTTACGATGATTTTCATCGAAACACCTGCAAATCCCACCAACGGCCTGGTTGATATCGCGATGGTCCGCCGTGTCGCGGAGACAATCGGCAAGGCCACGGGGCACACGCCAATCGTCGCTTGCGACAATACGCTGCTCGGGCCGGTGTTTCAGCGGCCGATCGAACACGGCGCGGATCTTTCGTTGTACTCGCTGACCAAATATGTCGGCGGTCATTCCGACCTGATCGCGGGCGCTGCGCTCGGGTCAAAAGCCCTCATGAAGGACGTCAAAGCGTTGCGAGGCGCCATCGGTACCCAACTGGACCCCCATTCCTGCTGGATGATCAGCCGGTCGCTCGAAACACTGAGCATCCGCATGGAAAAGGCCGACAGAAACGCGCGGCTCGTGGCGGATTACCTGCGCGACCACGCCAAGGTGGCGAAGGTCCATTACCTTGCTCACCACGAAGGAGCCTCCCCCGCCGGCCGGCTGTTCGCGAGGCAATGCACCGGCGCGGGCTCCACCTTCTCGTTCGACATTGTCGGCGGCCAAGCCGCCGCATTCAAATTCTTGAACGCCCTGCAAATCTTCAAGCTCGCGGTGAGTCTGGGCGGCACCGAGTCGCTTGCCAGCCTGCCCGCAAGCATGACCCACTCCGGCGTTCCGGCTGACATCCGCCAAAGAATAGGCGTTCTCGACTCTACGATCCGGCTGTCGATCGGCATTGAACACCCGTCCGATCTGATCGCGGACATCGCGCACGCCTTCAACGATGCGTAGCAAGGCGAAAGCCTGGTCTAGTCGCAACATTTGCGGGACGATTTCGCGGGCATCCTGATGCGGCACATACACGAGGAGACGATCGGCACGTCGGCCAGCGCCATGGCGGCTTCCAGCCTGGGTCTGAGCGCCTCTAGCTCTTGAAGCTCGTGGCGAACCTCCAAACATTCGGCCAGCCCGTGAAGAGCCCAAACATTGTTGGGGTGTTGCGCACATCGTTGAATCCGATCGGTCAGGCCGAGATCGTCGCGATAGATCTCCTCCGCCTCGGCAAACTGCCCCTGCTCTGCCAAGAGCGCTGCAAGCGCATGTCGAGGAGGATGCATCCACGCCCACGGCTCGACATACACCAGATTGTCGTCTCGCTCGACGGCCTCGCGCAGATGGACAAATGCAGGTTCGTAATTGCCTTTGTGATACGCCAATTCACCTTCCAGCATCTTTTCGGCTACTGAAAGGATGCTGTGAGCGCTATTGTTGAACACTCTTCTCTCGAAGGGGATACGGTGCACGCTCTCCCCGAATAGAGCCCGTTCCCTATCGGCCGCGTCGAAATTCCTGAGAGTGGCGTGCGCAACTGCCTTGGCATAGCGATGCATCGCCGTCGTCATCGGATACAGGTCGGGATCATCGGGCAGCGGCTCGTCGATGATGTCCTGCCAGCGCCCGAAACGCACCAGCACATGCGTCCGCATCGAATGATAGCCTTCCAGGCTCATCGAGAATTTCGGATGGCCCTGGACGCTGAGCACCTCCTTCGTGACCATGCCGCACAATTTGTCCGCAGCGCCGACCGCATCGCAATATCGGCCCATGAACATGCTGGCATGCATCATCAGCAGGAGATCGTGCGCGCACGCGGTCGTATAAGGCGTCAGCGGCCCGGCATAGGCAAGATACCTGTCATTGGCGGCGATCGCCTTCTCGCTGGCGAGCTGCGCCTTCCAATAGTCGCCGACGAGCATATGGACATGCGCCGGCATGTGATTGAGATGTCCGGCGTCAGGGCATAGCGGGCCGAGAGCCTGCGCCGACGCCATCGCACGCTCCGGCTCGTTCGACATTTCAAGGATGTGGATATGCAGATGCAGGAGCGCAGGATGTTTCGGCAGGCCCGCTTGCTCCGCGAGATCGATCCCGCGCTCACAGACATCGAGCGCTTCGACGACGTCCGAATTCTTCGCCGGCAGTCCGGTGCGAACGTCCCAGAGGCGCCGCGGGGTCCGGGTGATCAGCGCCTCGACAAACAGCGCGATGACGTCAAGATCGTCCGGATGCTCTCGATGGATCCTGCGCATTTCCGCGGCATAGGCGTCGTCCCAGCGGTCATATTCCTCCGGCGCCACCGGATGCGGCTTTTGAACACGGCAGGCCTGAGCGTCGATGAGGCGATTTTCGAGTTCGGTCGCGCCTCCAGCCAGCGCACGCGCCTTCTGGATATGCGCGAAGGCCGTGCTGGTGGCAGCATCAGCCTCGCGCTCTCCGAGATCGCGCCAGATCAGGTTGTAAAAGGGTCCGCTGCCATAGGCCATTCCCCAATGCGCCATCACACAGTCGGAATCGAATTCCAGCGCCTTGCGGAAACACTTCACGCCCTCGGCCTTGTTGAAGGCGAAACACCAGTTGAGGCCGGCGTCGAACCAGCGCTGCGCGTCGGCCGAGGTCGTGGAGATCCTTCTAGAATGGCTGCCGAGGTCGAAACGATCCATCCGCTTGCGCCCCTCTCAAGGCCATCGTCGTCGGTTCAGCTTTCAGACAATCCCGGAGCCACCGTCGACGACAGCCCAAACCGCTCAGCCTGCTCGACGGCAATATCATAGCCGGCGTCGGCATGACGCAATACGCCGATGCCGGGATCGCCGTCGAGCACGCGCTTTAACCGATCCGACGTTGCCGGATCACCATCGGCGACGATAGTCAGGCCAGCACTGACGCCGCGGCCGCCCAAGCCATGAATAGCGACAAGATCGGCGCCGTTGGAACAATTCAACAGCGCATTGAGGATCGGCCAGTCCGCGATCGCGTCCGACCCGTCCTTCATGTTCTCGGTCTCGCGATGCGGCAGCGCAGCCGAACCGGAATCGAGATGGTCGCGGGTGAAGGCAATCGGCGCAGAGATTCTGCCGCTGGCGACGGCCTCGTTGACCAGCAGCGCGAGACGGCTGCGCTCGCCATAGCCGAGCCAGCCGATGCGGGCGGGCAGCCCCGTAAACTGCACATGCTCCCGCGCCAGCTTGATCCACGACGAGATCGGATGGTTCGATGAGAATGTCTCCAGGATCATGTCGTCGATCGTGTAGATGTCTTGCGGGTCTCCGGAGACTGCGATCCAGCGGAACGGACCGATCCCCTGGCAAAAAAGCGGGCGAATATAGAGATCGACGAACGAGCGCATCCGGAAGGCATCGTCCACGCCGGCCGCCTTCGCCTCGGCGCGCAGGCTGTTGCCATATTCAAACACGATCGCGCCACGATCCATGAACCCCAGCATGGCACGGACATGTGCGGCAACCGATTGCCGCGCCAGCGCCATCAGCCCGGCCGGGTCGTCCTGCCGCATCGCGCGCGCTTGCTCGAGTGTCAACTCTGCCGGCACGTATCCCTTCAGCGGATCGGGAAACGTCTGGTCGGTAACGATGTCCGGAACGATGCCGCGCCGGGCCAGTTCGGGCAGCACGACCGCGGAGTTCGCGCATAACGCCAGCGCCAGCGGTTGCCTCGCATCACGCGCGGCCTGCCAGCGTGCAATCCCCTCATCGAGATCGCTTGTCATGGCGTCGCAATAGCCGCTGGCGATGCGGCGATCGATCCGCACCTGATCGACCTCGATCACCAGCGTGGATGCGCCGGCGAGCTTTCCAGCCAAGGGCTGCGCGCCGCTCATACCGCCGCAACCGGACGTCAGGAGCAAGCGGCCGGCGAGCGTGCCGCCGAAGTGCTGGCGCGCGACCGCCATAAAGGTTTCGTAGGTGCCCTGAAGGATGCCCTGGCTGCCAATGTACTGCCAGGCTGCGGCCGTCATGCCGGGATAGACGGTGAGCCCCATATCGTCGAGCTTGCGGCGGCTCTCTTCGCCACTCCAGTCGCCGACGAGGTTGCCGTTGGCCATGATGACCAGGGGCGTCGTTGCCTGCCCGGGAAACACGCCGATCGGCTTGCCCGACTGCATGATGAGGGTCTGATCCTCGCGCATCGTCGCGAGCGTCGCCACGATGCGATCAAAGCTGTTCCAGTCGCGCGCCGCGCGCGCGATCGACATGTAGATCACCAGATTGTCGGGAGCCTCGGCATTCTCCAGATTGTTTTCCAGCATGCGCAGGATCGCCTCCTGCCGCCAACCCTTGCAGCGCAGCGCGGTGCCGCGCCCGGCCTTCACTTCCTTGCCGCGGCGTATGGGGATGCTCATGCCTGGGCCTCCTCGATCAGGGGGACCCAGCCGGGTTGGGCCTTGACGCGCGCCAGCCAGGCATCGATCGCAAGAAATCGTTGCATCTCGTAGCCACCTTGATGGGCCATCGAGACATAACCGAACATGCCGATGTCGGCGATGGTGTAGCGTTCATCCACGAGCCAGGTATGGGTCGAGAGCCAGGCGTCCAGCTTTTCCAGCGCGGGATAGGCGATTTCCTGAAGAACGGCGATGTGTTTTTCCATCTGATCGGCCGTCCCGCGCATGCGATAGAAGCGCGGCAAGGCCAGGGCCTTCAACAAATCGGCTTGCTCGAAGGTGAGCCAGCTCGTCACCTCGGCACGCAGGAAGCGATCGTCGGGGAGAAAGCGCGTCCCCTCCGCCAGGTACAACATGATCGCCGCCGATTCGACGATGGTCCGGCCATCCTCGAGCTCGAGCACGGGAACGCGGGCGAAGCGGCTCTTGGCACGGAACGCCGGTTCGGAGGCGGCGCCCTTGGCCAGATCCAGCGTGACCCGTTCAAAGGGAAGGCCGAGCTGCGTCAGCAGAATGCGGACCTTCCAGGCATTCCCGGACAAACGGCTATCGTAGAGGCGCAACATGACCACGAAATCCTTCTCCTAGAGATATGAGCGCATATCGACGCCCATCGCCTTCTCGACCTCGGGAAACACGGCTGGATCGAGCGCGCCCTTGCCGACCGGAAATCTGGACCGGTGGGCCACGATGACGGCAACGCGGCTGCCGACTTTCGACTCCGAGATCGAGACCACGTCGCCCGTCCGCGGATCGAGCGTCCCGATCATGTCCGGGAAGGTCGCGACGCGCTTGCCGCCGAAATCGGCCGTCATGAACTCGTTGTAGACACCGAGCACGGCTTCGCCGTTGCTGCCGCGCACTTTCATCTGGCCGAGGTCGAATCCGCCGCCATAGGTCACCGTATTCTCGGTGACCTCGCCTTCGACGAGCAGCTCGCCGCCGAGAAACTCCACCGTGGCACGGACGCGATCGGCGCCGCTCGCCGCCAGCATGGCGCGGCCGAGATCGAGCTGGAAGCTAATCGCGCCCGGCGCGCCGTTCTCCTTGATGAAGCCGGCGCTGAGCGGACCGCGGGCCGCATAGATCAGCCCGCCATTGATCACCGCCGCCTGCCGCATCATGTTCGAGGTGCGGACGATGTCGCCTTCCACGACCATTGCGAGCTCATTCTTCTCGGCCTTGCTGCCGCTGCAGCCGACCTGGGTGATGGAGAGATCGAGTCGCGAGGCGAGTCCCATCCCGCCCATTTTCACGGTCGGATGGCCGCGTCCGTTCGAGGCGGCGTCGACATAATCGAGCCCGAGCGCGGCGGCAACGAGCCAGGCATTGAAGCCGGGCACATGACCGCAGATGACGCCAGCCGGCGGCTTGTCCAGTTTGTCAATCAACCGCCGCGCCGCGTTGATCGCATCGCGCGGCCGGATCGCCCAATTGGCAAAGCCCGGCGCGCCGACCGCGGTCGCGGTGATGATCGCTGCATTCGGTTCGAGTTCATCGAGCGCGACCAGCCGGACGCCGCCATAATCGAGCGCCATCTGGCCGAGCCCGCGATTCTTGGCCACCGCGTTGCGGCCGCTGCCTCCCGCCGACAGGAACAGCCCGCCGACCAATCCCGCTTCCACATCGTCCGTCGTCAGCATTCGCGTCATGTTTTTCCTGCCCTGCGGCAGCCTTCTTCTTATCGACTTATGGTTGGACAGGCTCGTTCATGCCGAGGAAGGTCGCGAACATCGAGCCGGCGGCCTTGGCCTCGGTGGCCGTGCCCTGATAGATCTGCACGCCCGATGACATCACGCAGACCTTGTCGGCGACATCGAGCGCGCGCGCCGTGTTCTGCTCGACGAGGAGTACGGTCAGCCCCTCGCGCTTGAGCCGCGTCAACGCATCGAGGCACAAATCGACCATCTTCGGCATCAGGCCCAGCGACAATTCGTCGACCAGTAATAGCCGCGGCTCGGCCATCAGCGCCCGCCCGATCGCCAGCATCTGTTGTTCGCCGCCGGACAGCGATCCTGCCAGCTGGGTGTGTCGCTCGGCCAATCGCGGAAAATAGGCAAACACTCGCTCGCGCTTGCCGGCGTCGCGCACGGATGGCCGGGCGTAGCCGCCGACGGTCAGATTTTCGTCGACCGTCAGATCCGAGAAGAGCTGTCGCCCTTCGGGCACCAGCGCGATGCCGAGGCCCACCCGATCAATCGCGCGGCGGCGCGTGATATCCTTGTCCTCGAGCAGGATGCGCCCCCCGTGAATGTCGACATGCCCCATGATCGCCATGATCGTCGAGGTCTTGCCGGCGCCGTTGGGGCCGAGCAGCGCGAAGATCGAACCGGCAGGAACGTCAAAACTGACGTCGTGCACGGCTTCCACCGAGCCATAGCCACAGCTCAGGTTTTCAAGCTTCAGCATGGGTCACCATCCCGCCCCCGACATAGGCGTCGTGCACCACCGGATCGGCCATGACGTCACGCGGTTCGCCGTCACCGATCACGCCCCCATTGTTCAGCACAATCAGGCGGCGACAAATGCGCATCACTTCTTCAAGATTGTGCTCGACGAGAACCACCGTGATACCGCGCCGGTGGACGTCGCAAATGGTCTCGGCTTGCCTGGAAGCCTCGGTGTGATTGAGGCCGGCGAGCGGCTCGTCGAGCAGAATGAGTCGTGGATCGACAGCAAGGGCCCGCGCCAGCTCAAGCCGTTTCAACTGGCCAAGCGGCAGCGCGCCGGCGAGCTTGCGTTCGGTGCCGGCCAGCCCAACCGACGCAAGAATCTCCATCGCGCGATCGCTTTCCCGGCGCCGGTCGATATGCAGCAATGCGCGCAGCGGATTGGACGTATAGCCAAAGCCCGCGCCTAGCACGACATTATCGAGCACGGTCATCTCGCGGAACGGCCGGACAATCTGATGGGTGAGCGCGAGGCCGCGGCGGACCCGCGTCGCGGTCGGATCGTCGGTGACATCGGCGCCGCCGAGCGTGATCCGGCCGCGATCCGGCTTGAGCAACCCCGCGATCATGCGAATGAGCGTGGTCTTGCCCGCGCCGTTCGGTCCGATCAGGCCGACGAACTCGCCACCCTCCACCGACAGCGAGACGCCGCCGACGGCCTGCACTCCGCCGAACCGGATCGCAACGTCATCGAGACGAAGCACCGCGCTCATGCTTGCCTCGCCCGAACGAACAGATTGCGGATCAGGGCAGCAAGGCCGCCGGGCGCAAGCCGGATCACCAGCACCAGCATGCCGCCGAATACCAGCAGCCGGTAATCATTGACGAAGCGGATCGCCTCCGGCAGCACTGTCAGTCCGATCGCGGCGGCGACGACGCCCCAGGTCGAGCCGATGCCGCCGATCACGACCATCGCCATCAGCATCACCGAGAAGATGAAGTCGAAAGCATCGACGGTAATGAACTGGGTGAAGAAAGTATAAAGGCCCCCGGCGAGACCGGCGAGCGCAGTACCGATGCCGAATGCCGCGAGTTTGTAGGCATTTGCAGCGATCCCGAGCGTCGTGGCGGCCTGCTCGTCCTCGCCGACGGCTCGGAACGCAAAGCCCATCCAGGATCGGTTGACATAGAGGCTGAAGGCGACGGTGGCACAGGCGAGCACCAGGATCATGACCATATTGCCGGGCGCACCGAACCCGGTCGGCGGGATGCCGCTGATGCCCATCTCGCCGCCAAGCCATGTCTGCTTGCGCACGAAGCCAACGAACAGAAAATTGACGCCGATCGTCGTCACCGCGAGGAAATCGCTACGCACTCGTAGCGAGGCAAAGCCGACAATGATGCCGAGTGCACTACCCGCCAACAGCGCCGCCAGCAGCGCCAACGGAACGTTCGCGAGCCCGACCATCACCAGCGCCGCGGCGTAGGCGCCTGCCCCGAAGAACGCGCCATGACCGAGACTGATCTGGCCGCAGAAGCCGCTGATCATGTTGAGGCTGACGGCCAGGATCACATTGATGCCGATGATTGAGACGATACTGATGGTGTAGGCGCTCATGCCGTGTGCGCTCCCGTGAAGCCTTGCGGACGGATCATCAGCAGGATGATGAGAGCAAGGAACGCGATCGCGTCGCGATCGAGCCAGGCGCCGATGAAGATCGTGCCATAGGCTTCGACCAGGCCGAGCACGAGGCTCGCCACCAGAGTGCCGCGCACGCTGCCGAGCCCGCCGAGGACGATGATGGCGAGCGCCTTGTAGCTCACCACAAATCCGATCGTGGGATCGACGAGGTTGTTGAGCAGCGCGACCAGTCCGCCAGCCACCGCCGCCAAAGCCGAGCCGATCGCGAAGTTGAGATAGCGGACCTTGATCGGATCGATGCCGAAGCTCGCAGCGATCCGCGGCTTCGACACCGTAGCGCGCCAGCCGACCCCGATCCGCGTGCGGGTGGTGAAGAGATGCAGGCCCAGGAAGACGATGGCCGCGGTGATGACGATCGCGATCTGGACCGCGCTGATGGTGACGCCGGCGATATCGAACGTCCTGAACGAGAAGGCATTGCGCCGGAACGTGACGCCCTGTTCGCCAAAGACGATCCGGAAGGCGTCCTGCATCAGCACCAGCAGACCGACGGACGCGATCATCGGCACATCGGGACGATAGTTCAGGAGCGGTTCATACAGCAAACGATAGATCGCCATCCCGAACAGCGGCGTGACGATGAGCGCGGCGACGAAGCCGAGCGCAATGCTGCCGGTCGCATTCGCTGCCAGCACGGTGGCATAGGCACCGAGCGCGAACACGGCGGCGTGCGCGACGTGCAGAATGCGCAGCAGTCCATAAACAAGCGTAAGGCCGACGGACATCATGGCGTACATGCAGCCGAAGCTGATGCCGGTTACGGCCAGATCGATATAGTACACCGCATCATCCTTGCTGGCGGGAGCAGAAGGCCGGCGGGCCCCCTGCTCCCATCCGCCGTCACTTCTCGGGCGGCGCGAATGCGTTCAGGTCGCTGACCTCGCCGGCTGGCTTGAACTTACCGTCCTTGATCTCGTTGACATGGATCGGCATGATCATCTCGTGCAGGCTGTTGAAGCCGTTCATGCTGCCTTCGAGCAGCGGGAAGTCCTTGGTCGCGGCGAGCGCGTCGCGCACCTTGTCGGGCTCGGCGCTGTTGGCGCGCTTGATGCCGTCGGCCATCAGCTTCACCGCCGAATAGGTGATGGCGGCGACGCCCTCCGGCGCGTAGCCAGCGCGCTCCCTGAAGCCGTTGAAGAATTTCTGCAGCGCCTCGTCCTTGCGGTCGCGATCGAAGCTGTCGATGATGTAGGTGCCCTCGGCGGCCGGCCCTGCGATCTCGATGAACTTCTCGGAATCGAAGGCTTGCGAGCCCACGATCGGCACCGTGATGCCCGCGGCTCGGAGCTGGGCGACCAGCGGGCCTCCGGTGAAGAAGTAGCCGGTGGCATAGACGCCGTCCGGATTGTCGCGCTTGACGCTGGCGACGATCGAGCCGAACTGACGGTCTTTCAGCGAATAGCTGTATTTGTTGAGGACCTCGATGCCGTATTTCGGCGCGGCTTCCAGGAAGCCGTCCATGGTGGCCTGGCCGTAGTCGTTATCCATAGTGATGGTCGAGATCTTCTTCAGGCCCAGCATCTTGCCGATATAGAGCGCGGTGGCCGCACCCTGTGGCGGGCCGAGATGCACGAGGCGGAACATGTAATCGCCCGCGCGCGTGATATCGGGATGCACGCCATAGGCGGCGATCATCACGACGCCGGCCTTCTGGAAGACCGGAGCGGCAGCGCGGCCCGATGCGGAATAGCTGCCGTTGACGACGAGCTTGACGCCGTCTTCGCCGATCAGCTTGTTGGCGGTGAAGATCGCCTGATCCGACTTGGCCTGATCGTCATAGGTGACGAGTTGCAGTTTCTGTCCGAGCACGCCGCCGGCGGCGTTGATGTCCTCGATCGCCATTTCGCCGGCGATCTGGGCGGACTTGCCGTCGGTGGCCGCCGGGCCCGTCAACGGCACCTGAAATCCGATCTTGATATCGGCCTGCGCCGGCGTCGCGGCGGCGACGCCGAGCAGGATGAGGGTCGCGAAACCCAGTAGCGCTCTTGTTCCGAGCGCCGACGGCGTAATTCTGTCTGTCAACATGGCATTCTCCACGGAAATGAGAGTTGATCGTTGCCGTCCCTAGTTGAGCTTGTGTTGGCGAAGAATGTCCCGGGCCCGCGCCAGCGCCGCCGCCGGCGGCTTTGCGAGGTCCCAGTCGGGCCGGTCGCCTTCCCGGCGTGTCGCGTCGATACCAAGCTTGGTGATGGTGCCGCCGACCTCAAGCGGTTCGGAGCGATCCGCGCGCACGGCAGGGATCACAATATGATCGCGATCCGGCTTGGATCGCGTCGCGCAGGCCCATTCGACCTCGATCGGATTCCAGGGATCGATATCCTCATCAACCACGATCACCTGCTTGACCAAATTGACCGTGGCCCAGATCGCAAACATGGCCTTGCGTGCTTCGCCCGGGCGCGGCGCATCGAGCGAAACCACCGCATGCAGCCGGCCGGCGCCACCGATGCCGACCGCGACCTCGCGCACCGACGGCACCGCATTGCGCACTGCGCGGCACAGCCCGGCCGCAATCGCAACGCCGCCAAGCAGGCAATGCTCCGGATGACAGCCTGGGAGGATCACCTGAAAGATCGCGTCGCGCCGGCGAGTGAGGCGGGAGAATGTCGCAACGATGCCGGCGCCGTAATTCTCGTACATACCGTGGAACTCGCTGACCGCGCCCTCCATGAAGGCCTCGCCGGCATCCAGCGTTCCCTCCAGCACGCATTCGCAATGCGCGGGCACCAGCAGATCGGACCTCGTACATCGGATCACGTCGAGCGGCTCGCCGAGAAGCGCGCCAGCGATCGGAAGCTCATCGTCGCCGAGGCCGAGATAGAGGCACGCAGCTAGCAGCACCGCCGGGTGATTGCCGATGCACACGGCGATGTCGAGCTTTTCGCCACGGGCGTGCGCAGCGCGCGCCAGGATCGCGAGATGATGGTTGGGCGCGATGCCGACAAAGGCGCGGTCCCCGCCAAGCGGCATCAAGCGCGCAATCGACAGATTGCTCTGGCCGGTGAGGCGATCCCTGGCGACGATCGCACCCGCCGTGATGTAGGGGCCGCCCTCCTTTTCGAAAAACCGCGGGATCGGCAATTCGTCGGTCAGCGACGGTCGAGCGACGACGTGCTCCTGGCACGGTGCCGAGGACACCATACGATGCGGCACCGGCTTGTCGATGGCGGCGATCAGCGCGGCCTGCATCTGTTGCACCGTGCTGCTCAAACCCGCTGCAAACCGTGGCAGTGAATTGAGCAGGTTGCCGACGATCGGCATGGCGGATGTCCCGGTCGGGCCTTTGACGTGCGGAAAGTGCAGCGCCGCGCCGCTATCGGCTTCGGCAAGACACGCCGCGACCTCGTACTCCGAGCTAACGGCCTCCGGAATGGTGACGAGTTCGCCCCGACCCGCCAGCGCCGACAGAAAGGCTCGCATCGACTGCCGGGAGGAAGCCGCTGCGATCGTCCCCTTTGCGCCAACGTCCATCTTGCCCCGCAGGTGTCTCTCGGTCGATGAGACCTGATGCCGATCATATCGGCCGGCGCAGCCGGGTCCATCGGGCTGTCTCGTAAACGAGGCCATAGGGAAAAACGAAGACCGGATGACGCCGCCCGGACGAACGGCTATGCTTGCCTGATGTTGCTCGAGGTCAGATGGTCGAACTGCGCACTCTTGCCTATTTCGTGACGACCTGCCGGGCCGGAAGCTTTGCGCGCGCCGCCGCCGAGCTCGACATCGCGGTGTCGACGCTCAGCACGACGCTGAAGGCGCTGGGGCAGGATCTCGACATTACGCTGTTCAGGCGTTCCAACAACATGCTCTATCCGACATCAGCGGCGCGCGCGCTGATGCGCGCGGCCGAACCGTTGCTGATCGCTGAAATGTTCGCCCGGCGCCACACGATGGCATCCACCGAGGCCCGGCTGAAGCACCTCGTCGTCGAGATCAATCTGAGCTTCACGATCGGCGGTATCAGCAAGGCGCTTCGCCTCGCCATCGACCGCATGGCGAGCGAACGCGGAGACGTCTTCGTCGATCCGCAATGGAAGGACGAGAAGGACCTCCCGCACCTCACCCCACTCGCCACCGATTGGAGCGGACTGGACCGAAGCCATGTCACGATCGGCCTTGCCGAAGCCGGCCAGCGCCGCCCGAAGCAGGACACGATATTGCTCTCGGATCCCTGGGTATTTGCGTTCCGACTGCCGGCCGGCACGCACGCGCCTCCCGATGCGGCCGCGCTGATCGCCGGCCGCATCGTCGTTCCCATGCTGGCGCCGCCGCTGATCGAGCAGGTCGATCGCTATTTCAGCCGGCACAAGATCACCGGCGTGCGCTTTCTGGGCGATCATCCGGGCGACCTGCCACGCACCATCGACGATTATCCGGATGCAGCATTGTTCGTGCCGCGGAGCCTGATCTCCTCGCGGCTTGGTCTTGCCAACGTCGTCCTGGTCGCGCCAGATCAGACGCTCTCGATGGACGTCGTTGCCCGGGCGAGCAAGCCGAATGCCATCACCAATCTGTTCATTCGAAAGGTAAAGCAAGCCCTCGCCGGCGACCAGGCTGCGCGGGCGGAACGCCCGGTCATCAGCCTGCGGCAGATTCACTATTTCAACCTGATCCATCGGGTGCGGCGCATCTCCGCCGCGGCGCGCGGCGCCAACATCAGCCAGCCCGCGCTCAGCGAGCAGTTGCACAAGCTCGAGGCGTCCCTCGGCGGCGCGCTGTTCGCGCGCAATGATGACGGTGTCATTCCGACCTCGAAGGGCGATCGCTTCTCGCGATTTGCCACGCTGATCGAAGCCGGATTTCGCCGCCTCTCTTCCGGCGACGCCGGCGCGGCGCTGCCGCAGGGACGGCGTATCGGCGTCGGTATCTTGCCGTCGGTCAATCAGCACGGCTTCCTCGTCAACCAGATCACGGAAGCGATCATCGAGGTTCAGGCGCGCTATCCGGTCCTGAAGCTCGTCGTCCAGGAAGCGCCCAACGGCACCTTGCAGGACTGGGTGATCCGCGGACTGGTAGGGGTTGCGATCGTCGAAACGACCTTGCCGCACATGCCGCGGCTGCCGCTTGGCTCGTCGGAAGGACTTGCCGCCATCGCACACGCCGCGCACCGTCTGTTGCCGCCGGGTCCTGTCCGGCTTGCCGACCTCGCAAAGGTCAAGCTCGCACTGCCGACCAACCGCTTCGGCCTGCGCCAGCTATTGGAGAAGGCGGCGTCCGAACGTGACTTGCGGATTCAGCCGGTCATGGAGATCGACGCGTTGCCGATGGCGGTGTCGCTGCTGACGCGGCTGCCGGTCTGCACCGTGCTGCCGGCCTCGGCGGTGGCGCAGGAGATCGCCGCCGGCGATCTTGTGGCGCATCCGATCATCGAGCCCGCCATCACGCGACGCCTCTATGTGATCTATTCCGGCGAACGAACCCTGAGCGAGCCGGAACGCGGCCTCGTCAACATCCTGCGGCGGAAATTATCGGAGCAGCGCGGCGCACCTTAGACTGCGCTGCCCCACCGTCGTCACGCTGACCGGCGCTCTTGCAAGGAGCGATCCAGGGCCTTCACCGCTTGAAGAATGACCGCAGCGCCAGCCGCGACAGCGTCTCGATCGGCCCATTCTTCCGGCGCGTGGCTTTTTCCGCCTCGGCACGGCACGAACACCATGGCCGAAGGACAAATACGGCTCATGAAGGCGGCATCATGCCCGGCGCCGCTCGGCAGATCGGCCTGACCGAGCCCAAGATCACGCGCCGCCCCACGCAACGCTCCCTGCAAATGCGCATCGCAGGCGACCGGCGGCCCGTCCGAGAGCGTGGCAAAGGCGCGGCGTCGGACCCGCGCTGCTGTTGCTGCCGCTTCGCTCTCACGATCGATCGCCGCGACAAAGCGGGTGGTCAGCGCCGGATTGGTCGTGCGTGCATCGATGATGAGACGGCAACGACCCGGCACGATATTCGACGCCGACGGCTCGACCGCGAGAATGCCGACGGTGGCAACAAAATAGTCGGAACTCTCGGCGTCGAGACTTTCGGCGATGCGCCGCACGGTGGTGACGGTATCCGCCGCTGCCAGCAGCGCGTCATGGCGCAGGTGAAGCGGCGTCGTTCCGGCATGGTCGGCTTCGCCCTCGAAGACGATGTCGATGCGGCGGATACCGACGATCGAAGTCACAACGCCGATATCGAGCGATTGCGATTCCAGGACGATGCCCTGCTCGATATGCAGCTCGAGGAACGCGCGGACGTCACTACGTCCAGCACGATCGAGCCGGTCCGGATCGCCGCCCACCCGTCGCAAGGCGTCGCGCAGCTTTTCGCCGCCCGGTTCGACGAGATCGAGCATCTTGCCGTCGAGCGAGCCCGTCATGCCACGGCTGCCGACGCACGAAAGCCCGTATTCGCTCGGCTCCTCAGCCAGGAAATCGACGACCTCAAGCGAGTGATCGAGCCGCACACCGGACTCGCGCAACGCGCGCGCGATCTCGAGACCCGTCGCCACACCGGCGATACCATCAAAGCGGCCGCCGGACGGCACGGTATCGCTATGCGAGCCGACTGCGATCACGCCGAGCGCCGGCTTGCGGCCTTCGATGCGCCCGATCAAATTGCCGGCCGTATCGATCCGTGTGGTCAGGCCAGCCTCGACAAAGCGTTGCGCGAGCCAGGCGCGGCCTTCGAGAAACAGCGCGGTGAACGAGCGGCGCGTGTAGGGCCGCGCCGGATCGGTGATGTCGGCCAACGCCATGATGTCCGACCACAGACGAGCGGCGTCGAGCGGAAGATTGGATTTCGTCACAGGCTGTCCGTCAGTGCGCGCGCAACGGACTGACAAAACGACCGCTGCCGGGCTTGGCGATCACCTCGCCATTGGCGGCGACGCATTCACCGCGGACATAGGTTTCGATCACGCGGAACGGCAGCTCGATCCCGTCATACGGACTCCAGGAAACGAAATTGTTGCCGCTCTCCGCGGCGCTATAACGATGGGGGTCGCGCCGCATCAAGACGACGTCGGCATCGCGGCCGATCTCCAGCGCGCCCTTGGCATGCGTGATCCGGAAAAGTGCTGCGGGATTGAGCGCGAGCAGCCGTGCTGCGTGGGTTAGCGGCAGGCCGCGCTGGTCGAGCCCTTTCAGCAGCAATCCGTACAACGCTTCAAGGCCGGGAATGCCGGAAGCATTCTTGAGCATGTTCGGATCGGTCTTGCGGTCTTCCGACCAACTCACATGGTCTGTCGAGACGATCGTGACGTTGCCGGCGGCGAGATGATGCCAGAGCGCCTCGACCTCTTTCCGCGGACGCAACGGCGGATTGATCTTGGCCTTGCCGCCGAGCCGGCGGACGTCATTCTCTTCATCGAGCGTTAGATAATGTACGCAGGCCTCGATGGTGGCGCCGTGTCCCTGCGCGCGATAGGCCGCGGCGAGCTCGTAGCCGCGCCCGATCGAGCAATGAACGATGTGCACCGGGCAGCCGGCGGCGGCTCCGAGCTCGTAGACCTCGACTGTTGCCAGGGCTTCCGTGACCGGTGGCCGCGACATCCCGTGCGCCCTGTAGTCGGTGATGCCGCTCGCTTCGACATCGGCCATGAAGGCACGCACCATCTCGTCGTTCTCGTTGTGGATGCCGGCCATCAGGCCGCGCTTTCCGACGGCGCCGAAACAAGCATAGAGCGTCTGCGGCGGAATCCGCGGAAACCGCGTCGGGTGCGTGCCGAAGGTCGAGAACTTGAACGCCGCGGCCCCGGCATCGACGAGCTCATCCACCCTCGCCGCTCCCTCGGTCGGATCGACGGTGGCATAAAGCGCAAAATCGACGCGCGCCTGCGCGCCTGCTTCGCTGACCTTGGTACGAAAACGCTCAGCAGTCGCGATCAGACAATTGTCGTCGTAGGGCATATCGACGATCGTGGTGACGCCGCCGACGGCTGCGCTGCGCGTCGACCAGACGAAGTCCTCCTGCCCAAGCTGGCTGCGGCTGTGCACCTGCGCATCGATGGCGCCGGGCAGCACGAGAAAACCGGGACCGCCATGCTTTTCGCCCGCGGGCGAAGCACCGGAGCCAACGGCCTGCACCTTGCCGTCGCCGACCAGGACGTAACCGTTGTCGATCAGACGGTCAGGAAGGACAACCGTGCCCGCAAAAACCGTGTCAGTCATTGTTTCTCTTCTTCGTGTTGCCGCGATTGGTCTTGCGCGACGTTAGACGAAGGTCAAAGGCCCGCCTAATCCGGATCGGACGAAGCTGCCGATAGGAAAAACCAAATGGAACGCGCGGGCACATCGCGCCTGCGGGCGCGACGATGCCTACCCTGATCAGGCCCTCTTGCGCACGCAACACTGCCGAGGCCTTGGGCAGCGCAGGCCCAAAATCTCCCCAGCGATCCCGGCTTGCCCGTTTCGATTGCTTCGATTATGTATAGACATGTTCGGAGATGGGATGGCCGGCATGAACGACCGCGTACTTGCCTTTGACGGGATCGGGCAGGACTTTCCAGCGCCGGGAAAGCGGACCAACATCCGCGTGCTCGACGGAATCAGCTTCGAGGTCGACCGCGGCAAGTTCGTCGCGGTGATCGGCCCGAGCGGCTGCGGCAAGAGCACGCTGTTGCAGATGGCCGCTGGCCTTTTAATCCCGACCCGCGGCGCGGTGCGTCATCACGGCCGCAAGGTGACGGCGATCAACACCGAGGTCGGCTTCGTGCCGCAGCAGGCACAGCTATTTCCCTGGAAGACGCTGTCGGAGAATGTCGAGCTTCCGCTTCTCCTGCGCGGTGTCGCGACGGCCGAGCGACGGGAGCGGGTCGCCAATGCGCTGGGATCCGTCGGTCTCAAGGGCTTTGAGCAGCATTTCCCGAGCCAACTCTCCGGCGGCATGCAGAAGCGCGGCTCGATCGCGCGCACGCTGGTTTACCGGCCCGACATCATCCTGATGGATGAGCCGTTCGGAGCGCTCGATGCACAGACCCGCATGGTGATGCAGGGCGATTTGCAGAAGCTGTCGATGGAAGCAGGCGCAACCGTGGTGTTCGTCACCCACGATATCACCGAGGCCGTGCTGCTCGCCGACCACGTGGTGGTGCTGAGCCAGCGGCCGTCGCGGCTGCTCGCCGACATCCCGATTGACCTGCCGCGGCCGCGCAACATGTTCGAGCCGTTCCGCAATCCGGGCTTCGAGGAGGCCTATGACGCGGTTTGGACCGAGTTCCGTTCCCAGATCGAGACCGGGCAGCGCCATTGAACGAGAGCAAGCCGATGACGGACATGGCCTACGACGCGCCGCCTTCCGCGGAGGACGCGGCGACATCGCATCGCCCTGCTTGGATCGGAAGGCTCGCTCACGCGCTATTTGCCCTGCTTCCCGGCCTTGTGTTCCTGTTGTTCTGGCAATGGGCCTCGGGCCGCTTGATCAAGGAGCTCTATGTCAGCAAGCCGACCGCGATCGCGGCACGGCTCTATGAGCTGTTCTCCTCCGGCGAGATCTATCCACATCTGTGGACGACGGGCCAGGAGCTCGTGTTCGGCTATGTCATCGGCGTTGCCGGCGGCGTGCTGGGCGGCTATGCGCTCGGCCGCTCGCCGCGGCTTGCCCGCATTTTCGAGCCCTATGTGATGGCCTTCTACGGCGTGCCGAAAATCGCGCTGGCGCCGCTGTTCATCATCTGGTTCGGAATCGGGATGGGATCGAAGATCGCGCTCGCTTCGATCATGGTCTTCTTCCTGGTCTTCTACAACGTGTTTGCCGGTGTGCGCAGCGTTGACCGGGAACTCGTGAATCTCACGCGGGTGATGGGGGCCAATCAGCGCCAGCTCACCTATCACGTCTATTTGCCGGCCGCCGCGCCCTACGTGATGCTCGGCATGCGGATGGCCATTCCCTACAGCGTCATCGGCGTGATCGTCGGCGAATTCACTTCGTCAACACAGGGGCTCGGCCTGTTCATTCACGAGGCATCCGCCACCTATGATCCTGCCGGCGTGTTCGCCGGCATCGTCATCCTGCTCAGCTTCGTGGTGGCGGCCGGCGCACTCGCGGACCGGCTCGAACGCCGGCTGTTGCGCTGGCGCAATCCTTCGGGCGCCGGCGCGAGCGACATCTGAATCAATCAACGGCAACCCGGAGATGGCGATGCGCTCCCACAACAGCCTGTTCAGCCTGCTTGCGATCGGAGCAGCGTTGCTGCTGATGCCGGCGCCAGTCTCCGCGCAGCAAACGATCCGGATCGCACAAGGCGTTTCCACGCTGAGTTTTCTCCCGCTCTGGGGCGCCCGCGCCCTCAATACCTTTTCCGCGCAAGCGCTGACCGCCAACGCGGTGGTCGTGCCCGGCGGCGACGCGGCTGCACTCGCCGCGCTCGATGCCGGCGATATCGACCTTGCCGCCGTCGGCTCGGAAACGGTTCTGCGCGCCGCCGCGAAGGGCCAGCCTTTCGAGATCGTCTATTCGTTGATGTCCAAGGTCACGCTCCAGCTCGTGGTCTCACCCGCGCTGCTCGAGCGGACCGGCGTGAAGGCCGGCGATCCCCTGGAAAAACGGCTCAGTGCGCTCAAGGGCGCCACGGTCGGCGTCGCTGCCGTCGGCGGCACGCAGGATGCCGCTGCGCGATGGCTGGCAGCCAAGGGCGGCCTCAATCCGAAAACCGACGTCAAGGTCGCCCAGATCGGCAATCCTGTCGCATTGCAGGCGGCACTGGACAACAAGCAGATCGACGCTTTCGTGCTGTCGCCACCGGAAGGATTTCTCGCGGAGAAGGCAGGCAGCGGTGTCGTCCTCGCCTCGCTCGGCGACGATTTTCCCGTGCTCAACCATCAGCCCTTTCTGGTTCTCGTCGCCAAGAAGCCAATCGACGACCAGAAAGCGGCGCTGTTCGTGAAGACCGTACGCGCACTGCAAGCCGCAAGCGATGAACTGGTCAAGCAGCCCGATCAGACGGCACAGGCGATCCAGAAGCAGTTCTTCCCCAAGGCTGCGCCCGAATCTGTCGTCGCGGCGGTGAAGGCCATGAACAGCGGCGTCACCGACGGCGGCAAGCTCGATGCCGAGGGATTTTCCAACATGCTCGTCTTCGCCAAGGAGATGGGCACCAATTTCGGCAAGGAATTCGACGCCAAAGCCGCGGAGAACGATCTCTGGACCAACCGCTTTGTCGACGGCGCCAAGACGAAATAGCCAAGACGAAATAGCCAGGCCGAAATAGCTTCAGCTGCTCGGCGTGAACCGCGCCATCAGATCATAGAGCGGACCGGGATGGACGAGCCGCACCGCGGTGATCGGCTCGCCGTTGCGCCAGGTGCGGCGCTCGATCACGAGACAAGCTGCGCCCTCGTCGATGTTCAATTCGGCGGCGAGCGATTTGTCGGCATTGCTGGCCGAGATGCGATGCTCCGCCTGCGTCCATGGCACATGATCGACCAGCCATGTGCTCGGCGAGACGACCGAGAAATCCTGCCGCATGGCTTCCGGCACCGCCTTAAGATTCAATATCCGGTCTTCCAGCGCGAACGGTTGCATCGCGGCGTCATGGCGGCAGCGCAGCGCCAGGATCGGCGTCCGCAGGCCGACCTCAAGCCGTTCCTTGTCCTGCCGCGTGGCGGGGCGCTTCTGGCGTTCCAGGAGCGTGTAGCCATAGCGTTCGCCGCGATTTTCGACTTCCGCTTTCAGGTCGGGGATCTGCAGGACCGCCGAATGAACCTTCGGGCGTGAGACGAAACTGCCCGCGCGCCGCCTGCGCTCGACGAGACCGGCTTGCGCAAGCCCCGACAGGACCTTGTTCACGGTCATGCGCGCGCAGGAATAGGTATCCATCAGCTCGTGCTCGAACGGCAGGCGATATCCGGGCGGCCAGTCCCCGGACAGGATACGGCCCTCGAGATCGCTGCGGATGCGCTGGTAGAGCGCGACCCCTGCGCCGGTGTCGCGTTTCGATGTTGCCTTCATGCGGCGAGCAGCCCCTCCAGCCGGCGGCGGAAGCCGGCCGCGACCGACTCCGCCTGATGGTGTCTGCCGTTTGTCACAACCTTGCGGCCGGATGTCCAGACGCAGTCCACAGGAGAGCGCCGGCTGCCGAAAATCCAGCTATCGAGAATTGCGTCGCCCGATCGGCCGGCGAGCGCCGGGTTATCGGCATCGAGGCTGACAATGTCGGCTATCTCGCCCTCCGCAAGGCCGCCCGTGACGCCGAGCGCCCGCGAACCACCCTCCAGCGCACCATCGAATAGGACGCGGCCGGTCGAGGCGACGTCAGCGGTCGCCATGACATTGCGCGCCCGAAGCGCGAGGCGTTGCGAATATTCGAGCTGGCGCAACTCTTCGCCGGCGCCGATCAGAACGTTGGAATCCGAGCCGACGCCGAACGCGCCGTGCGCAGCGAAAAAAGCCGGTGCGTTGAAGATGCCGTCGCCGAGATTGGCTTCGGTGATGGGACAGAGTCCCGCGACGGCGCCCGTCGCCGCCATCGCCCGGGTTTCCTCGTCCGTCATGTGGGTCGCATGAACGAGGCACCAGCGGCGATCGACGGGCGCATGATCGAGCAGCCACTGCACCGGCCGGCTGCCGCTCCAGGTGACGCAATCGTCGACCTCTTTCACTTGTTCGGCGATGTGAATGTGGATCGGTCCGTCGCCCGCCATCGGCAGGATCGCAGCCAGTTGGTCCGGCGTGACCGCGCGCAGCGAATGCGGTGCGATGCCGACCTTTGCCCCCCGACAGCCGGCGACGGCGCGGCGCGACGCGTCGAGCAGAAGGCCGAACCGGTCGACACTGTTGATGAAGCGCCGCTGCCCTTCATCCGGCGTGCGGCCGCCGAAGCCGGCATGCGCGTAGAAGACCGGCAGCAGCGTCAGGCCGATGCCGCTCGCTTGCGCGGCCTCGGCGATGCGGCCGGCCAACTCGGCGATGTCCGTATAAGGCGCGCCCGATGGATCATGATGGACATAGTGAAACTCGCCGACCCGCGTGAAACCTGCCTCCAGCATCTCGACATAGGCCTGCGCGGCGATCGCTTCGACATCTTCCGGGGCCATGCGGCGGACAAAGCGGTACATCAATTCACGCCAGGTCCAGAAACTATCGGATGAGCTTCCCCTGATTTCGGTCAGGCCCGCCATGCCGCGCTGAAAGGCGTGGCTGTGCAGATTGGGCAATCCCGGCAATCCGATCGCGTGCCGCTCGTCGGCGGCAGTCGCCGCCACGCCGGTCTCGACCGCAGCGATACGGCCATTGTCGATCGACAATCGCACGTCGCGCGACCAACCGCCGGACAGCAAGGCCTCCCTGAAATGCAACCGAGGCAATTTCTCCTCCGACCGTCACGAGGCGCTGGACAGCGCGCGTCCCCATGTAATATGTATAGACAAATAGGACCCATGCCAAGCGTTTGCCGCAAAGGATAGCGAGCTTCCATCGTCATGACTGCCGCCGATCATGTCTGGCATCGCTGTCGGCTTGCGACGCTCTCCCCGCAGCGCGAGGGCCTCGGCATCGTCGAGGACGGTCTGATCGCGGCTAAGGACGGCATTATCGTCTATGCCGGCCTCAGGGCGGATGCGCCTTCGGGCCTGAACGCAGCGCAGACCGTCGACTGCGAAGGCCGCTGGATCACGCCCGGCCTGATCGACTGCCACACGCATCTCGTCTATGGCGGCAATCGCGCCGAGGAATTCGAGCTGCGGCTTGCAGGTGCAAGCTATGAGGAAATCGCCCGGCGCGGCGGCGGCATCGCATCTACGGTGAAGGCCACGCGCGCCGCAGGCGAAGGCGAGCTGGTGTCCGGCGCGCAACGCCGCCTCGATGCGCTCATGGCGGAGGGCGTGACGACGCTCGAAATCAAATCGGGCTATGGGCTCGAGCTCGCAACCGAACGCCGCCAGCTCCAAGCGGCGCGCCGGCTCGGAAGCGAAAATCCGGTCACGGTGCGAACGACCTTTCTGGGCGCGCACGCGCTGCCGCCCGAGCGAGCCGGCGACTCCAAAGGCTACATCGACGACGTCTGCGAGATGATCCCGGCTCTCGCAGCCGAAGGTCTGGTCGACGCCGTCGACGCTTTCTGCGAAAATATCGCCTTCTCTCCGGAGGAAACGGCGCAGGTATTTTCCCGGGCGCGCGAGTTCAGCCGCCCCGTCAAGCTGCATGCCGATCAGCTCTCAAACCTGCACGGCGCCGCACTCGCAGCGCAGTTCGGCGCGTTGTCAGCCGACCACCTCGAATATACCGACGAAGACGGCGTTGCGGCGATGGCGGGCGCAGGCACCGTCGCGGTCGTGCTTCCGGGTGCCTTCTATTTTCTCCGCGAAAGACAGGCGCCGCCACTTGAGCTGATGCGCAAGCACCGCGTCGCAATCGCGCTTGCGACCGACAGCAATCCCGGCTCTTCCCCGCTCACTTCGTTGCTCCTGACAATGAACATGGGCGCGACGCTCTTTCGCATGACAGTTGACGAATGCCTCGCGGCGGTCACTCGCGAGGCTGCCCGCGCCCTCGGTCTGTTCAACGAGGCCGGAAGCCTCGAGGCGGGCAAGCGTTGCGACCTCGCCATCTGGGACATCGAGCGGCCCGCCGAGCTGGTCTACCGGATCGGATTCAATCCGCTTCACGCGCGGGTCTGGCGAGGCCAAACGACATGAATCTGCCGCCCTCCTCTTCATCAACACTGGATTTCCGCCCATGACACGCATCGACAATGCGCGCATCGTTCGCGCGGACCGCGGACCCGAGCTTTCGGCAAAGAGCTGGTTGACCGAAGCGCCAATGCGGATGCTGATGAACAATCTCGATCCCGATGTCGCCGAGAAGCCGGGCGAGCTCGTGGTTTACGGCGGTATCGGCCGCGCCGCGCGCGACTGGGAAAGCTTTGACCGGATCGTTGCGACGCTGAAGCGCCTCGAGGGCGACCAGACGCTCGCGGTACAATCCGGCAAGCCGGTCGGCGTGTTTCGTACCCACCCCGATGCACCGCGCGTTTTGATCGCCAACTCCAACCTGGTGCCGCATTGGGCAACGTGGGAGCACTTCAACCTGCTCGACCGCAAGGGTCTGATGATGTACGGCCAGATGACGGCCGGCTCCTGGATTTATATCGGCAGCCAGGGCATCGTTCAGGGCACCTATGAGACGTTCGCCGAGCTTGGCCGCCGGCACTATGGCGGTAGTCTCGCCGGCAGGTGGATTCTCACCGCAGGACTCGGCGGCATGGGCGGCGCACAGCCGCTCGCGGCGGTCATGGCAGGTGCCTCGTGCCTGGCGATCGAATGCCAGCCATCTCGTATCGAGATGCGCATGCGCACGCGCTACCTTGACCGTCAGGCCAGCAACCTCGACGAGGCGCTGGCGATCATTGACGAGGCCGGAAGGACCCGCAAGCCGATCTCGGTCGGGCTGCTCGGCAATGCGGCGGACATCTTCCCCGAACTGGTCAGGCGCGGCATCCGGCCCGACGCCGTCACCGATCAGACCTCCGCCCACGATCCCGTCAACGGCTATCTGCCGAAGGGCTGGTCCATCCACGAATGGCAATCGCGCCGCGAGAGCGATCCGAAAGCTGTCGATCGCGCCGCGCGCGCCTCGATGGCCGAACATGTCCGCGCCATGCTCGACTTTCACCGGATGGGCATCCCCGTCGTCGATTACGGCAACAACATAAGACAGATGGCGCTCGAGGAAGGCGTAAAGGACGCCTTCGATTTTCCGGGGTTCGTGCCGGCCTATATCCGGCCGCTGTTTTGCCGCGGCATCGGTCCGTTCCGCTGGGCCGCGCTGTCGGGCGACCCGGAGGATATCTATCGCACCGATGAGAAGGTGAAGGAGCTCATGCCCGACGATGCCTCGCTGCATCACTGGCTCGACATGGCGCGCCAGCGCATCGCGTTTCAGGGACTTCCGGCGCGAATCTGCTGGGTCGGCCTTGGTGACCGGCATCGGCTCGGCCTCGCCTTCAATGAGATGGTCGCCCGCGGCGAATTGAAGGCGCCGATCGTGATTGGCCGCGACCATCTCGATTCAGGATCCGTTGCGTCACCCAACCGCGAAACCGAGTCCATGCGAGACGGCTCGGACGCCGTGTCCGACTGGCCCATGCTGAACGCGCTCCTCAATTGCGCCAGTGGTGCAACCTGGGTATCGCTGCATCATGGCGGTGGCGTCGGCATCGGCTATTCGCAGCACGCCGGCATGGTCATCGTCTGCGACGGCACACAGGAAGCGGCGCAACGCATTGGCCGGGTGTTGTGGAACGATCCGGCCAGCGGCGTGATGCGGCATGCCGATGCCGGCTACGAGCTCGCGATCGAGTGTGCGCGGACGAACAACCTCGATCTGCCGAGCCTCGATGGACGCTAGCTTTCGGTGAGGATCGTTCGCGCCAGCGATTGCCGGACGACGCCATGGAAGAATGGCGGCGGCTCGACGACGGAGATCGCCGCCGCGCCGTTCGGAGCCACTCTGGACAATTTTGATTGGCGCATCAGCATGGCGCGCGTTGCTTCCGATGGACCATTCTCCGAATTTGCCGGCATCGATCGAACACTGTCCATCGTCAAGGGAAACGGATTGGCGCTGACAATCGGAGATGCCGTGCCGGTCGCGCTCGACCGCAACTCCGAACCCATCCGCTTTCCGGGTGACAGGCCGACGTCCGCGCGGCTCCTGGCCGGCGAAATCATCGACCTGAACGTCATGACGAGGCGAGGCAGGTTCGAACATCGGCTGCAGCGCCTTCGTGCGCCTGCCCAATGCGAATTCGACGGCCATGATATTGCAGTGGTCGTCGCCTGTTCCAGCGACGTCACATTGACCTCGCGGGATAACGTGATCAGTCTGGCCAACGGCGACGCGGCGATCCTTGAACATGCCGGTGACGCCTCGTTTCGCGTCGTGTCTGTCACCGAGGCAGACTGTTATCTGGTGCTGCTGCGTGAATGCCGCGATCAGGCGGGCTGAGGATATCCGGCTGCACGCGCCTCGGCATCCCAGCGCATCATCAGGCCGTAATCCTCGATGGCGACCGGCACGAAAGCATCGAGGCGAAGCCGATCCCTCAAGCCCGCGCATGCTTGAGCATCGGCGAAAGCCGCAAGTGCGGCCTGCAGACGCGAGACGATCACGTCGGGACAACCGGATGACGCGACCAAGAACGGAATTGGAGCCGGATCGGTGGCCGCGACGACCCTGATTTGCGAGCCAAGCTGCGGCTGATGATAGAGCATCAAGTCCAGCGCATAGCCGTCGAGCGGACCGACATCGATATCGCCGGCCAGCAGCGCCTCGATGACGCGCCGCGGGGTCGTCAGCGGCCCAATGCTCTCGCGATAGAGTTTTGTGCCACGCTGCCGATAATACGGCAGCAGGTGGTGCCGGAGCGCATTGTAGCCGGAATGGGAGTCCTCGACCGTATATCCGAGACGCCCGCCGAAAGTGTCCTCGATTGTGTGGAATCCGGAGTCCGCGCGAACGACGAGACGCGTGTCGTAGACGGGCTGCCCGGAAATCGGGGCTTTGGCGGGAACGGGGGCCGCAACCGGCCGCGGCGGTTGCGCCGAGAGCGCGAAGGGAAACCCGCACATGAAGGCGCAGGCGAGATCAGCGCGCGACCAGAGGTCAGCCAGAGGAAGCGGAAAGGCGTGATCGAGAGTGTCGAGGTCGACGCCGCTCTGGCGCGCCAGCCAACTGAACAACTCCTTCCACGCGGCAGCCGCCTGCGGATTGACCGAATACATTCGCGCGTTGGCGACGTACCGCATATTCCTAGCCCCGGCGACCGTTCGGTCAGGCAAAACGAAGGCGCTGCCCTACTCCGAGCCGTTGTGATTTTTCGAGCATCGCATGACCGAGCGCAATATCGGACAACGAAAGTCCCCTATGCCAGAGCAGGTTCGTCTCGGCGTCGCTTTCCCGGCCCGGCTTGAGCCCAGCGACGATCTGTCCAAGCTCCGCGTGCAAGGTCGTCTCTGACAGCTTTCCCGCCTCGACATGGGCGCGAAGGCTGCCGAACTTGCCGCCCTTGCACTGCCCCCAATCATCGACCACCAGCTTGGTCATGACATCGGTCAGCGACAGCTCGATCGCGCTCATCGTTCCATAGGGCACGACGAAAGCGCCTTTCTTGATCCATTCGGTTTTCAACATCGGCGTCGGCTTGTCGAGCCGCGACGCCTCCACCACGATGTCCGCGCCCTCGATGCAGGATCTCCAGTCTTCCGTCGCGACCACCTTCTTGCCGAGATCCTGGCTCAGCCGCTCGGCAAAGCCGTTGCGGCTTTCCGCGCGGCGCGAATGCACCCGGATCTCGTCGAAATCAAAGAGATGATCGAGCAGGCGCACATTCCAGTAAGCGGAGCCGCGCGCCCCGATGTGGCCGAGCACCTTCGAATTCTTGCGCGCCAGATATTTGGCGCCGACTGCGGTGACCGCGCCCGTGCGCATGTCGGTGATGCCGCTGGCATCCAGGATCGCTTTCGGCGCTCCCATGCGCGGATCGAACAGGGCAAGGATCGCAAGTTCCGAGGGAAAACCGAGCTTGTAGTTGTCGACGAAGTCACCCACGATCTTGACCCCGGCGGAGTCGATCGGCGGCTTGATGGCGCCGCGCAGCACGTTGAAATGGCCGTTGGCCACGCCGGGTTCGAGATGAACGCGCGGCTCGATGACGGTTTCGCCCCTGCCCTGCGCCGTAAGGCTCGTCTCGATCGCGTTGAGGATTTCCTCGTCGGTCATCTTGAGCTCGTCGATATCGAGGCGGTTGAGATAGGCGATGTAGATCGGCGGCACGAAAGGGCTCCGTTTTATGTCTATACATAATTGCCTGAGGAAGATCGGAAGTCAAGCTGGCCGGAGGAAACGGAAAAGTACCCAGAGCGAAGTGAGGAGATGGCCATGAACGAGAGCATCCTGTTGCGGCCCGGGAACGTCGCACTCGCCGAGTGGCGGGAAATCTATCGCGGAGCGTCCGTCGCACTCGACACCGCGTGTTGGCCCATTATCGACAAGAGCGCGGCAGCGGTGGCATCGATGGTCGGCAAAGGCGATCCCGTCTATGGCATCAACACCGGGTTCGGCAAGCTTGCCAGCGTCCGTATCGCAATCGAGGATCTGGAAACGCTCCAGCGCAACATCGTCCTTTCCCACGCGGCGGGTGTCGGCGAACCGATGCCGGTCGCGACGGCACGCTTGATGATGGCGCTGAAGCTGACCAGCCTTGCACAGGGCGCGTCAGGGGTACGGCGTTCGACCGTCGCCATGATCGAAGCCTTTCTCGCTCACGGTCTGACGCCGGTGATACCGTCGCAAGGCTCCGTTGGCGCCTCGGGCGATCTCGCCCCCTTGGCGCATCTGGCGGCGACCATGATCGGCATCGGCGAAATTATGGTCGCGGGCCAGCGCTTGCCTGCCGAGGACGCGCTGCTCCGCGCGGGCCTGACGCCGTTGGTGCTTGGCCCCAAGGAAGGCCTGGCGCTATTGAACGGCACGCAATTCTCCACGGCGACCGCACTTGCCGGACTGTTCGAGGCGGAAAATCTGTTCCACGCTGCACTCGTCACGGGGGCGCTTTCGACCGATGCCGCGAGGGGATCGGATGCCCCCTTCGATCGGCGCATCCATCTGCTTCGCCGCCATCGCGGCCAAATGGAGACTGCCGACGCGCTGCGCGATCTCATGGCCGGCTCGTCGATCCGCGCATCGCACCTCGTCGGAGATGATCGCGTGCAGGACCCCTATTGCCTGCGTTGTCAGCCCCAGGTGATGGGCGCGGTGCTGGACTTGTTGCGGCAGGCCGCGGCCACGCTCGCCATCGAGGCGAACGGCGTCTCCGACAATCCACTCATTTTCCCGGACGACAATGAAGCGCTTTCTGGAGGCAATTTCCACGCCGAGCCGGTCGCCTTCGCCGCCGACATGATCGCCCTGGCGATCTGCGAGATCGGCTCGCTTGCGGAACGCCGGATCGCCGTGCTGATCGATCCCGCGCTTTCGGGTTTACCGGCATTCTTGACACCGAACCCCGGGCTCAACTCCGGTTTCATGGTCCCACAAGTCACGGCCGCAGCGCTGGTATCTGAAAACAAGCAGCGCGCCTATCCGGCCAGCGTCGATTCGATCCCGACATCCGCCAATCAGGAGGATCACGTCTCCATGGCAGCGCATGGTGCAAGGCGGCTCCTGCCGATGGTGCAGAATGCCATCGCCGTGATCGGGATCGAATTGCTGGCGGCGACACAGGGCTGTGATTTTCACGCGCCGCTGACATCGAGCCCACCCCTCGAGCGTGTTCGCGCGCTGCTGCGTCAGGAAGTGCCGTATCTCGAGAATGACCGGTACCTCTACCCCGACTTGCAGAGATCGATCGCACTGGTGCGCGACGGCGCGATCGCCGGCGTCACGGAAATCCCGCTTCCCACCGTCTGCGGCGAACGCCATTGAGACGGCCGCGTTTTGCATTTCGAAGAACCGCCCTGAGATTGAGCAGACTATCGACGGTTCTGCCCAGAAAACGGCCCGTAAAATTTCTCCCGTGGTGATATTGAGGTCTGTCCCTTGACGCGGCTAACTTGACGCGGCCGGGTCAGATGATCGAAGCCTAGGAGCAAAGCGTATGCGCGGAACCACCCTCGTCGCCCTGGGAGCGGCTTTCCTGTTGGCGGCACCGGCGTTCGCCCAGGACGCGCTCAAGACCGCCGTCGACGGCACCTTCGCTCCGCATGCAATGCCCAAACTGTCGGGCGGTATCGAAGGCTTCAATGTCGATCTCACCGACGCGATCGCGCACCAGCTCGACAAGAAGATCACGGTGGATGCCGCGCAGTTTTCCGGCCTCATTCCGGCACTTCAGGCCGGCACCTACGACTTCCTGATCGCGCCGGTGACCGTCACCAAGGAACGCGCCGACAGCATGCTTTTCACGGAGGGATACCTCAACACCGATTTCCAGTTCATTACCAAGCGCGACGCGCCCGACATCACCAAGCTCGAGGACCTGACGGGCAAGACGATCTCGGTCAACAAGGGATCGGCCTATGATAGCTGGGCGCGGGGACTGGAGGAAAAGATCGGCTGGAAGGTTGAATCGTTCGGAACGCAGACCGACGCGGTCCAGGCCGTGTTATCCGGCCGGGCCGATGCCAACGTTGCCGGCAACACCGTGATCCAATGGGCAGCCAAGAACAATCCGCAGGTCAAGCTGTCCTACCTCTATTCCACCGGCCTCGTTTGGGCGATCGCGCTGCGCAAGGATTCCGCCGCGCTCCGCAACACGCTCGACGTCGCACTGGAATGCCTGAAGACAGACGGCACCATCGCCAAGCTGCACGAGAAATGGTTCGGCACAAAACCCGCACCGGGTTCCGCCGCCGTGACGGTATTTGCCGGATACGGCGTACCCGACTTGCCCGGCTACGACCCGACGGCACATCAGGCCGCCTGCAAATAGATCCATGCGCCCGAGGGATCCGATCATCGACATTCGCGGCATTTATAAACGCTTCGGCGCGGTAGAGGTGCTGAGAGGGGTCGACCTCGCGGTCGCTCCGCGGGAACTCGTGTTCCTGATCGGGCCATCAGGCGCCGGCAAAAGCACCTTGCTGCGCTGTTGCAACCGGCTCGAAGAACCGGACGACGGTTCGATCCGGTTCGACGGCGTCGAGCTGCTCAGCGACAAGACGGATATCAACGCCATGCGGCGGCGGATCGGCATGGTGTTCCAGTCGTTCAATCTCTACCCACACCTGACAGCGCTCGGCAATGTCACGCTGGCGCTACGCAGGGTGCTGCGGAAGCCGCGAGACGAAGCCGAGGCGATGGGTCTTGCAGTGCTCCAGCGGGTCGGCCTCGCCGAAAAGGCGAAGTCGTACCCGAGCGAATTATCGGGTGGTCAGCAGCAACGGGTCGCGATTGCACGCGCGCTGGCGCTCGAGCCAAAAATGGTTCTGTTCGACGAACCGACCTCGGCACTGGATCCCGAGCTCGTCGGCAGCGTACTGGCAGTGATGCGGGACTTGCGCGAAAGCGGGATGACGATGCTCGTTGTCAGCCATGAGATGCGGTTCGCCCGCGAAGCTGCCGATCGCATCGTATTCATGGACCACGGCACGATCCTGGAACAGGGACCGCCCGAGCGGATTTTCACCGCCGCGACCCACGAGCGCACGCGCGCGTTCATGGCCGAAGTCATTCGTTGAGGCTGACGCGGTGGAGCACTTCCTCGATACGTTCTTTAAGCCCGCGATCCTGGCCTCGACCTGGCCCGCGATCGCAAAGGGCATGCTGGTCACGATCGAGATCGCCATCCTCGTCGTCATCACGGGCCTTGCGCTTGGCCTGGTCCTAGCGGTGCTCCGCACGCTGCGCTACCGCCTGCTCGACATCCTGATCATCCTCTTCGTCGACTTCTTTCGCGCCCTGCCGCCGCTGGTCGCGGTGCTACTGATCTATTTCGGACTGCCCAACATCGGCATCAACCTGCCGAGCTTCGCCGTCCTCTGGCTCGTGCTGTCCCTGGTGCTCACCGCTTTCGCGGAGGAGATATTCTGGGCCGGCATTCTCTCCGTTCGCAAGGGACAATGGGAGGCCGCACGCTCGACCGGCCTCGGCGCTGGCCAAACGCTTGCTTTTGTGGTGCTGCCGCAGGCGATCCGGCTCGCGGTGCCGCCGCTCACCAACCGCACCATTGCCATCATCAAGAATACGGCGCTCGGAACCGTGATCGGCGTGCCTGAAATCATCAACAACGCGACGACCGCCGTGTCCTTTCTCGGCAACGCCACGCCATTGATGATGGGCGCCCTCGCCTACCTGATCCTGTTCACTCCGATCATCGCGTTCGGCGCATGGATCGAGCGACGATTCGCCTGGAGGCGCAGCTGATGGAGGCGATCGTCCAGCAGTTCTTCAACGTCGAGATCATGGCGAAAGCCTTGCCGCTGGTGCTGACCGGACTCTGGACGACCCTCCTGATTTGCATAGTTGTCATTCCGATCGGCTTGGTCGGCGGTGTTCTGGTCGCCGCCACCAGCCTGTCACCTCGCGCCACATTGCGGCGGGTGGTGAAGCTGCTCGTGGACCTCTTTCGCGCGTTGCCGCCGCTGGTGCTGCTGATCATGGTCTATTCGGGCCTGCCCTTTGCCGGAATCCGGCTGACCCCGCTTGCCGCCGTCTCGATCGCGTTCTTTCTCAATAATTCCGCTTATTATGGCGAGATTTTTCGCGCCGGGATCGAGAGCGTGCCGCCAGGCCAGTGGGAAGCCGCGCGCTCCACGGGGCTGAGCGCGACGCAGACTTTTCTCTGGGTGGTGTTGCCGCAGGGCGTACGCAACGTGCTGCCGGATCTCGTGTCCAACACTATTGAAGTCGTAAAGCTGACCTCGCTTGCGAGCGTCGTCTCGATGCCGGAGATGCTCTATTCTGCCGACATGGCCCGGTCGCTCACCTTCAACGCCTCGCCGATCGTGTTGGCCGCGGCGATCTATTTGGCATTACTCTGGCCGGCGGTGCGGCTCGTCAGTCGTCTCGAGCACACCGTTTCGCGCTGAACCGTCAGGAGAGCTCATCCATGCGCCTTGTCAATGTTGCCGCCGCCCAGATGGGCCCGATCCAGAAGGCCGACAGCCGCGACGCCGTGGTCAAGCGCATGCTTGCGCTGATGGACGCGGCCAAGGCGAAGGGGGCGGACCTGATCGTCTATCCGGAACTCGCGCTCACCACCTTCTTTCCACGCTGGTACATGACCGACCAGGCGGAGGTCGATCGCTGGTTCGAGCGCGAGATGCCGAACGCTGCGACCAGGCCGCTGTTCGAGCGCGCCGCGCAATACCAGATGGCAATGAGTTTCGGATATGCCGAGTTGACGCCGGATGGGCATCGTTTCAACACCTGCATCCTCACCGACAAATCTGGCCGGATCGTCGGCAAGTACCGCAAGGTGCATCTCCCCGGACATTCGGAATTCGACGCCGAGCGCGCCTTCCAGCACCTCGAAAAACGCTATTTCGAGCCGGGCGATTTCGGTTTCAGGGTATGGCGCGCGCTCGGCGGCATCATCGGCATGGCGATCTGCAACGATCGCCGATGGCCGGAAACATATCGCGTGATGGGCCTGCAAGGGGTCGAGATGGTCCTGCTCGGCTACAACACCCCTTCGATCAACTCGCAAAAGAGCGCGGAAGGCCCCGAAAAACGGCTCTTCCACAATCGTCTTTCGGTGCAGGCCGGCGCCTATCAGAATTCGACCTGGGTCGTGGCCGTCGCCAAGGCGGGCAGCGAGGATGGGCATCCGATGATTGCAGGCAGCCTGATCGTCGATCCCAACGGCGAGATCGTCGCCGAGACCCGGACAGAAGACGACGAACTGCTAATCCACCCCTGCGATCTCGATGCCACCGTGTTCGGCAAGAAGACGATCTTCGATTTCGCCCGCCATCGGCGTATCGAGCATTACGGCCTGATCACCAGCCGCGCCGGCGCGGTCCCGCCGCCCGAGGAATGACGTTTCAGATGCCCGCGCAGATGACCCGTATTGTCCGTCAATGCTGCGCGAACTGAACCACGCCCAGAGCCATGGTGACGGCGGCTTGCGTCGGATCGATGACCGGAATGCCAAGCGCCTGCTCCAGCGCGGCGCGGTGCCGCGCCATGCCGGCGCAGCCCATCACCACTGCCTGTGCGCCGTCCTCGTTCTTCAGAGTGCGGCCGACCTCGATCATCCGCGCGAGCGCCGCGTCACCGGACGCCGTATCGGCGACACTCATATTGATCGGCCGTTCACCCACCATCCGCTCCATGAGCTGCATCTGCCGGAGATAGCGAATATGGCGACGGATCGACCGCTGGCCGATCGCGATGACGCCAAACGTTTCCGCGCGCGACAATGCCGTGAGCACGCCGCATTCGGCGATGCCGAACACCGGCCGTTCGGTGGCTTCGCGGCAGGCGTGCAAGCCGGGATCGCTGTAGCAGGCGATGACGAACGCGGCCGAGCGGTTGTCGCTCTCGATCAGCCGCCGCAGCGGCATGATCACACTGTCGGCATCGGCCTGGCTTTCGATCCCGTACGGCCCTTCATCAAGCGTCTCGCAGACGATCTCCGGTCCATCTGCAAACGCAAGCGGCTTCAAGGCGTCGTCCAGCGCCTTGGTCACGACGCGGTTTGAATTCGGGTTGATGACGCGGATGCGGGAACGGGACATGATGCGCCTCGGGAGAGCTAACGGTGTCATAGTCGCCGCGGCCTTGCAACGGCCGTGCCGCCGATCAGGGCATCAACGAACTTCTCGCAAAACAAGACGGAGCCTGCCATGACCGAACCCATCTACGACCTGATGATCCGTGGCGGCCGCGTCGCCACGGCAAGCGATGTCTTCGATGCGGACGTCGGGATTATCGGCGAGAGCATTGCGGCGATCGGCCGCGCGCTGGCTCCAGGGAAGCGCGAGATCGACGCGCGCGGCAAGCTGGTTCTTCCCGGCGGCGTCGACAGCCACACCCATATCGAGCAACTCTCGGCGGCGGGCATCATGAATGCTGATACTTTCGAGAGTGCGACCGTTTCGGCGGCATTCGGCGGCACCACCACTGTGATCTCGTTTGCCGCCCAGCATGTCGGAATGAATCTGGCGCAAGTCGTCGAGGAATATCACGCGCTGGCGCGCAAGGGGGCGGTGATCGATTACGCCTTCCACATGATCGTTGCAGATCCCACGCGCGAAACGCTCGAAGACCATCTGCCCGCGCTCATCAAACAGGGCCATTCCTCGATCAAGATCTTCATGACCTACGACCGGTTGAAGGTCGACGACGAGCCCTTGCTCGACATTCTGCTTGCGGCGCGCCAATCCGGCGCCCTGCTCTGCGCCCACGCGGAGAACCATGGCATCATCAGCTGGATGGTGAAGCGGCTGCTCAAGGCCGGTTATACCCATCCGAAGTATCACGCCATCAGCCACGCCCGGATTTCGGAGGCGGAGGCATTCAACCGGCTGATCGGAATGGCCGCGTTGATCGATCAACCGATCATGATCTTTCACGTCTCGACCGCGGAGGGCGCCAGGGTCATTCGCGACGCGCGTGGTCAAGGTCTGAAAGTGTTTGCGGAAACCTGCCCGCAATATCTCTTTCTCACCGCCGACGATCTCGACAAGCCTGATCTGGAAGGCGCCAAATGGATGTGCAGCCCGCCACCGCGGCGCGCGGCCGATCAGGAGGCCCTCTGGCAGGCCCTGGCACTCGGCGATCTTCAAACCGTGTCCTCCGACCACGCGCCGTATCGCTTCGACGATACGGGAAAGCTCCGCGCCGGTGCCTCCGCCAATTTCAAGCAGATCGCGAACGGCTTGCCCGGACTGGAGACCCGGCTGCCGCTGTTGTTCGACGCCATGGTGACAAAAGGCCGGCTGGGACTGCAAAAATTCGTCGACTTGACCGCAACCGCACCCGCAAAGATCTATAATCTGCATCCGCGTAAAGGTTCGATCGCGATCGGAGCGGACGCCGACATCGCGATCTGGGATCCCTCGCGCGACGTGATGCTCAGCGACGCAATGATGCATGATCGCACCGGATACACGCCGTTTGGCGGGTTCAGGCTTCGTGGCTGGCCGGTGACCGTGCTGTCGCGCGGGCGCCTCATTGTCGCCGATGGCAAGCGCAGCGTCGAAGCCGGGTCCGGTCGCTTCCTCGCACGCAGTGGGGGTGAGGCCGCACGGCCAACCGGCCGCTTCGTCTCCGACGTCAACCCCGTACAGAACTTCGGCGCCACCCTGCTTTGACAAGCGTCACAACAGCATCCACCTTGCCGATCCGCCGCGCTGACGCCCGTCAGGCCTTCGAGCTTGGCCGATAGAAGGGTTGATGATCGGCGGGATCGAAATAGTTGGCATAGAATGCGCGGACGTGCGGCAGCAAGGCCTTGGATAGGCCACGGCGCTCGACTTCATCGTCGGTTAGCGCGCGCTGCAAATCCTCATGCAGGGCGCGCAATGATGCCGCCTGATCGACCCGCGTGAAACGCCCTTCCTCATAGATCACCTCCCCGTCGCAGATCACCCGCTGGACACCCTTGGTCTTGGCCCGCAGCAGGACCGCATCCAGCAAAGGAAAATCGGAATCGAGATAGGGATAGCTGATCTGCCGCCAATCGATCGCGACCAAGTCGGCCGCCTTGCCCACGGCGATAGAACCGATGGTTTCGCCGAATGGGGTCGTCCTGGCGCCGCCTGATGTCGCCATGCGAAACACCTGCGCGGCGGTCGGCACGCTGTCATCCATCCCGGGCACGCGATGCGCGCGCAGTACCATCCGCATCTCCTGCAGCATATCGCGATCGTCGTTGATCCCGGCTTCATCGATGCCGATGGCGGTGTTGATGCCCTTCGCTTCGAGTTGGTTCAAGGCGGCAACACCGGACCTCAAGCGGAAATTGGATGAGCAGTTGTGGCATACGCAGGTGCCAGTCTCGGCGAGCCGCTCGATGTCCTTCTCGTTCAGCCACACGCCATGGCCGAGGGTCATCCGAGGCCCAAGCAGGCCGAACCGACCGATGTATTCGACCGCCGTGCAGTCACCGCGGCGACGCGCATATTCCTTTTGATAGGCCGTCTCCAACAGATGCATGTGCAGCGGGACGTCGTATTTGCGTGAGAGATCCGACAGCCGGCCCAGCATGTCGTCCGAGCACCAGTGCAGATTGGCGGGCGCGAGCTGGATCCTCGCCCGCCGGCTCTTCTGGTGCTGGCCGTGGAGGTTCTCGAACAGCAGAGCGTAATCCTCGTCGGACATGCTGATGCGGCCGTACCAGCGGCGCATCGGCGCCTGCAGCTCGGACGGCAGGCTCGCGGTGAAATCCTCGTCGCGCTGATACACCAGGCGATTCTGGTTTCGTACGGCATGCGAGTAGGATACGCGCATGCCGATGTCGCGATAGGCCCGTATTACCTCGTTGGCCCCAGCCTCGACCTGCTTCAGCCCACCGGGGACCCAGCCGTGGATGTGCTGCACGGTGGTCACGCCCGAGGCGATCATTTCAAAGGCGGAATACAGCGTGTCGAGGTACAGGTTGAGGTTACGCGACACCATGCGCGTGACGAACCACAGCTCAAGCGGCATGTCGGGCGAGCCGAGTTGAACCGGCGTCAGACCGACGTGATGATGGCCGTTGATGAAGCCCGGCAGCAGGATGTCGTTCTCGCCGCCGATCACCTGCGCGTCGGGATATTGCCTCGCGAGTTCATCGAAACGGCCGACCGCCTTGATCACGCCATCCTCTTGCAGCACGGAGCCGCCTTCGATCTCGTTCCAGGAATGGCGATCGATGACATGGGTGATCAGCGACCGGCTTCGTATCAGGGTTACGGACATGGCTTACGCTCTCAAAGCTTCCTGCTCGGCAAACGCCCGATCGACCTCATCCTCCAGCAACGCCGTCAAATGACGCCGCAGCGTCTCGGCCGCCGGCGAGAACGGATCGCGCGGCCGGGGCAATTCGACCGGCACGATCGTCTTGATCCGCCCCGGGCGAGCGGTGAACACGACGATGCGATCCGCCAGCGCCACGGCCTCGTCGATGTGGTGCGTCACGAACAGCACCGAGGCCTTGGAGGCCCGCCACACGTCCAGCAGAAAGCTCTGCATCCGCGCCCTCGTCTGCACATCGAGCGCCGCGAAGGGTTCATCCATCAGCAGCACCTTGGGCTGCATCGCAAGCGCCCGGGCGACGGCGACGCGCTGGCGCATGCCGCCCGAGAGCTCGTGCGGACGTTTGTCGGCGGCTTCCAACAGGCCGACGCGCTGGAGCGCCTGACGGGTCCTGCGCATGCGTTCCTCGGTGGCGAGACCGGCAATGGCGAGGCCGAAGGCGACGTTACCTGCGACCGTCAGCCAGGGAAACAGCGAGGCTTCCTGAAAGATCATGCTGCGCTGGGGCGATGGTTGCTCGACGCGCTCACCGAAGGACCAGAGCTCGCCGGATGTCGTATCCTCCAGTCCCGCGATCAGATACAGCAAGGTCGACTTGCCGCAGCCGGAGGGGCCAAGCAGTACGACAAATTCCTCAGGCGCGACGTCGAGGTCGATGCCGCGCAGCGCCTCGTGCGTGCGGGGTGTGCCGGGCGACCAGGTCTTGCCGACCTTACGGCAAACCACCGCGTCGCGGGATGAAAACGGTGGGATGCGCTCAGAGACCACGCAGAACCTCCGCGCCATGGGGGACCCAGTAAAGCAGCTTGCGCTGCACCTGCCGCATCGCGAAGTCGAAAAAGAAACCGAGGACGCCGATCAGGAAGATGGTGAAGAACACCAGCGACGGGTTGAAGGTATTGCGCGCCAGCATGACCACCTGGCCCAGCCCATAGCCGACGCCGGTCGCTTCCGCCACCAGCACGACCATCCAGGCCGCGAACAGGTTGAAGCGCAACACGACGAACAGCTGCGGCAGGATGGCCGGGATAATCACGCGCGCATAGGTCTGCCGCTTCGATGCGCCCATGGTGCGCGCGACATTGATCAGGTTGCGATTGACATTGTCGATCTGATTGACGGTCGCCAGCACCATGTGAAACAGCAGCGCAATCACGACCATGAAGATCGCCGGGCCGTTGCCAATCCCGAACAGGAAGATCGCCACCGGCAGCCAGGCGATCGGCGACACCGGCGCGAGCAGCGTGATGGTCGGCAACGACAGCTTTCCGAACAACCGGAAATAGCGAATGCCGATGCCGATCGACACCGCGAGTACCGAGGCGATCAGGAGCCCGGCGAGCACGCGGCCTGTCGTAGCCAGGATCGTAAGGACCACGGCCATCGCCGGCGTCGGCACGTCGCCGCCCTGCCCGGCGCCGATCTGCCAGCGGCTGACCGTGTTGAAGAACTTCGCCTGGTCGGCGATGCTGCCGAGAAAGACGTGCGGCGGCGGAAGCAATTTTGCATCGGCCCAGCCGACCGCCCACAGGATCTCCCAGACGCCTGCGAAACATCCGATCGAGGCGACGCCCCACAGCAGCGTCGGCAGCCCGCGGGCAAATGCTGCGAGCCACCTCATCCTCGGCGGCGCTGCCTTGGGCTCCGCTGCGAAGCGCATCATGCTCATGACGTCAGGCCGACTTGTATTTCAGCTCCGACCAGAGGCCCTTGTTCTCGGCGATCGTCGCCTCCAGCAACGTCCAGTCGATGGCATCGCGACCGGGCCTGCTGTTGATGTAGCCCATTTCCTTGATCGAATCCACGCGATCAAGGATGAACTGGGTCTGGCTGCGCGCGTCCACGACCGAGCGCTGCTTGTTCATCGCGATGCGCGCGTTCTCGATCGTCGTCTTGTAGAAGGGCCCGACGAGAATCTTCAGCGCCTCTTCCGGCTGGTTTTCCGCCATCAGCTGCGCCTTCATCATGCCCTTGATCAGCGCCTTGATGGCAGTCGGGTTCTGCTTGATCAGGTCGTTGCGCACGGCGAGCACGCAGTCGGTGTAGCCGGCGCCGTAGATATCGGTCCCGTCGGTCAGCTTGACGCTGCCCTTGACGTCGTTCAGTAGCGACGATGCGTAGGGTTCAACCGTGCAGATCAAGTCGAGCGCGCCGGCCCGAAATGCTTCCACCGCTTCGGGTGTGTTGCCCATATAGCGGACATTGATGTCCTTGAAGCTGACATTGTGCTTCTTCAGCCAGTCGTAGGGCATCACCTCCAGCGTATCCATCTGGAACGTGCCCAACGTCTTGCCTTTCAGCTTGTCCGGACCATCGAGGCCAGGCTGGGCGACCAGCGTGAGCCCTTCGATGCCGCCGCCGGCAACGATAGTAACCGGTGCGCCCTTGTCGTGCAGCGCGATGAAACTCGTGTAAGGCATCAGGCCGGCGTCGACCTGGCCGGTGCCCAGGAACGTCACCATCTCGGCCGAGGTCGGGGTGAGCACGAAATCGAGATACAGCCCGTCGTCCTTCGCCGTCTGCAAGGCATTGGCAAGGAAGTAGTTCAGGTTGCAGAAGCCCGAACCGTGGATCGATTTGACGTGAGCTTCAGCCGCATGAGCGACGCCGCCACCCACGGCGAAGGCGATCGTGCTCACGGCGGAGGCACGCAGGAAACCGCGCCGGCTGAAATTCGAAGACCGTAGCGCCGTCAGCGCCGCTGAACTGAAGGGTTCGCACAGGGATCCGCACATTGGCTTTCTCCAACCTTCGCCATGTAAGCTACACGGCGTTCGACTGCGTTGAAGCAAGCCATGTGCCAAAAGCAGCGCGATTTCTGCATGTTAGCCAGTCTTTCCCAAGCGCTTACGCAACATGCTCTTGCGGCTGCTCTTCTTCGTCATGCTGCCGAAGCAAGTCGAGCAGGCGCCTACGCATGATCATTCCGGGACGATCGGACGGCATATGCATCTCGATCTTCCGGCTCATGTCGACGATGGCATCCGGATCCGTGGATTCAAGCATGTCGCGATCTTCGGCGATGATTGCGGCGTCCCAGTCGATCAGCTCCTGCGCCGAGCAGTCGGCCTCGGTGTCGTTACGGAACAGCAGCTGAACGACCTGGATCTGGCCGTCCGCGATCGGCGTCGCGCAATTGAAAATGATGTGGCGGATGCCGGACGGATATTCCATGTCGAGCCGCCGGCAGAACGGCATGAACCACTTGTTACGCTGATGCCGCTTCGTCGTAGGCTCGGTCGTCCCGGTGATCCTGAAAGCGCCCGGAGGATTTCGCACGGTGATGATGGTCTCGGCATCGAAACCGTCATCGGTCTCGATGATCTCGTACTTCTCCGGCTTTGGTTGGTTGATGTCGCCGAAGGTGCCCTTGTGAACGAAGGCGAAGTGGGCATTGTCGAAGGAATTCTCCATCAGCCGCAGCGCCGCCGTGTTCCACTTGTCGTAGAACTGGTTGATGCGGCGATAGCCGAGCATGTCCTCCTCGGGAATCTCCGGGATGTCGCTCAACGGCTCGTCGAGCGCGACCCAGACATAGCCATAGCGGACCTTGGCGCGGAACGAGCGCGCCTTCGCATCGGGCACAGGCTGCTCGAACGGAAATTGCGGGATCATCACGAGCTTGCCGTCGCGATCATATTCCCAGCCGTGATAGCCGCAGACGATGTTGCCGTTGTTGCACCAGCCCTTCGACAACCTGGCGGTACGATGACAGCAGCGATCCTCCAGCGCCGCGGGCTCGCCCCTGGCATCGAGGAACAGCACGATCGGCTCGCCGAGCAGCGTGAATGGCTTTGGCCCGTCCTTGAGATGGTCGATCGGCATCAACGCGTACCAGAAGCGGCGCAGCACGGGTTGCTTGGTGCTCAACATGATCTTCCTCCGCTAGCTAGGCTGCCAAGCGCGTGACGACGCGCGCGGCATCGGTTCTGAGCTTTTGCAGGTCGAGGCCGGGAATGGCGCCGTCTTCGACGACGATCCGGCCGCCGATCAGGAGATAGCGAAGCTTCGCAGAGCCGCCGCAGGTCACCGGAGCGATCAAGGGATCGTGCATGCCGAAATGGCGGGGCTCATCGAGGTTGAAGATGGCGATATCGGCCTGCTGTCCCGGCGCAAGCGTGCCGACGTGGGGCATACCGAGCACGCGCGCACCGCCGGCCGTCGCCCAGTGCACGACGTCTTCCGCCGTCACCGCATCCGCCCCCTTCACGGCGCGATGGGTGTGCCAGGCGCTGTGCATCTCGCAGAGCATGTCGGCCGCTTCGTTGGAGGCGGCCCCATCGACCCCGAGCGAGACTGCGCCACCGAGGCGTGCCATTGCATCGGCGGGCGCAACCCCGGAGCCGAGACGGCAGTTCGATTGCGGGCAATGCGCCATGCCGGTGCCGGTGCTCGCGAGGATCCGCACCTCCTCCTCATCGAGATGCACCAGATGCGCGAACCACACGTCCTCCCCGAGCCAGTCATGATCGGCGAGCCAATGCACCGGTCGCTTTCCGTGCACTGACAAGCAGAAATCGACATAGTCGGAGGTTTCGGACAGATGGCTGTGCAGCCGCACGCCCATCCGCCGCGCCGCGGCGATCACTTCCCTGAGCTCGCCGGGATCGAGCGACCAGGTCGGCGTGGTCGGCGCCAGCGCAACCCGCGACAGACTTGCCGGCGAAGCATCGTGGAAACGCTGCGCGCAGGCTTCGACCGATTGCAGCATGCGGTCGAGCGTTTCAACCGGCATCGCCGCAAACTTATCGGTATCCACATGGCGTGCGGTGGTACCGCCGCCGCGGCAGAACACCAGGCGAAGACCGAGACTTCGCGCGACCTCGAAGATCACCTGCGCCGGATCGAACCTGAAGGCATCGCTGAAGAGGTAATGATGGTCGGCAACCGTCGTCGTTCCCGACAGCAACAGCTCGGTCAGCCCGATCCTGGCGGCAACCGCAAGCGCCTCCTCGTCGAATTTCGACCAGAACCGGTACGGCACCGCCCGCAGCCAGCCGGCCAGCGGCAGGTCGATGCCGGACCGGACGCCCTTCAACACGCTCTGGAACAGATGATGATGGGTCGAGACCAGGCCGGGATAGACGACCCCGCCGCGGGCATCGAGACGCTGTTCGCCAGGTTTCGGCTCGAGCGCGCCGATCTCGACGATCACGCCGTCCTGAATGCGGATCTGACCGGTGGCGCGCATCGCCGCGCCTGGCAGTCCGGTGAAGATGCCGGCGGCGTTGTCGATCAACATGGCGGTCATGTTTCGGCCTTTGCTTCGCTCTCGTGCCAGTTCGACAGGGCGAGTTGTGACAGCGCCACCATGGCCGCAAACAGCACCACGCCGGTCAATGTGATCAGGAACAGGGCCGCGAACATGCGGGGGATATCGAGGGTAAATCCGGCATCGAGGATTTCATAGGCAAGCCCTGACGAGCGGCCGCCGGTACCCGCAACGAACTCCGCGACCACAGCGCCGATCAGCGCAAGACCACTGGATATCCGCAAGCCGCCGAAGAAATAAGGCAGCGCGCCGGGGATGCGGAGCTTGACCAGCGTCTTGAAGCGGCTTGCGCGATTCATCCGGAAATAGTTCGCAAGTCCGGGGTCCACGCTGCGCAAGCCCAGCGTCGTGTTGGAGATGATGGGAAACAGCGCCACCAACGTCGCGCAGATCGTGAGCGAGGCTTGCGTGTTCTTGACCAGGATGATGACGAGCGGCGCAATCGCCACGACCGGCGTTACCTGCAAGAGGACCGCATAGGGAAACAGGCTGACCTCGATCGCCCGGCTCTGCACGAACATGAACGCGACCAGCGTACCCAGGACCACGGCCGCCACGAAGGCCTGAAGGGTCACGCGCAGGGTCACCAGGAGCGCACGCAAGAGCGAAGGACCATTGTGCACGAAGCTTGCGAAGATATCGCTCGGCTTCGGAAACAGATAGACGGGAACGGACGCCAGCCGGAAGCCGACCTCCCACAGCGCGAAAAGCACGATTCCGACCGCGACGGGAGCCGCGACCCGCACAAAAGCTTCGGATTCGAAGAGCGGCCTCACGATGCATCTCCCCTGGCCGACGGCAGCGACGCTTCGGCGAGCCAGGTCGACAATTCGCGGCAGTAGGCGGCGAATTTCGGGCTGTCGCGAAATCCCCGATCGCGCGGCTGCGTCTGGTCGATGGTCATGGTGCGGAAGATGCGTCCGGGATTTGCCGCCATCACGACGATGCGGGTCGAGAGAAACACCGCCTCGTAGATCGAATGCGTCACGAAGACGGTGGTCAGCTTGCGCTCCCACCACAGTCTAACGAGATCGTCGTCGAGCTTGTTGCGGGTGAACTCGTCCAGCGCGCCGAACGGCTCGTCCATCAGGAGCAGATTGGGGTTCGTCACCAGGGCGCGCGCGATCGAGACGCGCATCTTCATGCCGCCGGATAACTGGCGCGGAAAGTGCCGGTTGAACGCCGACAGGCCGACGCGCGCGACCGCATCCGCGACCAGTGGATCCGCCTTGGCCCTCGGCATGTCGGCGAGCTCCAGCGGCAGCCGGACATTGGCTTCGACCCGGGCCCACGGCATCAAAGTCGGCTCCTGGAACACGAAGGCAAGGCGCCTGCTTTCCTGCCCCACCCGCGCGAAATCGCCGCGCCACCAGAGCAGCCGACCGTCGGAAGGCTCGATGAGGTTGGCGATCAGCTTGAGCAATGTGCTCTTGCCGCAGCCGGACGGACCGATCAGGGTCAGGAATTCGCCATCGGCGATGGCGAGGTCGATCGGCGCCAGCCCCCGCGTACCGTTGGCAAAGACCTTCTCGGCGGACAAAACCTCGACGGCCGGCGGCCGCTCACCGGGAGCTGTCATCGGCCTGGCGTTCTCGTCGAGCGGCTCACCGGGCAACAGCGCGTTCATTCCGGCTTCCCTATTTCACGCCGATCTTCAGATCCTTCACGAAACGATCGTCAAAGGCCTTGTGCCAGTCGACCTTCGGGTCGATCAACTCGCCCGCGACCAGGAAATCATAAATCTGCTTGTAGCGGCCGGCGGTGATGATGCCGACACCAAGCGTGGCGGCATCGCCGCGGTCAATCGCCTTCATCTCCTTCATTTTTTGAAGTGCGAATTCGATCTGCCCATCGGTCATCTTGGTGTTGTCGGCCTTGATCAGGGCATTGGCCGGCGCCGGATTCTTCATGTAATCGAGCCAACCTTCCAGTGAGGCCTTGACGAAGCGCGCCACCACATCGGGTTTTTCGGCGATCATCTTCTCGGTCGTGACGATGGTTGAACCATAGGGCGGATAGCCACCATCGGCGAGCAGGAAGAATTTCACCTTCTCGTTCTGCTGCTCGGCCTGGTACGGCTCGGACGAAGGATAGGCCTGTTGCGCCATGGTCTTGTCGGCGAAGAAGGGCTGCAAGTTGAAGGTGTAGGGACGGATCTGGTCGTCAGTATAGCCATATTTGGCGCGCAGCCAGGGCCAGAACGTCACGCGCGACGAGCCGGCGATCAGGATCGGGCGCCCCTTGAGCGCGGCAAGATCAGCCACATCATCATGGGTCATGATCCCCTGCAGGTCGAACTGGAACGAGGAAGCGACCGTCACCAGCGGCAGGTTCTGCTCACGCCCTTTGAGGACCTGGATGTCGTAGCCCATGATGAAATCGGCTTCGCCGGCGAGCAGGAGCTGCGAGCCGTTCACCTGCGGGCCGCCCATCTTGATAGTCACGTCGAGACCGGCCTTGTCGTAAAGCCCGGTCGCCTTGGCCTGGTAGAAACCGCCATGTTCTGCTTGCGCGAACCAGCTTGTCAGGAAGGTCACCTTGTCGGCGGCCAGCGCCGAGGTGAGCGACAGGGCCAACGCAGCAGTCCCCGCCAGGGTGGTTGCGATCATTCGGGACAGACTCTTCATCGCCATCGGAATTGACCCCTCATATTGATATTACGCCGGGGTGGCCGGCGAGCGCTGTGCTGGAGACGTTGCGGGTTCAGGATGCACAGGCGAGCTGTCGCCTCAAAGCATTTTTATTCGAGCAATCCGTTGCCTTCCAGGCAACGCCACTTTCATGGGCAACCGGCGCGATCATTGGCCATGCGCGCCACAGCGGATCTCCAATTTTTCCGATGACGCGAGCCTCCAGACTAGCCTAGCATCGGACAATCTTCCTGCAACCGGAGCGTTCGTCTTGCGCGTTCTCTCACCATCCTCGATCCGGGCGCCCTTTGCACGCTACAGCCACGGCATTGCCGTGCCGGCCGGTTACAGGTTGGTCTTCACCTCGGGCCAGCTCGGCATCGATTCTGACGAGCAGGTTCCGGCGGATTGCGAAGCCCAGGCTGCGCTTTGTTTTGCCAATATCGCGGCGATCCTCGCCGAGGACGGGATGACGCTGGAGAACGTGGTTCGCCTGAATGCCTATGTGACGGGCCGCGAGCACATGCAGGGTTACATGCGCGTGCGGGACCGGCAGTTTTCCGAGACGGCGCCAGCGTCCACGCTGATGATCGTATCCGGATTCACGCGTCCGGAATTCGTCGTCGAGGTCGAGGCCGTCGCGGCGGCGCCCGCATGAGCGCTAGAACCGGCGCATCTCCCGCCCGACCTTTGCAAGAAAGCGGCCGCGCTTTTCCGCCGTGGCAACGTTCATATGGTAGAGCGCGTAGTAGCGCACGCGCGCCTTGCCGCCTGTGAACCAGGGCAGATATCGCTTGATGATCTTGCGCGGCGGATCGGCCATGCCGATCGCCTGCCAGCGCGGCCGGCCATAGGTCGCAATGCCGATGATGCGCTCGATATGTTGCAGCATCGGCCTGGCATGGCCGGGATCGGAGAGATCCAGCGCGATGCCGGGACCGAACATGCGATCGAACCAGCCCTTGAGCATCGCCGGCGGCCCGAACGACCAGGTCGGAAACTGCACGACCAGGGCGCTGGCGGCCATCAGCCGTTGGACATAGGCCTCATTGTTGCGCAGGTTGCGCTCGGGGTCGTGGTAGTCGCGCCGGCGTTCGGCCGTCAGCACGGGGTCGAAGCCCTCGGCATAGAGATCGAGCAGATCGACTTCGTGGCCCGCCTCCGCAAGTCCGGCCAGCGCCTCCTTGCGAATGGCGGCATGAAAACTATCGTCAAGCGGATGGCAATACACGTAGAGCACGCGCATCTTCAGGGCCTTGCGCTCACGAAACTCCGCATCTTGCCGGGATTGAGCAGGCCGTAGGGATCGACCTCACGCTTGAAGCCGAGTTGATCGGCATCGGCGCGCTTGTAGCGGCTACCGTCCTCGACGGTAAAGACATGCGGGTTGGCGATATAGACCCCGCGCTCTTCGTGCAGCCGGATGATCTCGTTGAGGCGATCGGCGTTCGTGTAGCGCACGACGGGCAACCCGCTGCAAGTGACGCGGCCGCCGAAACGGATGAACTCCAGATGCTGCAGCACTTCGTCCGGAAACAGCTCGCGCATTTCCGCGACCTTCTCCAGCAGGCGGTCGTGCGGATAAAGACATTGCAGGTAGGTCACGGAGCGGTCGGCCTTCAGCACCTGCAGCGTGGTGTGGTTCCAGCTATATTCATAGAGCGGGACCTGGCCGGGACTGTCGTCGGTCGGCATTTCAAGCGTGATGGTGCCGCGCCGACCGAGCAGCGACTTGAAACTTTCCAGGGAAGGCTCGGCGATCATTGCAATCAGAATGCTCTTGCCATCCGGACAATGGGGACGCAGCGCGCCGAAATAGGACGGCAGCGGCCAGGTGATGGGCGTGAGCAGTTTCTTGACAATGCCGTCGGAAAGCGCCGCCTCGAGACCGAATGCGGCCGCCTCCATGAAATCGTCGAACACCACGACGACATCGAACCACGTCCAGGCAGGCGACAGCGGCATTTCCAGCGCTGTGATGATGCCGGTCGTGCCATAGGCGCGGTTGATCTTCTGTGCAGCGTCGCCGCGCAGCTCGATCAACCGCGGTTCCTCCTCCACGGTGACGATGCGCGCGGCCAGGATGTTGCCGCCCTCGCGGAGGCCGCCGTATGTGACCGAGCCGATGCCGCCCGAGCCGCCGGCAACGAAGCCGCCGATGGTCGCAGTGCGCTTGGTGGAAGGGTGCATCCGCAGCTCGAAACCGTGGACTTGCGTCTCAGCGTCGATCACGTTCATCTTGGCGCCGGCGCCGACGCGCAAGGCGCCCGGCCTGATCCACTCGATTTCGGTCAGCGCGGTCATATCCAGCAGCACGCCGCCCTTCAGCGGCACCGCCTGCCCGTAATTGCCGGTGCCCCCTGCCCGCACCGTCACGGGCACGCGATGGCGCGCGCAGGCCGCCGCGGTGCGGACGACATCGGTCTCATCGCGGGGAGCGACGATCAGATCGGCTGATTTGCCATCGAGCTGTTCGTTCAGGACCGGGCTGTACCAGAAGAAGTCGCGTGAGCGCCGGCGCACGACCTTCGGATCGGTCACGACGGGAATATCGCCGAGGTCGGCGATCAGCCGATCGAGCGCATTCAACGACAGATCATTCACCTGAGGTCACCGCTTGCGTGAGACTTGCCGCAATCACATTCGATCCGACGACAAAACCAAAACACTGGCGAACATTGTAGAGGGTCGCGGCCATGCAATAGTCCGGCGAAGTGGTCGCCACACAATCCTCCACAAGTAGGCAGTCATAACCGCGAAAATTGGCATCCTGCAGCGTGCAAAGCACGCACTGATCGGCATTGACGCCGGCGAACAGCAAGGTGGTCACGCCGAGGTTGCGCAGGATGCTGTCGAGCTCCGTATCCTGAAAACCCGACATCCGGTATTTCGCGACATGGATATCCGAGGCGGCCGGCGTCAATTCGTCCACGATCGACGCCGACCAGCTTCCGCGCTCCAGCACCCTTGCACCCGAGCCCGGCAAGGCATCGCCAAGCCCAATGCCGGCGCCGCTCGGTTTGTAGACATGCAACAGCGCGGGGCTGAGGTTGAGCCGGTCCGGCCGGTTGCCCCAATTGAGCCAGATCACCGGCACGTCGTGGTCGCGCAACGCCGGCAACAGACGCCGCAGCGGCGTGATCGGCGCGCGCGCCGGCGTCACATCAACTCCCATATGCGCGAGCCATCCGTCCGGATGGCAGAAGTCATTCTGCATATCGACGACAATGGCGGCCGCGCGCGCAAGATCGAAGGTGACGCTCTTATCTTCCGTTTTCACGGTCAGTGGCCGGGGCTCGACCGGCGGTCGCACGAGATTGGCGGTCTCCTCCGACACCATCCAGCGATTGCGCGCGCTCGGCCCGAGAGGCCGCAAGTCCTCGTCGCTCCGGTCGGGGCGCGGCATCGCGTCCATAGCTCAAATTCCCTGAAGGACGCGGATGTCGTCCGCGTCGAGCTCGACGCAGTCGCCGCCGCGGATCAGTTCGGCAAAGCCTTCATTTGGCGTCATCACGGTCAAGGTGTAGAGCTTTCCGGCGCCAGTATTCTCGATTACGTGCTCTGATCCCGGATGCAGCAAGAGCGAGTCGCCCTTGCAGATCGGCACCGCCTTGCCGTCGCAGCGTGCCACCCCCTCGCCATGCAGCACATGGAAGAACTCGTGCGCGGCGGCATGTTCGTTCGGTGGCGTCGCGCCGCCGGGCCGAAAAATCTCGATCACGAAGATATTGTCGATCCTGTCGGTCGCCTGGTCGAACAGCATCACGAAATAATTGGTGTCCTTCGGCGAAATTCGGAACGCCTTGGCTTGCGCGAGCGCGGTAACACTGAACGGCATGCAATGACTCCTCTATCGGCGTCCGTCACGCCCCGTCGAACGCGGTGCCCGTCGCCAGCCGCGACAGCGGAAAATTGCCGATCTCTTCGACCAGGCGCACGAGCCCGCGCGCAGCGCGCTCCACCAGTTCCCTGCCGAGCTCCGCGGTGGCCTTCGCGGCATTGCCGCAAACCCCGGCCGGATGCAGATCCTGCGCCTGCCAGCCGAAATGGGCGGCGCCGCCGCCCAGCAATTGCGCCTCGCGCTCGATCTGGACGGTCACCGGCACGAAGTTATCGGCGCGCGTCATATCCACCAGCTCGGGATGCAGATGCAGCATCATGCTGGTCTCGATTTGGCCGCCGTGGATGCCGTGGCTGATCTCGGCGACGTCGACCAGGTCGGTCATGTCAATGAGCCGCGGCCATATCGCGCAAACGGCGAACATGCCGCGTTTGACGCGTAGGTCGCGGCACACAATCTCGAGCAATTGCGGTTGGCCACCATGGGAATTGAAGAACAGGATCTTGCGCAAGCCGGCGCGATGCACGCTCTCGCCAAGCTCGTACCAGACCCGTCCCAGCGTCTCGTAGGACAGAGTCAGCGTGCCGGGAAACGAAAGATGCTCGTCGGATTTTCCGACCGAGGTCATCGGCAGCACCAGCGCCGGACAGTGCTGAGGCAGCAGCTCGACGGTGCGGGCCACGATGCCCGCATTGATAGCGGCATCGACTCCGACCGGCAGATGCGGTCCGTGCTGCTCGACAGCACCGACCGGAACGATCGCGACCGACCGCTCCGCATCAAGTGTGGCGAAGTCGCGGGTCGTGAGATCCCACCACCAGCGAGATTTGAGGGCCATCCGTTGAACCGAAATTTGAAGCGGACACCTGCCCGCGAATTGGCCTGGCTTTGACCGATGTTGCACGCCTACTGCATCGCTTGAAAGCGCTTTGATTCGGCAGACCTGTTGCCTTTTAGGCAACGTGCGGCCATCCTGACTGTGGAGCATTTGCAGGCGGGGACCGGAACGATAATGCTGCACAGCCGATTGTTGAACTATGTCGATGAAGTCGCGCGCACCGGCTCGATCCGGATGGCGGCGAACCATCTCAATGTCGCCGCCTCCGCGATCAGCCGCCAGATCCTGGCACTGGAAACGCAGTTGGGGACGCCGATTTTTCAACGGCTTCCGAAAAAACTGATCCTGACCGCGGCGGGCGAAGTGCTGATCGGCCATGTCCGCCAGACGCTGAAGGAATTGACGCGTGCGCAGGCCAAGATCGAGGAGTTGAAGGGCCTGCGGCGGGGAGAAATCACGGTCGCGATGATGAGCGGGCTGGCATCAAATCTTGTTCCGGGCACGGTGAAGGAATTCCGCATCGCCAATCCCAGAGTTAAGCTCAGCCTCACGCTCTTCAACACCGGCGTGGAAATCCAGGCGGCGGTTGCCAACGGCGAGGCCGACCTCGGAATCGGCTTCGACTTTGCCAAGGATAGCAATCTCAAGGTCCTGGCGCGTGCCGTCGGCCGGCTCGGTGCGGTGATGGCGCCGAACCACCCGCTTGCCAAATGTGCCAACATCCGCCTCAGTGATTGCATCGACTACCCGCTCGTGATCGCGGACGAAAGCAGCGCCATCAGGCCGTATCTCGATGCCGCCTTCACGCGTGCAGCGATCGACCTGCAGCCGGCGATTGAGACCAACGCGATCGAAATCATGCGCCACGCGGCCATCCTGAACAACGGCATTACGTTTCTGACGCCGTTTGACATTGAATTTGAACGCCGTGCCAACAGGCTCGTCTACGTTCCCGTCCGCGAACTCGCTCACGACGCCCAGGCCCTGATATTGATCGGTCATGAGCGCGGCACGAGCGCGATTGCGAGTGTGCTTGCGGAGCTACTCAAGACCATGATGCGAGAGGCAACCGGCTGAGCGTGCCCGAGCCTCAAGGGGGCGACGGCTGGCTGAAGCGTATTCTCCTGGTTCAACCGCCGGCGCGCACCACGTGACAGTCGCCGCCGAAATAGATGAGGCTATCGGCACAATCGGTGTGCCGCGCAGCGTTTTCGGTAACGCGTATTTGCTGGCGACTGGCCATGCGCGCGAAATTGGCCGCGGGTATCCCGCAACTGAGGCGATAAGCCGATAAACCTGTCAAAGAGCGGATGACAGATGCGTGCATTCCCGCGGACCGAAAGGCCCCGGGCTGTGCGAGCCGTCTGCCCTCGAGTACTGAGAGGGCGCAGGGAATGCCGGATGCTTTGCGCACCCGCAGCCTCGCGTGCAAAGGTAGAAATCACGCGAGTTAGTCACTACAGGTTCGCCGAAACAGTCCGGCATTCCCTGCGCGATGGTTTACGGGCTTATTCCGTGCTCTCCCCGGAGTGCCGGGCTTGATAGCCTCCGTCGCCTCGCGGG